>NZ_CP017706.1:1524256-1848512 GCF_002706375.1 Lactobacillus amylovorus DSM 20531
TGCCTTTTCGGTTTCGCCTTGCTTAGCGTAGATTTGACTACAGCCGTTTAAAGCGAGCAGACGATAAATGTCGTTTTTCGGCAAATTATCCGTTGTCAAAATGTTGTTGAAGTAAAATAGTGCACTCATTTGGTTACGGTCGCTTTTCAGTGCATATTGACCGCGCAAAAAGTGGTAGTGTACTTTATCTTCATCCTGCTTAAGATTTTGCGGATTAATCTGCGATAAAATGTTCAAAATCTTGGCGTAGTCGAAATTGATAAATGAAAAATCAGCTTCAAATAGCAAGCGTGCGACTTTCTTTTCATCGCTACTGGTCATAATATCGCCAACTTCGATGTTTAACCGATCGCAGAGCTGCTTCAAAATTTTAAAAGACGGTACCTGACCATTATTTTCGAATTTACTTAAAGTAGATTGCGTACAAATACCATGACAGAGGTCGGTTTGTGAAAGCTTTTGGTCTTTACGAATTTGTACGAATTTTTCTATATTGATTATAATTATTTTTGTCTCTTAATTGTTTGGAATAAAAAGTCGAGTGATTCATCGATGTAGTCGTTGCCGTAGTCCATTGCATGACCATGTCCTGGAATGACGAGTAGTTGCACACCGTGATTTTGTTTAGCTAAAAAGTTGACGAAGTCGAGAACTGAATCAAGTGGGGTCAGTTCGTCTGCTGAATTGATCATCATTACTTTGTCTAATTTGCTTAGGTCGTATGATTTTGCATCAAGCTTAGCTAAAACCTTTGGGTCTTCAGTGTCGGTATAAGTCAAAGTAAAGTACTTGTAGAAGGACTGTCTGATTTGCTCAGGATCAGTAATGCCCAAGTCTTTTGCGGCTGCTGGGGATGCCTTAACGTCTTGGTGTTCTTTGATCCAGTTTGAATACTCAACTGGTGCAGACCAAGTTACCGTTGGAAAACCATATTTGCCGGCAACGTATAACGCCATTGTTCCGCCAACGCTGGCCCCGATTTGCACGATATTCTTGAGATCGTCTTGATCAGTGTAATCAGATTTTAAAAGCCATTCGACAAAATGCAATACATCTTCATGTGCAGCTGGAAAATGTGCTGCAGGAGCAAGGCTGTATTCAGGAATGAAAGTCATAAAACCGGCATTAGCTAAATCAACGCCGACGCTCTTAACGCTTTCCTTGTTGCCACGGAACCAGCCACCACCATGCCAAAAGATTAAGATTTTGGTCTTAGAAGTTGTATTATTTGGGTAGTAAACATCGGCCCCTAATTTCTTATTTGTGTCGTAGATAACATTATTTTTTATTACAACCATGAAATGCATTCCTTTCTTAGATCTTTCATCGCTTATTATATATTAACTATACGCGTGGTGCTAGTTAAATCGTTTTAGTTAACAAAAAAAGTCCAATCTTGTTAGACTCGACTTGTAAACATATTAATAGAAAAGAGTCTGACTAGATTGAACTACCCTAAGCTTAAGCGTTTTTCTCATCATTTACAAGTTAGTTTTAGTCGTTTAAATATAATTTGTCGCTGTTTGTACAAACTTTATGCCCCAGATGCATTAAAGCAAAGACGGAATATCAATCGATGTAAAATATCTGACAGTTCTATTCTGGCCTTGCTTATTTGGCAGGCTTCATTGGGCGTTGAATCTCAAAGAAGATTTTGTGAAAAGCTTGTTAATTTATCTCACTCTCGCTTTAATCGCAGAGCACGCATGCTTTTGCCATTGATCTATTTAATTCGACATGGCCTTAATGAGGAAGTAGATCTGTCAGGCGACATTTTGATTATTGATAGCTTTCCTGTGCCAGTCTGTCAGCCAATTCGCAATCGTCGAGCAAAGATCTTTCGCGGCTATGCCGATATTGGCTATAAGGCAACCAAAAAAATCTATTATTATGGTTTTAAGGTTCACGCTATTGTTAGCGACGACGGCTACTTGCTAGATTATATCGTAACCAAGGCCTCAGTTCATGATGCTAAGGAAACAGTAGAACTGATTACTAACGCTCATCCTGACAATCGTTACCTTTTGGGCGATGAAGGATATTTGGGCAAAAACCTGCATCAACGCTTAGAGCAAATGGGCTATACGCTTTGGACACCATATCGTAAAAACATGAAGAATGCTCAAAAGCACAATAAGCACTATTTAATGGCACTCAGAAGGACCATCGAGAGTGATTTTTCGCTTTTGTCTTACTACAACGCTGAAAATAATCGAGCTAGAAGTTTAGCAGGTTTTCAAGAGAGACTCGAAGTTGCCATTTTAGCTTATAATATGGCATATTGTCTAGAACGATTTAACTAGCACCACGCGTATTAACTATAGGAACAGAAGAAATTAATAAGAATATTTTTAGTTTTTCTATAATAAGGTGAAAAATCGGTTAAATAGTGTTATTTTTGATAAAATTGACGTACTAGTCCTATGAGGGAAGGCGAAAAAATGCAACATTTATCAGCTAAAGCAAGTCGCAAACTAATTAACATTGCTACAGTGGTTTGTGGAATAATCATTATTTTGCTAGTGATCTATTGGTATCGGCTAGGCATTTTTACTGATCAAGCAAAAATGCGGGCTTATTTAGCTAATAAACAAATTGTTGGTCCGATCATTTTTGTACTGATTCAAATAGTACAGGTAGTTGTACCGATTATCCCCGGGGGCGTTTCGCTGCTGGGCGGTGTAGTATTTTTCGGGCCGATTGCCGGTTTTATCTATAATTATGTCGGCATCTGCATTGGTTCGATTATCAATTTTTTCTTAGCCAGATATTACGGGCGACCATTTATTCTGCATATTGTGTCTGAAGAAACGCTAGACAAATATATGAAATGGACGAAGAATCAGAATAAATTCAACTGGTTTTTTGCACTGTGTATCTTGGCTCCGGCAGCACCCGATGATGTGCTTTGTTTACTTGCCGGTTTGACCAAGATGAAGTTCTCTACGTATTTCTGGATTATTATTTTGTGTAAACCTTGGACGATTGCAGCTTATAGTTTTGGTTTGCAATACGGTGCAAGATGGCTGTTGAAGTTGATGGGTCACTGATGCTTGAATCAAAGAGAATTTATTTAAGACGATTTGAAGAAAAAGATGCGCCGCTTTTACTAAAGTGGGGTCAGAATACGCGTTATCACGATATGGCCGGTTTTGAGCGGATGGAAAATATGGACCAAGCGGTAAAGAGCGTGCACCAATATATGGCACGCCCCGAAAGCTATGTCGTCTGCTTGCGAGGCAGCGATGAAGGAATTGGCCTGATCGAATTGTACGAACGCGGCATGGATGAGCAAAGTGGCTTATTAAAGACAAAAGAAATCGGTTTTTTGCTGGACCAAGCCTTTGAAGGCCACGGTTATATGACTGAAGCTGTTCGTTTGATTTTGACCTATGCTTTTAAAAAGAAGAGACAGACTGAAGTATGGGCTGGCACTTTTGCCGATAATGAAAAGTCGCAAAAACTGTTGCAGAGATTAGGTTTTCACTACGTTTATACCGTCGATTACAGCCAAGTTAGTGCACTTTTTTCTTTTAAAGAAAAATATTATTTGCTCAAAAAAGAAGAATGGCTTAAAATAGACGCAAACACGAAATCCTAAGACTGCTTCAGAGAGTTCACGGTTGGTGCGAGTGAATGAATAGTCGTTTCCAGATTTCAGTAATGTGGGCAATTAATAGTTGCACGGTTTGGCGTCGTTATTCGCCTGTTAAAGAGGTGCAGTCTATTTTAGACTGAAGATGGGTGGTACCGCGAAACCGTGTAAGAGCCGATTCGTCCCAAAGATAGGGATGATCGGCTCTTTTTTATGAATGGAGGTTTTATATGCTTGATATTAAAGTGATTCGTGAGAATCTTGATTGGTCAAAGAAGAAGCTTGCTACACGTGGCATTAAGCCAGAAGAATTGGACGAATTAGTTGAAATCGACACTAAGCGTCGTAAGGATTTGACTAAGAGTGAACAATTAAAGGCTAAGCGTAACGATGTTTCAAAGCAAATTGCTGAAAAGAAGCGTAACAAGGAAGACGCTAGCGATGCCATAGCTGCTATGCGTGAAGTAGGTAAGGAAATCAAGAACTTAGATAAAGAAGTTGATGAATTAACTGAAAAGCAAAACTACATTTTGCTTAGATTGCCTAACTTCCCAGCAGACTCAGACCCAGTTGGACCAGACGACAGCTACAACGAAGAAGTTCGTAAGTGGGAAGAACCAACTAAGTTTGACTTTAAGCCCAAGGCTCACTGGGACATCGGTACTAATTTGGGTATTTTGGACTGGGACCGTGCTGCTAAGGTTTCAGGTGCACGTTTTGTTTACTACATTGGTGCAGGTGCACTTTTGGAACGTGCCGTATTCAACTTCTTCCTTGATGAAAACACCAAGGATGGCTACACCGAAGTTATCCCACCTTACTTGGTAAACGATGCTTCAATGCAAGGTACTGGTCAATTCCCTAAGTTCCACGAAGACGTTTATACTATCGTTGATAACGACGATCCAGATAAGCCACGTGACTTAACTTTGATTCCAACTGCCGAAGTTCCTTTGGTAAACTACTTCAGAAATGAAATTATCCACGGTGACAAGCTCCCAATTAACGTAACTGCTTTATCACCAGCATTCAGAAGTGAAGCAGGTTCAGCTGGTCGTGATACTCGTGGTTTAATTAGAATGCACGAATTCCGTAAGGTTGAAATGGTTAAGGTATGTAAGCCAGACGAATCATGGGATGAACTTGAAAAGTTGACCCACAACGCAGAACACTTATTGCAAAAGTTAGGCTTGCCATACCACGTAGTTGCTTTGTCAACTGGGGATGCAAGTTTCACTAGTGCTAAGACTTACGACCTTGAAGTTTGGATGCCTGCACAAGACAAGTACCGTGAAATTTCAAGTTGTTCAAACTGTACTGACTTCCAAGCACGTCGTGCACAAATTCGTTACCGTGACGAAGACGGCAAGCTTCACTTGGCTCACACTTTGAACGGTTCAGGTTTGGCAGTTGGTCGTTGTGTAGCCGCAATTTTGGAAAACTACCAAAACGAAGACGGTTCAGTAACTGTTCCAGATGTACTTGTTCCATACATGAACGGTATGAAGAAGATCACTAAGGAATCAAGTTTAATCTAATTAAATAGATTTAATAAGAAGACATTCGCTGTAAAAAGCGGGTGTCTTTTTTCTACTCTAAGTCAAGTATTATCAACGATTTTAGGTAATTTTATTTTGAAATAAGAGCCTAATTTGAATGGAGCCTCCGGAGAATCAAGTCAAATATCTGACTTTAGGGCATGAAAAATACAGCCTGCCTTCTGTAATTTCAAAAAAGAGGCTGTTATAATATCTATTGGATCAATTTTTATGACAAAAGTCTTTGGTTATGTTTGGCTACGTCATAGCTATATAATTGATCATTCTTAATTAAAGCGAAGATCGTCCGTAATAATTTATGGATCGATGCGATAGCGGCCTTCTTGTGACTTGCAGTCTCAGAAGACCGTTTTCGTTTCTCGTAATAATCCGCAATATGGCAAGGGTTGCCTGCTTTCTTGGCCGATTGAATTTGGTTGATTGCCAAGTACAGCACCTTTCTGCCGATAGCTGTCCCACGCTTTGAAATTGACAGGTGGGCCGTGAGGTTGCCAGATTCATAAACTTGAGGGTCAACGCCAACGAAGGCATTTAATTGGTTAGGGTTTTTAAAGCGTCTGATATCTCCGAGCTCACTAATAATTCTCAAGGCAGTGTTTTCGCCGATGCCTGGAATGCTTGTGAGGATCTCCAGATCCCGCTTAGGAGCCAGCTTAGCCATCTCCTGTAAAGCAGTCTGGCACTCTTCTTCAGCGCTTAGGATGTTGTTAATAGCTATTTTGAGGCCATGAACATAAGCACTGTCTTTTTTGACAGCTGGGCATGCGACTTTAGCTAAACGAATAAGCTTTTGCATTATATCGTTAGCACGTTTCTTACCAATACCAGATAAGCTCTTTAAGAAGTCGATGATATCGGCTTCTTTTGTTTCTAATACGATATCAGGGTGCGGGAATCTGAGAACAATACTCCAGTAGTTTTTTCCTCTTGGAGTAGCCATCACGTGTTCGATCTCTGGGAAAGTAAGCTGAATGGCTTTGTGCAGTCTATTCTTGTTGGTTATCAGATCGTGCGAAGCCTGCTCGTAGATGCGGTTGTTGGCCATCAATTCTTGATATTCTTCGCTTTGAACATAGGCCAGCCGTTGCGGGTGCTCAGATTGCAGCTTGGCGAGATACATTGCATCAAGCTTATCGGTCTTGTTCTGGTGCAGGTCATCCTTTGTCTTTCTTTTGGCTTCCAGTGGGTTCATCATGACATAGCGTAATTCGTGCATGTTCAAAAACGCCTGGAGTCTTCTGGAGTAGACGCCAGTTGCTTCAAAGATAATTTGCGGGTTGGTAACCTGTTTAAGGTCATCTAGCAGCTGATTGAAGCCTACCATATCGTTGGAGATGGCATAGTCATTAACTTTTTGGCCATTGACCATAATGCATACGTTAGACTTCCGGCTGCTAACATCAATACCGAAAACAGTTTTCAATAAATCCATAAGAATAAACCTCCGCTTTACTTGGAGATGAGCTACCTTCACCCAATTCAATCAGATCTAATTTTCTCAACCGGACTTTAACAGCCAACATACTTAGACGAGATTCTAAATTGAATGGTGAAGCTGCCAGTTTTGCTTACGACATCATGTGTCCAAAAGACGCACGGCATTGGCTTCATCTCCACTTTACATAGTAAAAGAAAAAGTGTTGAACGACTACTCCGTCGAGTAATCATCCAACACTAGATTAGTATGTTTTGCTTTTTGATAAATAAAAAAGTTTTTAAAAAATTTTTGACGAAAAATAAGTGGATTTTAAGCAAATTTCGAACGATTAGTTGCGTTAAACTTTTAGTGTTAAGAAAATGATTGTCGATTGAGGGATGCAATTTTATAAGTGGTTACAACTAAACCACGTGTTTCATAAGTGAAGCGAACGAAGGGGCAAACTTGCAAAAAGAGCAGAAATAGGGTAACTTAATAAAGTCGTTTCGAGAGAAGCGGCACAGCTTGAATAAGAAGCCTGAGCAAAGGAAAAATCGATAAAATGAAAAAAGTACTTGCAAAGGGGAGAAGAAGCTGGTAATATATTTAAATGTCGTCAGGCAAGAGATGAATAACTCGAGCGGATGACGAAAAACAAATTCAAAAAAGTTCTTGACAAGGGCTTGAGGGTTTGATAAAATATAAAAGCCGTCTGGTTGAACCGGACGGAGGTAGTACTTTGAAAACTGAACAAAGTTTCGCTAAAAGTGTGCGGGTGTAAAAACCCAAACAAAAAGCGAAGTCAATTCGCAAGCAATAAATTTGAGACAAAGATCTTAAATAATCGAAATGAAGTCATTTCAAACTTTTTAAAATGAGAGTTTGATCCTGGCTCAGGACGAACGCTGGCGGCGTGCCTAATACATGCAAGTCGAGCGAGCGGAACCAACAGATTTACTTCGGTAATGACGTTGGGAAAGCGAGCGGCGGATGGGTGAGTAACACGTGGGGAACCTGCCCCTAAGTCTGGGATACCATTTGGAAACAGGTGCTAATACCGGATAATAAAGCAGATCGCATGATCAGCTTTTGAAAGGCGGCGTAAGCTGTCGCTAAGGGATGGCCCCGCGGTGCATTAGCTAGTTGGTAAGGTAACGGCTTACCAAGGCGACGATGCATAGCCGAGTTGAGAGACTGATCGGCCACATTGGGACTGAGACACGGCCCAAACTCCTACGGGAGGCAGCAGTAGGGAATCTTCCACAATGGACGCAAGTCTGATGGAGCAACGCCGCGTGAGTGAAGAAGGTTTTCGGATCGTAAAGCTCTGTTGTTGGTGAAGAAGGATAGAGGTAGTAACTGGCCTTTATTTGACGGTAATCAACCAGAAAGTCACGGCTAACTACGTGCCAGCAGCCGCGGTAATACGTAGGTGGCAAGCGTTGTCCGGATTTATTGGGCGTAAAGCGAGCGCAGGCGGAAAAATAAGTCTAATGTGAAAGCCCTCGGCTTAACCGAGGAACTGCATCGGAAACTGTTTTTCTTGAGTGCAGAAGAGGAGAGTGGAACTCCATGTGTAGCGGTGGAATGCGTAGATATATGGAAGAACACCAGTGGCGAAGGCGGCTCTCTGGTCTGCAACTGACGCTGAGGCTCGAAAGCATGGGTAGCGAACAGGATTAGATACCCTGGTAGTCCATGCCGTAAACGATGAGTGCTAAGTGTTGGGAGGTTTCCGCCTCTCAGTGCTGCAGCTAACGCATTAAGCACTCCGCCTGGGGAGTACGACCGCAAGGTTGAAACTCAAAGGAATTGACGGGGGCCCGCACAAGCGGTGGAGCATGTGGTTTAATTCGAAGCAACGCGAAGAACCTTACCAGGTCTTGACATCTAGTGCAATCTGTAGAGATATGGAGTTCCCTTCGGGGACGCTAAGACAGGTGGTGCATGGCTGTCGTCAGCTCGTGTCGTGAGATGTTGGGTTAAGTCCCGCAACGAGCGCAACCCTTGTTATTAGTTGCCAGCATTAAGTTGGGCACTCTAATGAGACTGCCGGTGACAAACCGGAGGAAGGTGGGGATGACGTCAAGTCATCATGCCCCTTATGACCTGGGCTACACACGTGCTACAATGGGCAGTACAACGAGAAGCAAGCCTGCGAAGGCAAGCGAATCTCTGAAAGCTGTTCTCAGTTCGGACTGCAGTCTGCAACTCGACTGCACGAAGCTGGAATCGCTAGTAATCGCGGATCAGCACGCCGCGGTGAATACGTTCCCGGGCCTTGTACACACCGCCCGTCACACCATGGGAGTCTGCAATGCCCAAAGCCGGTGGCCTAACCTTCGGGAAGGAGCCGTCTAAGGCAGGGCAGATGACTGGGGTGAAGTCGTAACAAGGTAGCCGTAGGAGAACCTGCGGCTGGATCACCTCCTTTCTAAGGAAGCGAAGGATATGGAGAGTAGAAATACTAAGAGAAGTATCCAGAGCAAGCGGAAGCACACTGAGAAACTTTGTTTAGTTTTGAGGGTAGTACCTCAAAGAGTTAGTACATTGAAAACTGAATATAATCCAAGCAAAAAACCGAGACAATCAAAGAGAACAGATTGTAGAGCGACCGAGAAGAGAATTCTTGAGTAAGGTCAAGTAGAAAAGGGCGCACGGTGAATGCCTAGGCACTAAAAGCCGATGAAGGACGTGACGAACTACGAAAAGCTTCGGGGAGCGGTAAGTACGCTAAGATCCGGAGATGTCCGAATGGGGGAACCCAATGCAGCGATGCATTATTGAATGATGAATAGATAGTCATTCAAAGGAATACGCAGTGAACTGAAACATCTAAGTAGCTGCAGGAAGAGAAAGAAAAATCGATTTCCTTAGTAGCGGCGAGCGAAGAGGAAAGAGCCCAAACCAAGTGATTTATCATTTGGGGTTGTAGGACTGCGACGTGGCAGCGTAAGTGATAGCAGAATTATCTGGGAAGGTAAGCCAGAGAGGGTGAGAGCCCCGTAAGCGAAATTGCAAGCGCGCCTAGCAGAATCCTGAGTAGGCCGGGACACGAGGAATCCCGGTTGAAACCGCGAGGACCATCTCGCAAGGCTAAATACTAATTAGTGACCGATAGTGAACCAGTACCGTGAGGGAAAGGTGAAAAGAACCCCGGAAGGGGAGTGAAAGAGAACCTGAAACCGTGTGTCTACAAGTAGTCAAAGCACATTAAAGTGCAATGGCGTGCCTTTTGTAGAATGAACCGGCGAGTTACGTTAACTAGCGAGGTTAAGTCAGAAAAGACGGAGCCGGAGCGAAAGCGAGTCTGAATAGGGCGAGAAGTTAGTTGACGTAGACCCGAAACCAAGTGACCTACCCATGACCAGGCTGAAGGTGTGGTAAAACGCACTGGAGGGCCGAACCCACGTAAGTTAAAAATTGCGGGGATGAGTTGTGGGTAGCGGTGAAATTCCAAACGAACTTGGAGATAGCTGGTTCTCTCCGAAATAGCTTTAGGGCTAGCCTCGTGGAGAGGATAATGGAGGTAGAGCTCTGTTTGGACTAGGGGCCCGTCAGGGGTTACTGAATCCAGATAAACTGCGAATTCCATATATCCATACACGGGAGTCAGACTGCGAGTGATAAGATCCGTAGTCGAAAGGGAAACAGCCCAGATCACCAGTTAAGGTCCCCAAATCTATGCTAAGTGGAAAAGGATGTGGAGTTGCGTAGACAACTAGGACGTTGGCTCAGAAGCAGCCATCATTCAAAGAGTGCGTAATAGCTCACTAGTCGAGTGGCGCTGCGCCGAAAATTTACCGGGGCTAAGCATAGTACCGAAACTGTGGATGTGTTTTAAAGAGCACGTGGTAGGAGAGCGTTCTAAGTGCGGCGAAGGCTAATCGAGAGGATAGTTGGAGCGCTTAGAAGTGAGAATGCCGGTATGAGTAGCGAAAGATAGGTGAGAATCCTATCCGCCGAAAGACTAAGGTTTCCTGGGGCAGGCTCGTCCGCCCAGGGTAAGTCGGGACCTAAGGCAAGGCCGAGAGGCGTAGTCGATGGATAACAGGTAGAGATTCCTGTACTGTGTTCAATCGTTATGAGCAATGGAGGGACGCAGGAGGCGAAACACGCATCGAGCTGGATCGATGTTCAAGCAGCGAGTGCGGTTAAGAGTCAAATGCTTCTAACCAGCAACATGAGCTGTGATGAGTAGCGAAGTAAAAGTAGCGAAGGTGATGTAGTCACACTGCCAAGAAAAGCTTCTAGCCAGAGAGAACATACCCGTACCGCAAACCGACACAGGTAGTCGAGTGGAGAACACTAAGGTGAGCGAGAGAACTCTCGTTAAGGAACTCGGCAAAATGACCCCGTAACTTCGGAAGAAGGGGTGCTGGCCATGAGAGTGGTTAGCCGCAGTGAATAGGCCCAAACAACTGTTTATCAAAAACACAGGTCTCTGCAAAATCGTAAGATGACGTATAGAGGCTGACACCTGCCCGGTGCTGGAAGGTTAAGAGGAGAGCTTAGCGCAAGCGAAGGTTTGAATTGAAGCCCCAGTAAACGGCGGCCGTAACTATAACGGTCCTAAGGTAGCGAAATTCCTTGTCGGGTAAGTTCCGACCTGCACGAAAGGTGTAATGATTTGGGCACTGTCTCAACTAGAGACTCGGTGAAATTATAATACCCGTGAAGATGCGGGTTACCCGCGACAGGACGGAAAGACCCCATGGAGCTTCACTGTAGCTTGATATTGAGTATCTTTTAAACATGTACAGGATAGGTAGGAGCCAAGGAATGCAGGACGCTAGTCTTGCAGGAGGCAATGTTGGGATACTACCCTTGTTTGAAGGATGCTCTAACCTCGACCTGTAAGCCAGGCCAGGGACAGTGTCAGGTGGGCAGTTTGACTGGGGCGGTCGCCTCCTAAAGTGTAACGGAGGCGCCCAAAGGTTCCCTCAGAATGGTTGGAAATCATTCGCAGAGTGTAAAGGTATAAGGGAGCTTGACTGTGAGAGAGACAACTCGAGCAGGGACGAAAGTCGGGCTTAGTGATCTGGTGGTACCGTATGGAAGGGCCATCACTCAACGGATAAAAGCTACCCTGGGGATAACAGGCTTATCTCCCCCAAGAGTTCACATCGACGGGGAGGTTTGGCACCTCGATGTCGGCTCGTCGCATCCTGGGGCTGAAGTCGGTCCCAAGGGTTGGGCTGTTCGCCCATTAAAGCGGCACGCGAGCTGGGTTCAGAACGTCGTGAGACAGTTCGGTCCCTATCCGTCGTGGGCGTAGGAAATTTGAGAGGAGCTGTCCTTAGTACGAGAGGACCGGGATGGACGCACCGCTGGTGTACCAGTTGTTCCGCCAGGAGCATCGCTGGGTAGCTATGTGCGGAAGGGATAAGCGCTGAAAGCATCTAAGTGCGAAGCCCCCCTCAAGATGAGATTTCCTTTGCGTAAGCAGTAAGACACCTCAGAGACGATGAGGTAGATAGGCTGGGAGTGGAAGTTCTGTGAAGAATGGAGCGGACCAGTACTAATCAGTCGAGGACTTGACCAAAGCGAAGCGATCTGAAAAGTTTTTTTGCGAAAGATTATGTTTAGTTTTGAGCGTAGTAGCTCAAAAGAGTACGGTGGCGAAAGCAAGAAGGATACACCTGTTCCCATGCCGAACACAGAAGTTAAGCTTCTTAACGCCGAAAGTAGTTGGTGGGCAACTGCCTGCGAGGAAAGGAAGCTGCCGTGCTCTTTTTTAATATTCCGGCTTAGCTCAGTTGGTAGAGCGCTTGACTGTTAATCAAGATGTCGTCAGTTCGAGTCTGACAGCCGGAGCACGGAAGAAGGAGGCCGCCGGGCCTCTTTTTTATGCTCTCATTTTGATCTTTAAACTTTTTTAGTATAAATTTCGTAACATGAATATGTTAGATAATAAACAAGCAATCATTTTAATAGGTAAAAATGATGAAAAAAATAACCGTTTAGATGGCCTCTAAATGGTCTTTTTTTCATTAGACCAATTTAGATAAAAGCCTGGGATACAAAGATTTTACTGAAGTGTGAAACAAACCATCAACTTATGAAATTATTTTCAAAAAAACACTTTGTTAAAGTCTTAATTTATTGTATAATAAAAGCGGATTCATTTTTGATCTAGAGGAGGAAATTACATGGTAGGAATTGTTTTAGCCAGCCATGGTGGCTTCGCTGATGGTATTGCACAATCTGCGCAAATGCTTTTCGGCGAACAAAATAATTTTGCTCATGTTATCTTAAAGCCTGATGAAGGCCCAGATGACATTCGTGGCAAGATGGAAAAAGCAATTGCTTCATTCGATAGCCAAGATGAAGTTTTGTTCTTGGTCGACCTATGGGGCGGTACTCCATTTAACCAAGCTAACGGACTTGTTGAAAAGCATGACAAGTGGGCAATTGTTGCTGGTATGAATTTACCAATGGTTGTTCAAGCATTAACTGAACGTATGATGGATGCTAATGCTACTGCACGTCAAATCGCTACAAAGGTAGTTGAACCTGCTAAGGATGGTATCAAGACTAAGCCATCTGACTTAATGCCAAAGACCGCTGCTCCTGCAGCAGCCGCTGACAAGGGTTCAGCTAAGGGCGGTAAGAAGTCAATTCCAGAAGGTACTGTAATTGGTGACGGTCACATTAAGTACGTTTTGGCAAGAATCGACTCACGTTTACTTCACGGTCAGGTTGCTACTGGTTGGATTCCAGCAATGAAGCCAGATCGAGTAATTGTTGTTTCAGACAGTGTTGCTAAGGATGACTTGCGTAAGAGTATGATTCGTGAAGCTGCACCTGCAGGTGTTAAAGCTCACACTGTTCCACTTAAGAAGATGGAAGAAATCGCAAAGGATCCAAGATTTGGTAACACACACGCACTTCTTTTGTTTGAAAATCCAGAAGATGTTTTGAGAGCTATCAAGGGCGGTATTAATCTTAAGGAAATCAACGTTGGTTCAATGTCATACAAGGAAGGCGACGTTAACGCCAACAACGTATTGTCAATGAACCAAGAAGACGTTGATACTTTCCGTGAACTTGAAAAGATGGGCGTTAAGTTTGATGTTAGAAAGGTTCCTTCAGATGCTCCAGGTAACATGGATTCTATCTTGAAGAAGGCTCAAACCTTACTTGACGAACAAAAGAAATAATTAATTAGGAGTAAATAAATGAACGCTATACAAATGATTTTGGTAGTGGTTGTTGCCTTTCTTGCAGGTATGGAAGGTATCTTGGATGAATGGCAATTCCACCAACCATTAGTTGCATGTACTTTGATCGGTTTAGTTACCGGTCACCTGGACTTAGGTGTTATTTTGGGTGGTCAATTACAAATGATCGCCTTAGGTTGGGCAAACATTGGTGCCGCTGTTGCACCAGATGCCGCTTTGGCTTCAATAGCTTCAGCTATTATCTTGGTTGAAGGTGGTCAAGGTACTGCTGGTATCGGTACTGCTACTGGTATCGCTATTCCTTTGGCTGTTGCTGGTTTGTTCTTAACTATGATCGTACGTACTATCTCAACTGCTATCGTTCACATCATGGACGCACAAGCTAAGAAGGGTAACTGGCGTATGATTAACGTATGGCAATGGATTGCTGTATGTTTGCAAGGTTTGAGAATCGCTATCCCAGCCGCATTGCTTTTGGCTATTCCAGCAAGCACTGTTAGAGGTTGGCTTGCAATGATGCCTCAATGGTTATCAGATGGTATGACCATCGGTGGTGGTATGGTTGTTGCTGTAGGTTACGCTATGGTTATCAACATGATGGCAAGTAGAGAAGTATGGCCATTCTTCGCAATTGGTTTCGCTTTAGCTGCTATCAAGGACTTAACTTTGATCGCCCTTGGTGCTATCGGTCTTTCAATGGCTTTGATGTACTTAGCTCTTGAAGCTAAGGGTGGCAACGGCTCAGGTTCAAACAACTCTGGCGATGCCGATACCGGCGATCCACTCGGCGATATCATTGATGATTATTAAAATGAACGCATAGAGGAGGATTTAAATAATGGCTGATAAAAAAATTAAATTAACCAAACGTGACCGTTTTAACGTTATGTGGCACTCACAATTCCTTCAAGGTTCATGGAACTACGAAAGAATGCAGAACGGTGGTTACGCATACTCAATGATTCCTGCATTGAGAAAGTTATACCCAGACAAGAAAGATTTGTCTGCTGCTTTACAAAGACACTTGGTATTCTTTAACACTCACCCATACTTAGCTTCACCTGTACTTGGTGTTACCTTGGCTTTGGAAGAAGATAAAGCTAACGGTGCTCCTGTTACTGACGACGCTATCCAAGGTGTTAAGGTTGGTATGATGGGACCTTTGGCCGGTGTTGGTGACCCTGTATTCTGGTACACTGTTCGTCCAATTGTTGGTGCCTTAGGTGCATCAATGGCCATTTCAGGTAACGTCATGGGACCTATCTTGTTCTTCGTTATCTGGAACGTAATCAGACTTGCCTTCTTATGGTACACACAAGAATTTGGTTACAACGCTGGTTCAGCTATCACTAACGACATGTCAGGTGGTATGCTTCAAAAAGTTACCCGTGGTGCTTCAATGATGGGTATGTTCGTTTTGGGTGCCTTGATTGAACGTTGGGTAAACATCAAATTTACTCCAATCGTTTCACAAACCCCTATCCAAAAGGGTGGTTACATCGAATGGGACAAGCTTCCATCAGGTGCTAAAGGTATTCAAGAAGCTCTTATGCAATGGAACATGGGTAATGGTAAAGCTTTGACCAATACCAAGGTTACTACTTTGCAAAACAACTTGGATTCATTGATCCCAGGTTTAGCTGGTCTTCTTTTGACATTCTTCTGTATGTGGTTGTTGAAGAAGAAGGTTTCACCAATCTGGATTATCATCGGTATCTTTGTTGTCGGTGTTCTCTTCCACGTATGGGGCATTCTTTAATAAATGGCTAAATCAATTAACACAAGAGTCGATCTGACCGTTGATGGTACCTGGTTTAGAGGTATTGCATCTTATGGAAAAATTATGATCGGCGATAAAGCTTTTGAATTTTATAACGAGAGAAATGTTGAAGACTATGTTCAAATTCCATGGAAAGAAGTAACTTATGTAGTTGCGGACGTTCATTTCAATGGACGTTATATTCCACGTTTTGAAATTAGAACTAAATCTAATGGTAAGTTTATCTTTGCTGCGCGTGATCCTAAGAAGGTATTGCGTGCAATCAGAAAATACGTACCAGCTGACCATATGCGTAAAGCTTTAAGCATGTGGCAACAACTTAAGCAACGTTTTACTCGTAAGAAGAAATAAAGCAAAACAAAAATCCCAAGGTCAAATGGCCTTGGGATTTTTTTAGTCATCAGCAATTGAAGCTTGCAGTCTGTTTAAGAATAATTCAGCGACGGGCGATAAGTTGGTCTCATGTTTCCAGATAACGGTGATTGGCTCACTTAAAGCTGGAGCTATCGGCCTAAATGTTAAACCGGATTTGCTAGAAGTATTAGCAATTTTATCTAGTGTTAACATCACAGCCGCATTGTTTTTAACTAGTAAAGTTCCGTTAAAGCTTAAGTTGACCGTTCCGATGAAATTAACGTCGTCTTTGTAATTGCCAAACCAATTATCGAAATAGTGCATCGTGTCAGCTTGTTGAGAATTAAGTACAGTTCGGCCAACCAGATCCGCTGGTGTAATTACTTTCTTTTCAGCTAAAGGATCATCCATGGTCATTAATACGCCCCATACGTCTCGTTCTGGCAGCTGAATGGAAGCATAGTTGGAAAGGTTAACGTCAACCAATGATAGCCGCAAAATCAACTGTGCCGATGTTTAATTTCTTCTCAGCAAATTCATAATCACCACTTAAAATATGAATTTTAACTGTCGGGTAGTCTTGGATAATGTTGCTGACGAAATTCATCAGTCTTTGCATACCAACACTTTCGCCGGCAGCAATAGTTAAATCACCACTGATTACAGCTGATGATTGCAGGTTGCTCTTAGTTTTGGCAGTTAAAGCTAAAATTTCTTTTGCTTGCTCTAATAAATATTGTCCTGAAGGTGTCAGAGTTAAATGGCGTGGTTGGCGGTTGAATAACCTGACCCCTAATTCGTCTTCCAAATCCGCAATTTGGCGTGATAAAGCAGGCTGAGAAACTAATAATTTCTGTGCCGCTTTCGTCATGTTTAACTCTTGTGCTGTGGCAACGAAATAATTTAAAACTCTTAATTCCATATTTTCACCATAAATAAAAGTTATTATACGTGATACTTAATAATTTTTTTACATTACTTACTTTACCTTTTAAACTAAAAATGAGCAAGAAAAGGAGTAGCAGATTATGAAGACCCAAGACAAAGAACTTATTCAAGAAATTGTCGAACAAAATCAGCGCTTTTTGCAGAACTTGAACACGCAGCGTCATTATGAATGTGAAGCGCGGCAATTAATCAGTGAAATCACAGGACAAAAAATCCCTAAGAGTACAGAAATTAGATTGCCATTTTACACGGATTACGGCCACAACATCAAAATAGGTGAGTGTGTTTTTATCAACTCGAATGTGATGATGGTTGACTTAGGCGGAATTACCATTGAGGACGATGTTTTAATTGGACCGGGTGCATATCTTCTTTCCGTTAACCACGGTTTAAAACCTAAACAAAGAAAAGAGTTTGAATTAAAGCCAGTACTTATTAAGAAAAATGCCTGGATTGGTGCTAGAGCTACTATTTGTCCAGGCGTAATTGTGGGTGAAAATGCTGTAATAGCTGCTGGAGCAGTGGTTACTAAGGATGTGCCGAAAAACACAGTAGTTGCTGGCGTACCTGCAAAAATTATCAAAAAAATAGACAAATAAAAAAACGCAACATTATCGCGTATTTTTTTAAGCTTCTTTTTTGTCACTCCAGAGTTTGGAGATTAAGTACAAGATGAGGAAGGTAACGATAGCTGAAATCATTGGGATGCGGTAGCTTGGCAAGATTAAAAGTAAGATGATCATTAAAACAAAGAATAATAAAATCAAATAATCAACATAAGGAAAGCCAGGCATCTTAAAATCGCTTAGTTCATTTTCGGGTGTTTTTCTTCTGTAAGCAATGTGAGTTAAAACCATTAAGCACCAAATGATTAAGAACATACTTGTTGAAGTAGATGAAATAAAGTTAAAGGCTTGATCGCCGATAATCAAGGTAATCAGTGGTGCGCAGGCCATAAATAATGCTGACAAAATTAAAGCATTTTGTGGCAACTGCCGTCTGGATAGGTGACCAAAAGTTTGATTCCACTTGCCTTTGCCGTGGAAAGTAACGGAGAACAAAAGTCGTCCCGCACTGTATAAAAAACTATTGGTAGATGACACCGCCGCAGAAATTACAACGAAGTTAATGATTAAACTCGCATTTCTAATTCCCGTAGCTCCAAGTGCTTGAACAAATGGACTGGAGTTAGTTGCTACTTTTGACCAAGGAATTACTAACAAAATTCCTAAAATTGCCATGACATAGAATAAAATAATTCGAACTGGCAATTGGTTGACCGCACGCTTTAAAGTAGTTTCTGGATTTTGTGCTTCCGCAGCAGTTAAACCGATCAATTCAACACCGATAAAACTGAAGATAACCATTTGGAAGCCTTGCCAGAATCCTTTTGTGCCTCTTGCAAAGAATCCGCCGTGATCTTCTAAGTTTACAAAGGCAACCGGTCCAAATGAGGTCTTGCCACCTGTGACCAGCAAGTAAATAATCAATAAAACGAAAACCACGATCGTGACGATTTTGATAATAGCAAAACTAAATTCAAGGTTACCGAAAACTCGTGCCGAGATTAAATTGATGATTAATAAAACGGCGATTGTGATGATTCCGGGAATCCAGGGTTTCAGTGTTGGAAACCAATATTTGAAATAGATTCCTAAGGCGGTTGTTTCTGCCATGCCTAACGTAATCCAACTTATCCAGTACAAGTACCCAGTAATAAAGCCGATGTTCTTACCAAGATATTGTTCAATAAAATCAATGTAGGTGTGTTTGTGCAAGTCGGACATGATCAGCTCGCCTAGCGCCCGCATCAATAAAAAGAGAAAAACCCCAACAATGATGTAGATTAAAATGACACTAGGGCCAGCGCGGTGAATACTATCACCAACACCTAGGAAAAGTCCGGTTCCGATTGTCCCGCCTAAAGCAATCAGCTGTATGTGTGCGTTGCTTAGGGTTCGCTTATAATCGGAATCGGTTTGCGATTTTTTATCATTCATATAAGTCCCCCATGTTTTCAGTTTTTTCATATATACTTAATATTTTATCATTGTAGCGAAACTGCACCAGATAAAGTAGACAATTTTTAGAAAATATAAAAAACTGATGCTTTTTAATAAGTTTGTTAATTCACAAACAAATAATATAACAAGCGCTTTCATTTAAGTTATAGCTGAAACTTAGGGCCATTAAATACCTTGCTCACTAGAAAATGTATGGATTTCATGCATTTACTTTTAAAGTTATTGTGCTATAGTTGAAATTGTAAATTAGTTCACAAGAATTAGTAGATCTTAGAGGTAAGAAAATATGGCTAAGACACAACAAAAAGAGACTCTTACAGAGGAACAAAAGAAAAAGCAAATCTACGACATGGTAGACAATTTAGTAAAGAAATCACATGTCGCTTTAGATGAAATGGCCAACTTCACACAAGAACAAGTTGATAAGATCTGTGAAGCAGTTGCTACTGCAGGTGAACAAAATGCTTACCCATTAGCAAAGATGGCTGTTGAAGAAACCAAGCGTGGTGTGGTAGAAGACAAGACTACCAAGAACATGTACGCTAGTGAAAACATTTGGAACAGTTTACGTCACGAAAAAACTGTTGGTGTTATTGACGAAGATAAAGAATTAGGTTTAACCAAAATTGCTGAGCCTAAGGGTGTTATCGCTGGTGTTACTCCAGTAACTAACCCAACTTCAACTGTTATCTTCAAAGCTATGCTTGCTTTAAAGACAAGAAACACTATCATCTTCGGTTTCCACCCACAAGCTCAAAAGAGTTGTGTAGAAACTGGTAAGATTATTCAAGCTGCTGCTGTTGCTGCAGGTGCTCCAAAAGACGCAATTCAATGGATTGAAGAACCAAGTTTGGATGCAACCACTGATTTGATGAACAATCCAGGTGTTCAAACTATTTTGGCAACTGGTGGTCCTGGCATGGTTAAGGCTGCTTACTCATCAGGTAAACCTGCTATCGGTGTTGGTCCTGGTAACGGTCCATCTTACATTGAAAAGTCAGCTAACATCGACCGTGCTGTTTATGACATCGTTTTATCAAAGACGTTCGACAATGGTATGGTTTGTGCTTCAGAAAACTCAGTTGTTGTAGACGACGAGATTTACGACAAGGTTGTTGATGAATTCAAGAAGTGGAACTGCTATTTCTTAAACAAAGAAGAAATTAAGAAGTTCGAAGAACACTTCATCGACCCAAGACGTGGTACTGTTGCAGGTCCTGTAGCTGGTAAATCAGCTTACGAAATTGCTAAGCTTTGTGGTGTTGATGTACCAAAGAACACCAAGGTAATCGTTGCTGAATACAACGGTGTTGGTAGAAAGTTCCCACTTTCAGCTGAAAAGCTTTCACCAGTATTTACTTTGTACCGTGCTAAGAACCATGACGATGCCTTCAGAATTTGTTCTGAACTTCTTGATTACGGTGGTCGTGGTCACACCGCTGGTCTTCACTCAAGCGACAAGAAGATCATTGATGAATTTGCAATGAAGATGGATGCTTGCCGTATCTTGGTTAACTCACCAGCTGCCCTCGGTGGTATCGGTGACCTTTACAACAACATGTTGCCATCACTTACTTTAGGTACTGGTTCTTATGGTGCCAACACCTTCTCACACAACATTGGTGCTAAGGACTTGCTTAATATCAAAACAGTTGCTATGCGTCGCGACAACATGCAATGGGTAAAGGTTCCTTCTAAGACCTACTTCGAACACAACGCAGCTAACTACTTACGTCACATGCCAAACGTAAATCGTTTCTTCATCGTTACTGATGAAGGTGTTGCTGATCAAGGCTTTGCTGATGAAATTACTGACATCATTTCAA
Source organism: Lactobacillus amylovorus DSM 20531 (assembly GCF_002706375.1). Taxonomy (NCBI): domain Bacteria; kingdom Bacillati; phylum Bacillota; class Bacilli; order Lactobacillales; family Lactobacillaceae; genus Lactobacillus; species Lactobacillus amylovorus. The sequence goes on from NZ_CP017706.1 coordinate 1,544,944, forward strand.
AGCGCCGTGGCCAAAAGGAATACGAAGTATTCAAGGCTGTAACTCTTGATCCTAACACTGACGTGATTAAAGACGGTGTTCACAGAATGAACATCTTCAAGCCAGACGTTGTGATTGCTATCGGTGGTGGTTCAGTAATGGACGCTGCTAAGGCAATGCGTTTGTTCTATGAAAACCCAGAAATGAGTTTTGAGGAAGCTTACCAAAAGTTTTTGGACATCAGAAAAAGAGTAGTTCGCTTCCCAAAGATTAACGGCGTTCAACTTGTATGTATCCCAACTACTTCAGGTACTGGTTCAGAAGTTTCACCAATTGCTATCATTAGCGATGCTAAGACTGGTATTAAGCACACTTTATGTGATTATGCTTTAACTCCAGATGTTTCAATTGTTGACGATCAATTTGTTCAAGAAATGCCTAAGCGTTTAATTGCTTGGTCAGGTTTTGAAGCATTGGGTCACGCAATTGAAAGTTATGTTTCAACAATGGCTACTGACTTTACTCGTGGTTGGTCACTTGAAGCTATTAAAATCATTTTTGCCAACTTAAAGAACTCTTACGATGGTAATCTTGCTGCTCGTAAGCAAATGCACGATGCCGCTACTATTGCAGGTATGGCTTACTCAAACGCATTCCTTGGTTTGGAACACTCAATTGCTCACACTGTAGGTTCAACCTTTGATATTCCAAGTGGTGTAAGTGATGCTATTGCTTTACCACAAGTTATCCGCTTCAATTCTAAGCGTCCAGAAAAGCTTGCTATGTGGCCTCATTACTCTGTTTACCGTGCTGATACAGATTATGCAGATATTGCTAAGGCCATTGGCTTGACTGGTTCAAGCAAGGAAGAATTGATTGAAGGATTAGTTCAAAAGATTATCGATTTGGCTCAATCAGTTGGTATTAAGATGGCTTATAAGGACTATGGCGTTGACAAGGCTGAATTCGACAAGAAAGTTGACGAATTAGCTGTTGAAGCATACGGTGATCAAAACACTGTAACTAATCCATCAGCTCCACTTATTAGTGAAATTGCTCAATTGATGAGAGACAGCTATGAGGGTAAAAATACTTCAATCAATAAGTAAATAAAATATTATTAAAGAATGGCTATCGGTTGAGAAACTGATAGCTATTTTTTGTACAAAAAGTTAAGTTATGTATTATACCAATTTCGATGATTTGTACTTGACCGCTTTGCTAAAAAAGAATATTATTGCTACTGTAACAATGAATTTAAACTGGTCCACTATAAGAATATTGAACTAGACCAAAAGGAGAAAAAGTCTATGTGCGGAATTGTCGGAGTTGTAGGTAAGCCTGCAAGAAATATTATTTTAAATGGATTAACTAACTTGGAATACCGTGGATATGATTCAGCTGGTATCTACTTAAATGATTTGCAGGGTCATGAATATTTAACTAAGGCTGTTGGCCGTATTTCTAACTTAAAAGAAAAGTTAACTCCAGATGAACAAGGTTTAGTAGGAATTGGTCATACGCGTTGGGCAACCCATGGTAAGCCAACCGTTGACAACGCTCATCCTCATTTTGATGAAGCTAAGCGCTTTTACTTAGTTCACAACGGTGTGATTGAAAATTACGCTGAATTAAAGGAAAAGTACTTACAAGGGGTTAAATTCCATTCAGATACTGATACTGAAGTTGTAGTTCAATTAGTTGGTAAGATTGCTCGTGACAAGAATTTGGATGGTTTTTCTGCATTTAAGGAAGCTTTGAAGCTTGTAAAAGGCTCATATGCATTTTTACTTGTAGATAATACTGAACCAGATCACGTCTTTATTGCTAAGAACAAGTCTCCAATGATGTTAGGGATTGGTGATGGTTTTAACATTATTGCTTCAGATGCTATCTCAGTGTTTGACCAAACTAAGACTTTCGTTGACTTACAAGATGGCGATGTAGGTGACATCACTAAGGATTCTTACACTATTGAAACTATTGATGGCAAGAAAGTTGATCGTGAACCTCATGTCTTAGATATTGATCCTAATGCAGCTTCAAAAGGTACTTACGAATTCTACATGCTTAAGGAAATCGATGAACAACCTGGTGTTATGCGTCATTTATCTCAAAACTACTTGGATAATGATGGTCAACCTAAGGTAGATTCTAAGATTATTGATGCTATTTCTAAGGCAGATCGTCTTTACATCTTTGCTGCAGGAACTAGTTATCATGCAGGTCTTGTTGGAAAGATTATCTTTGAACACTACACTGGCATCCCAACTGAAGTAGGTCTTGCTTCTGAAGCTGGTTATCACTTCCCAATGATGAGCAAGCATCCATTCTTTATTTTCTTGACTCAATCAGGTGAAACTGCAGATTCACGTGTTGTTTTGAAAGAAACTAATAAACGTGGCATTCCAAGTTTGACTATGACTAACGTAGCTGGTTCAACTCTTTCTCGTGAAGCAACTTATACCATGCTTTTAGGTGCCGGTCCTGAAATTGCTGTTGCTTCAACTAAGGCTTACACTGCTCAAGTTGCTTTACAAGCTGTTCTTGCTAAAGCATTAGGTGAAAGATTAGGCAATAAAGAAGCTAAAAACTGGGATTTACGTAAAGACTTGGCGATGGCTGCAGAAGGCATCCAACAATTAGTAGATGGCAAAGAAAAACTTAAGAAGCTTGCAGACAAGTACTTAGTCAAGTCAAGAAATGCCTTTTACATTGGTCGTGGCATGGATTATGCAGTTGCACTTGAAGCTGCTTTGAAGTTAAAAGAAGTATCTTATATTCAAACTGAAGGTTTTGCAGCGGCAGAACTTAAGCACGGTACAATTTCATTAATTGAAAAAGGTACCCCAGTCGTTGCTTTGATTAATGACCCAGTTACTGCAGATCTTACTCGTGGTAACATTCAAGAAGTTGTATCTCGTGGTGCAAGTGTTATTAAGATTGTGGGTAAAGATTTTGCAGAAGATGGCGATGATATTGTCTTACCAGAAATCAATTACTACATGTCAGCTTTATTGACAGTTGTACCGGCACAACTTTTAGCTTATTATGCTTCTAAAGATAAAGGATTAGATGTTGATAAGCCACGTAACTTAGCTAAGAGTGTTACTGTTGAATAAAAAACAAGATTGAAAGAAATATCCTCAGAGTCAATTGATTCTGAGGATATTTTTAATGATTATTTGTTAAATAATGAGCAAATAAGGTGCATTATTTTAAATATTTAAAATATATAAATCGCCGATTGTAAAATCAAATTGAACACTTTAGAAAAATAAAAAGTCCATTTGGACCTGTTTGATAGAATGTTAATAATCACAAAAACATCTATTGGAGGTCACAAATGGACTCTTTACATTCTATCATGCCTAAGCACCAAAAGGGAAAGCATTTATCATTTGAGCAACGGGTTGTTATTCAAACCCGTATTAAAGACGGTTTCTCTCTTAGGGCTATTGCTCGTGAGCTTGATTGCTCTCCTTCTACTATCAGTTATGAGGTTAAACGTGGTACTGTTTTGCTTTATCATGGTAAGAAAAAACGCTATAAGGCACAACAAGGTGATAAAGCTTACCAAATACATCGTAAGAATTGCGGTCGTAAATCAGATTTCTTAAAGAAATTTGACTTTATCAAATACGTTAATAAGCATTTCTGCGAAGATGGCTGGTCTCTTGATGTATGTGCCAATCGCTGCTTAGCTTTAGGAGAATTTTCTCGTGATCAGGTAGTTTGCACTAGAACCTTGTACAACTATGTAGATCAATGCTTAATGGGTATGAGAAATTCTGATTTGCCAGAAAAGTTAAAGCGCAATACTAAAATACATCGCATTCGTAAAAATAAGAAAAAGCTTGGCCGAAGTATTGAAGAACGTCCCAAGGAGATCAATGATCGTAAGGAATTTGGCCACTGGGAATGCGATTTAGTCTTAGGACATAAAACTAAGGATGATCAAGTACTGCTAACTTTGTCTGAACGAATGAGCCGTGAATTTTTAATCTTGCGTATTCCTGATAAGACAGCCGCCAGTGTGATGACTGCTTTTCAGGCTCTGCGCAAACAGTATAGTGAACATTGGAATGACATCTTTAAGACAATTACAACTGATAATGGATCAGAGTTTGCGGATTTATCCAATCTGGAGACAGTTTCAAAAACCCTGGTTTACTATGCTCATCCATATACTTCTTGTGATAAAGGCACTGTTGAAAGACACAATGGCCTTATTCGCAGATTTATTCCCAAAGGTGATTACATCAATAACTATTCTCTTCAAGATATCATTAATATTGAAACCTGGTGCAATTCACTACCAAGAAAGATCTTGGCATATCATACTCCAGATGAAATCTTTGAGAAAGAATTAGATCATATCTATCAAGCAGTATAAATGTTCAATTTATTATTGCAATTTACGAAAATATATAAATTAGGGTTTTTGCTATTGAAAGATTCTTTTTAAGAAACTATTTGATCAAGCAACAATTTTTAAGATATATTGATAAATCAATACTTGTAGCTAATAAAATTATTTTTATAAAAACATTTTAATTATAAAATTAAAGAGCTATACTAATAAATGAAAATTCACTTGTGAAAAATATAACTAAATGAATCGGGGGATTTAGTTTATGAAAAAGGTTTTGGCAGTAAATTCAGGGAGTTCTTCATTTAAGTTCAAATTATTTTCATTTCCAGATGAAAAAGTGATTGCTAAGGGGATGGGCGATCGAATTGGACTAGAAGATTCTACCTTTTCCATTGCTTTAGTTGATGGTACAAAGTATACTAAGAAAATTGCCATTCCTGATCAAGAAGCTGCAGTTAGCATATTAATTAAGGATTTGCAGAAATATCACGTTTTAAAGAGTTTGAATGAGATTGTGGGGGTAGGCCATCGAGTAGTTAATGGTGGCGAATATTTCAAAGATTCAACTGTAATTGATAAAAATAAGTTGCAAAAGATACTTGATTTGTCAGATTTTGCCCCATTGCATAATCCACCAGAAGCACGAGGAATTGAAGCATTTATGCATGTTTTGCCTAAAGTGCCACAAGTTGCTGTTTTTGATACTTCTTTTCATGAGATGCTTGATCCTGTACATTATTTGTATTCTATTCCTTATGAATATTATGAAAAATATCGTGCCCGTAAATATGGTGCTCACGGTACATCTGTTCATTATGTAACTTTAGAAGCTGCTAAGATGATGCATAAGGATCTTAGGGAGTCTAAGCTGATTATTTGTCACCTAGGAAATGGTGCTTCAATAACTGCTGTGAAGAATGGTAAGTCCTATGACACTTCAATGGGATTTAGTCCATTGTCAGGTATTACGATGGGAACTCGTTCAGGAGATGTTGATCCTTCACTATTGCAGCACTTAATGCATAAAACCGGTATGTCAATGGATGAAATGATTGATGTTTTAAACCAGAAGTCGGGTTTGCTAGGTATCTCAGGTATTTCATCAGATATGCGTGATTTGAAATATAATAAGAACCCGCGCGCAATTCTTGCTCGCAAGATTTTCTTAAATAGAATAGTTCGGTATATTGGCTCATTTATTGCTGAAATGGGTGGCGTAGATGCTATTGTACTCACTGCTGGCGTTAGTGAAGGCGATGTGGGCATGCGTAAAGCAATTATGGATTCCTTCAAGTACATGGGCGTAGATCCGGATTATGAAGCAAATAAGACTAATGGTCAAAAAGTTATCACTAAACCTGATTCGAAGATTCAAGTAATGATAATTCCAACTAATGAAGAATTGATGATTGCTCGAGATGTCGTGAGATTAACTAATTGTGCTACGTTAGCATAAGCAAAAGTTATTTCTAAGGATAGTAAATTGATATTTTCCTTTTCTAAATGGCTGTATTTAAATGAATGGTGAAGATAGCCGTTTTAGAAAGGAAAAGTAATATGTCAATTAAAAAAGATGCACAGAACGCACATGCAAACTTACTAGAAAAAACTGATCCTGAAGCTTTAGAAAGGATTAATTATTTTACCTTTGATGAAGTACAAGCAGATGTAGATTTACCTGATCGTACCAAGATGTTGTCCACGTTAGCTTATCTTTTAGGGATGCAAGGCATCGAAGAATATAAAGTGATGCTTTCGGTAGCCCTTGATAATGGAATAAATCCAGTTGAAGTCAAGGAAGTATTATATCAAGCTGTAGACTATTTGGGTTTAGGTAGAGTTTTGCCCTTCTTCAAGGCAACGAACGATATCCTGCTTAGTCGTGGCGTAAAACTCCCACTTGAAGGTCAGGCCACAACTACTATGGACAATCGTCTTGAAAAGGGCGAAGAGACCCAAATTCGCTTATTTGGACCACAAATGAAAGACTTTGCTAAGAAGGGTACTATCAACAAGTGGTTAGTAGATAACTGCTTTGGCGATTACTACACTAGAAAAGGCTTAAGTGACAATGACCGTGAAATGGTAACCTTCTGCTACATTGCTGCACAAGGCGGCTGTGAACCGCAACTTTTAGCACATGCTCAAGCTAATATTAAATTGGGTAATGATAAAGAGTTCTTAATGAAAGTGATTGAACAAAACGTTCCATTCATTGGTTACCCAAGAAGTTTGAACGCTGTAACCATTGTTAACAAGGCCGATGAAGCGGTTAATGGTAAAGATTAAAAAATAATAAGAATGAGGCGTTTTATTTAACACTTGCACCTGATGGCACTACAATATAATTGTAATCAGATCTGATGAAACTATAATGTAATGGTTATCAGGAAGGAAGCTTTTATTATGGCAGATGCATTAGAAATTGAACAAACCGCTATGATTGATCGTGAAATGGACCAAGTTTTTGATTGGGCAAAGGGTAACCACATGCCTATTCGTGACGCTATCTGGGACCACGAAATGGAAGCAAATGGCCACGACACGATGAAGACTGAAGCAGCTGTTGAATGGATCCTTAAAGCCAGCGATGACGAAGTTAAGGATTACTGCGAAAAGAACTTAAAGAAGTAACTTAAAACATTCTATTTAATTAAATAATTTCGTCTGCACATAAGGTGACCAAGTCTAGAGGATTTGGTCATTTTTTTGATCCTAATTTCTTGACCTTCATTAATAAATATTTAATAATTGTTTTAATTATTAAAGGTTGGGTGACAAAAATGATTATGGAACATTCGGCAGGTGCAGTTATTTATCGAAGAGCTGTTAGCGGAGAGCTAGAATATTTAATTGTACAGAGCGTAGTAAATCATAACTGGGGTTTCCCTAAAGGACACTTAGAAGGCGAGGAGACAGTCCAAGAAGCAGCTAAACGTGAAGTTGCGGAAGAGGTAGGGCTAAAGCCAGAATTTGATTTCAATTTTATGCGTAAGAAGAAATATTCATTAACAGAAAAGAAAACTAAAACTGTTACATATTATCTGGCCAAGTACGTTGCAGGACAAAAGGTAGCTAAGCAAAAAGAAGAGATCTTAGCAGACAAGTGGGTTACTTTTAAAGAAGCTAAAAAGTATCTAACAGAACATGGCAAGATGGACGTACTAAGAGCCGCGCGGGATTACATTAAGCAATAAAAAATACGAGAGCATTAAGCTCTCGTATTTTCGTCATTAAGAAATCTTATTTAATTATATGAAACATTTCCTAATTAGCTCAATTCTTTGATGATAGCTTCCAAAGTCTTCTTAGCCTCATCTTGGATTGGAGTTTCTGGGTGTTCTTCATCGTACTTGTTGAGCCAGTTCAAACGATCTTGCATTCTCTTGGCCAAGGTCTTTTGGTATTCTGGGTCTTCAAGGTGAACTTCGTAACCGTCAATTGGTAAGTAGCTTACACCCTTGAAGTTACCGAATGGCTTGAAGTCGCTGTCCTTAATGTTGCCGTTAGCCAAGTCTTCGATTAACTTCTTAGTAACTTCCTTTGGAATATCCTTGCCCATGAATGCGTCAGTGTTCAAGCTGTAGCAACTAGCGCCACGCTTAGTGAACAATTCCTTGAAGTCTGTGTAGTCGCCTGATACAGGGTATGCACGGAATGGGTCTGCGAATGGTTCGATAACCAAAGTATTCATATCGAAGCCCTTTGGCAAGTTTTCAGCAGAAGTTCTCTTGGTTGCTAAAGTACAACCCATAGTAGTTGCCAATACTGGGTCATCGATCTTGATGATTGGAGGTAATGAACCGTCCTTCATGATCCAGAACAAAGCAGTAATTGGTGACTTTTCAAAGTCTACACGGTGAGGACTAGTGTAACGGGTCTTGATAACACGACCGTTGTTGTTACGTAAGTCTTCAGTAACGATAACCTTCTTGCCGTTTTCGTCAAGAGTTACATCACAGTTCATAATAGTGGTGTAATACTTAGTTTCGTGGTGACCTGCTGGGTAGTCGTGAGTCTTGTCGAAGTATGAAGGTTCAAGAGCTACTGATGAACCATCTTCACGTGAAATGATGAATGCGTCGTCGTGCAATACAGTGATGTCGTATTTGCCATCGTACATTTCGTGAGTCAAAGTTGACTTACCTGAACCTGACAAGCCGTAGAATGCGAAGGTCTTGTCGTCTTTGTCGTTGAAGTGGAATGACTTTTCACCACCGTGACATGCAGTGTAGCCGTGACGGTGAGCAATAGCCCAAGCTAAAGTCAAGGTACCCTTCTTAAGTTCACCGAAGTAACGAAGGTTAAATACAGCGGCACAGTTATGAGGAGCGTCAAATACACCTAAACCCTTAGGATAATCTTCATCTTGAACATTTGGATCGAAGTAGAAGTAGATGTCTGGTTCGTTGTAGAACTTGGACTTTGCGTACATCTTTTCAGCTTCTTCGTCAAAGAAGTGGAAGTTCAAAATGTATGAAAGTAAGTTGAAGGCTTGGTCTTCTGGCATCATGATGTGGGCCTTAACAGTGAATGATGGGTCAAGACCTACCAAAACAGTAGCCTTTAAGTACTTTTGATCGTGACCTTTGTAAATGTCTTCACGTAAATTACCGTTTAAGGCTTCTGCATCTTCGTTAGGATTGTCAACAAAGTGACGTGCACTGGCAGTTCTACCTAAGATCTTACCATGGTTGTAAACCAATTGGGTTGCGCCGTAAGGTAAGCCTAATTCCTTGGTGTGAAGAATTGGTAAGTCAGTAACGATAACGCCTGATTGCTTCTTAGCTAAATTGTAAGCTTCAGCAACACTGGTTACTTCGTGTACGTTGTTGCCATAAAATGCACTCTCGATTGTTGCACGAGTGCGGCTAAACATAGGATTTGCTTTTCTAAGTTCATCTTGAGAATAACGTTCTTTTGTACTCATATTAAGATTTTTCCTCTCTAGGAAGCTTATTAAAACGCTTTCATTAACTTACGTCACCTATGATAACATAAAAGTTTGTTAATAACCACACAAATGTCAAAATATCGATTTTATGAAAAACAGAAACTTATACTTATGCCCGAGTTTACTAGGAGACCGTGCGTTTAAAAAATGTTATAATTAGAACACATGTACGCAAGAAAGGAAGGTAAAATGGATTCGAATCAGCTGTTTAAATACGTCTATGCAAAATATGGCCTTAAGTTTGAACCGATTATTCCAGGTTCGGCTGAGACTTATGTGCTCATGTCGCCAGTAGATAGCGGCTATTTTGCCATGCTTTCGCGTATCAAGATCAACGGAGAAATAAGAGCTGTCCTTGACTTAAAATGTGGTGACTTTGCAGGCACCATCCGCGATTTACCAGGTTTTACTGATCCAGTTAGAATCAAAGACGCAGCTTGGGTAGGTGCTGTTTTAGGAAACAATGATAGTTCAGTCAAAAAGGCGCTCGATTATGCCTTTAAGCTAGCGATGAACGGCAAGCAGGTTAACGTCGCGCAGGACCAATATTTCTATATTCCGCCTGATGATGTGGAAGAAAAGTACAAGGCCGAGCCAATTAAGCCACGCAAGAATTTGCAAAAGCAGGCCGATCCAGATATTCCGGATAAAATTAGACAGATGCTCAAACTGTATGATTACAGTCTTTTGCCGCAAAAAGGTAGAGCCAAGAATTTTTATGTGCAAGCACGTTTTATGGCGGACTATGAGGATAATTATGCAGAATATTTTGCCTTTAAAAGCTTTTATCCGACTTACCACGACATGAATATCGGTCAGTTGCGCAGTTATTTTACTTGGCGGAGTAAATTGCGCAAGGGCAATTATCAGAAGACGAGTACGTCGTATGCGTTTGTATATCTTTATGAATTACTGAACAATGTCGGCGTGAATCCACAAGAAGGCTATGACAAGTTGCTTGATTTTAAGCACAACTATGTGGAAAAGTATGATTTGGCGATGGAACCTTATCTGAATGATTGGCTAAAAGACTATGTTTTGTACTACCAATTAGGACAAGATGAGATCGATAATTGTTTTGCCCAAGAAATTAAAGAAGACCATGACTATCTGATTTTGCGTCATCCCGAAGATTATTCGACTGAGAAATTAGCCGCTGTTTTTGCAAATAGATCATCGTATTGGAACACTTCCAAGGTGATTAAGCAGAATCAGGCTAAATTTACCGAGCTTTTAAAATGCGTGTGGCAGGAATTGCTAGATGCTAAAAAGTTTGGCATTGCTTATTACAGCGCCTTTGTGGCTAAGCCGCAGGTTAAGCAGCAAGATGTGTTTTTAGGCAGCGTTTTTTATAATCGGGAAAAGAAAATTCCCACCCAAATGGTTGATGCCGCAAGAAAATATGTCTTTATGAATGGCACTTGGCAAATTCATTTTGATGAGCCGGTGAAAAGGCAGAAGACCAATTTAAATACTTTTTTGCATGAATTGGACCGCATTGCCCGTGAGAAGTTAAAGCTGGGGCGTCCAATCAAGCCACGTTTTATCGATCAAGCGGTGTTAAAGGCGATTGACGCTGGCATTGCTGTTTATCAAGAACAACAAGAAAAAGCCAAGATTGATCAGATTAAGATTGATTTCTCTGACTTGGATAAAATTCGTGCTAATGCTTCGGTAACACGCGATAGCCTGTTAACCGATGAAGAAAAAGAATTAGAGCAGGAAGAACAAAAGCAAGTAGAGCAGAAAAAAGAGATTGAGAAACCAGCAGAAGTTAAGACAGATAATGAATATGGTCTCGATAAAAATGAGATGTTCTTGTTTATTTCTTTACTTAAAAATCAGCCGTGGCAAGATTACGTTAAGAAAAATCATTTGATGATATCGATTCTGGCTGATAGCATCAACGAAAAGCTGTTTGACGAAATTGGCGATAATGTCATCGAATTTGATGAAGATAACCAACCACAAATTATTGAAGATTATAAAGAAGATTTAGAAGATATGTTTTTGAAGGGATGAAAATATGCCACAAAAAAGAAGAGTACCTAAGAGAATTGCCCAAATCGTATTGAATTCGCTCAAAGGTGGGGTAGTGCCACGAATTGGTTTGCCTTATATCACAGTTGGCCGTAAAGCAGAAATTGAAGCATTGCTGCACGATGTCGACGTCATTCAAGAAGGCGGTGCTAGTTTCCGCTTCATCGTTGGACGTTATGGTTCCGGTAAAAGTTTTTTACTGCAAACCATCCGCAACTACGTCATGGACAAAAACTTTGTGGTCGTTGACGGCGACCTTTCGCCAGAAAGACGTTTGCAAGGTTCAAAAGGCCAAGGGCTAGCCACTTATCGTGAATTAATTCAAAATCTTTCTACCAAAACCAGACCTGAAGGCGGCGCCTTAACTTTAATTCTGGATCGCTGGATCAATTCGGTGCAGACACAGGTTGTTAGCGAAGGAATTGCCAGTGATGATCCCAAGTTTGAAGCAGCAGTGGATCAGAAGATTTATGGCGTAATTTCATCATTGAACGAACTGGTTCACGGTTTTGATTTTGCCAAGCTGTTGAATATGTACTATCACGCTTACATGAGTGGTGACGACGAAACTAAGGCCAAGGTCGTTAAGTGGTTTAGAGGTGAATACAGTCACAAGACCGAAGCCAAAAAATATTTGGGTGTTGATATTATCATTTCCGATAGCGATTGGTATGAGTACTTGAAGTTATTTGCGACCTTCTTTAGACAAGCTGGTTATGCTGGCCTGATGATCATGATTGACGAATTAGTGAATATCTACAAAATTCCTAACGCCATTAGTCGTCAGTACAACTATGAAAAGATTTTGACCATGTACAACGATACTTTGCAGGGTAAGGCCAAATATCTGGGCATTATCATGTGTGGTACGCCGCAAGCCGTTGAAGATCGGCGCCGCGGAGTTTATTCATATGAAGCTCTGCGTAGTCGTTTAGCCTCAGGTAAATTTGCGCAAGAAAGCGCCCGCGACATGTACGCTCCAGTGATTAGGCTTGAACCATTAACCGCAGAAGAAATGCTGGTTTTGACAGAAAAACTAGCTGACATGCATGCCAATTTGTACGGCTACGAGCGCACGATTACTGATAATGACCTAGCTCAATTTATCAAGATTGAGTATGCCCGCGTCGGTGCAGATACTAATATCACGCCACGTGAAATTATTCGTGACTTTATCGAATTGCTTGATATTGTTTGGCAAAATCCAGATAAGAAGATCACGGACTTGCTTAATTCAGATCAATTCAGCTATACCAAGTCAGAAGCCGTTTCGGATAATGCGGAAAAGGATTATACCGAATTTAAGATTTAAAGGATGAACTATGGACGTTTTTTCACATTATGCGCCATTTATTCAAGATTATATTTATGAACATGGCTGGCAAAATTTAAGACCAATCCAGGTTGCGGCTGCCGAAGAAATTTTTAACACTGATCATAATGTGCTCTTGTCAGCTTCGACGGCATCAGGGAAAACCGAAGCGGCCTTTTTCCCGATTTTGTCAGAGATTTACAATGAGCCGGAAGATTCGGTTAAAGTTCTCTATATTGCTCCGCTTAAAGCGTTGATCAATGACCAATATGATCGTTTAACTGACTTATGCACAGATGTGGATGTTCCAGTTTGGCGCTGGCACGGGGATGTGGCTCAAACACAAAAGCGTAAGCTACTCAAACATCCTTCGGGTATTTTACAAATCACGCCCGAATCGCTTGAAAGCTTCATGATCAACAAGCACATGGATATTCCGCATCTTTTTGGCGGCTTGAAATATATTGTCGTTGATGAATTGCACTCATTTCTTAGAAGCGACCGCGGTGGACAAACTTTTTGTTTAATTGAGCGTTTGTCTAAACTAGCTAACGTTAATCCACGTAGAATCGGGCTTTCTGCGACTATCGGCAATCTGGAAGATGCCAGCAAATTTTTAGGTGCCGGTTCAAATAGAAAAACTGTGGCTCCAAGGGTGCAGAATGAACCGCAAATTTGGCATCTTTCCATGGAACATTTTTATAAAACCGATCCACAAGCCAGTTCAAAGGATTTTGATCCCAGTCAAATTGAACCGAAAACTGATAAGGCACCAGAATTGGCTGATCCCGGAATTGGCTATATTTTTGAACACACGCGTGGCAAAAAGTGTCTGGTTTTCACCAACAGTCGTGAAGAATGTGAGGCTGTGTGTCAGGAACTTAGAGCCTACTGCGCCTATAATCATGAACCGGATCGCTTCATGATTCACCACGGTAATCTTTCACCAGCCTTGCGTGAAACTGCAGAAGCCGCAATGAAAGATGACGATGTTTATATGACAACTTGTGCGACGGCCACGCTAGAACTCGGAATCGATATTGGTCAGCTGGAATCTGCCTTTCAAATCGATGCGCCGTTTACTGTGTCAGGCTTTTTGCAGAGAATGGGACGGACAGGACGCCGCGGCAATCCGCCAGAAATGCACTTTGTGATGCGCGAAGAGCACCCTGAATCAAGGGCAATGCTGCCAGAATTGATTCCATGGCCATTGCTGCAAGGAATTGCCTTGGTACAGCTTTATGCCGAAGAAAAATGGGTTGAACCGCCTGAACCTAACCGTTTGCCATATAGTTTGCTTTACCACCAAACGATGAGTACGCTGGCTGCAGGTGGTGAAATGACACCGGCAGAACTGGCCTCTAGGGTATTAACTCTGTCATATTTCCACAACGTGAGCCAAGAAGACTATCGCGTTTTGCTTAAGCATTTGCTTAAAACGGGACACATCGAATGGACCGAGAATGGTGGCTTGATTGTGGGCCTTGCCGGCGAAAAAGTTGTGAATAACTTTAAGTTTTACGCGGTTTTCCAAGAAAATGAGGAATTCAGCGTCCATGCTGGCAGCGAAGAATTAGGTACCATCGTTAAGCCGCCTCCTGTAGGGGACAAGATTGCGATTGCCGGTCGCGTATGGATTGTCGAAGACGTTGATATCAAGCGCCACCAGGTATATTGTCACGAAGTAAAAGGCAGAATTCCTGCCTACTTTGGGGATGTACCGGGCGATATCCAACCGAAGATTTTGCAAAGAATGAAGAAGGTATTCGCTGAAAAAACGATGTACCCGTATTTGATGCGAAACGGCAAGGTACGTTTAACGCAGGCCCGCGATACAGCAGCGCTTGCTGGTTTGCCTAAGAAAAACTTGATTAAATTAGGTGGCAACATGTGGTGTCTATTTCCGTGGACTGGTACTTATGCATTTTTGGCATTGGAACGCTTAATTAAGATCAAATGTGGTAAGCAGTTGAATATTCGAGGATTTAACTCATCCAGACCATATTTTATGTATTTTGCCATGGATGCGGATGAACAAGAATTTTGGCACATTATCGGTGAAGAAGCAACAAAAGATTTTGAACCGCTAGAATTAGTTTACCCAAATGAAGTGCCGGGAATTGATAAGTATGATCAGTACTTGCCAAAAGAATTACTTAGAAAGGAGTTTGCTAATAGCGTTTTGGATATTAAAGAAATGAAGCGTTGCGTTAAGCAAATGGTTAAAGAGAATTTGGTATAGGATTAAAAAATTAATAAGTAATTTAGAATGTTGATAATTGTTTCTTAAACAGGAATATATCGACATTTTTTAGTTTGCAAAGTTATAAAATGACACATTGTCATCATGCGTGTTAAAATATATTAAACTCAATTATTCAGTTATGTTACAATTTGCATGTAAGCATTTTCATTACAAGACCTAGAAAGAAGGATTCTTTATGAAGAAAATAATCAACGATCCTCATGATGTTGTTCCAGAAATGGTTAACGGAATGACGAGAGCCTATCCACAATACATTGAGAAAATTGAAGGAACTGAAGCTGTTGTTCGCAGTGATAAGGATTCTATGAAAGGTAAAGTTGGAATTGTTAGTGGTGGTGGTTCAGGCCATGAACCAACACATGCTGGTTATGTTGGTGAAGGGATGCTTAGTGCTGCTGTTTGTGGACAAGTTTTTACTTCACCTACACCAGATCAGATTTATGCTGCTATTAAAGCAGTAAATCAAGGTCAAGGAGTCTTCTTAGTAGTTAAGAATTACTCCGGTGATGTTATGAACTTTGATATGGCTAAGGATTTAGCAAGTATGGACAATATACCTGTTAAATCAATTGTTGTTGATGATGATATCGCAGTAGAAAACAGTTTATATACGCAAGGTCGTCGTGGTGTTGCTGGTACTATTTTTATGCATAAGATTCTTGGCGCTGTTGCTCAACAAGGAGCATCTCTTGATGAAATTGATGCTTTAGCTCATAAAGTTTTGCCAAATATTAAGACTATTGCCGTAGCTTTATCTGCAGCTACTAATCCAGAAGTGGGCAAGCCAGGTTTTGTCCTCAAAGATGATGAAATTGAATATGGGGTTGGAATTCACAGCGAACCGGGTTATCGTCGTGAAAAAATTAAGCCTTCAAAGGAATTAGTTGAAGAGCTGGTTGGTAAACTTAATAATGAAATGCATCTTGATGGTAATAAGAAGTATGCCTGCTTAGTAAATGGTATGGGTGCCACCCCATTAATGGAGCAATATATTTTTGCAAATGATGTACTAAACAAATTGCAAGAATTTAATATTAAACCAAGTTTTATGAAGATCGGTAATTACATGACCTCAATTGATATGGCTGGCATTTCTCTTACTTTATTTGAAATAAAAGATGCTAAATGGCTTGATTACTTAAATTATCCAGTTAAGACAATTGCTTGGTAAAAGGAGAACTAAAAAATGACATTAACCGTTGATACCTTAACGACTTGGATGAGTAAATTTGCTGAAAAAGTTGAAACCAATAAACAGTTTTTAAGTGATCTGGATACACCAATTGGTGATGGCGATCATGGCTTTAACATGGATCGTGGAATGAAAGCTGTTGAAGAAAAATTAGCAACTAAACCTGCTGATGTTACTAGTGGTTTTAAGATAATTGCTATGGCTTTGATTTCAACTGTTGGTGGTGCTTCAGGTCCACTTTATGGTACAGCCTTTTTAGAAATGGCGAAAAAGAGTACTACTACTAATGACATTGGTGAGTTACTTGATGCAGCATTGGCTGGTATTGAGATGCGTGGTGGAGCTAAACCTGGTGACAAAACTATGGTAGATGTTTGGAATGCTTTGGTTCCAGATGTTAAAAATGGTATCTTGACTGAAAATAGAATTACTGAAGCTGTTGCTGCAACGAAAGATATGATTGCGAGAAAAGGTCGTGCTTCATACTTAGGTGAGCGGTCAAAAGGACATGTCGATCCTGGTTCACAATCAAGTGGTTACTTATTTGAAGCTTTACTTGAAACGGAGGGCTTACTATGAGTTTAGGTATTACCTTAGTATCACATGTTTCTGATATTGCAAACGGATTACCTAAGTTATTAAAGCAGGTAGCTAAAGATGTTCCCATTACTACCGCCGGTGGTACCGATGATGGACGAATCGGTACTAGTATGCAAAAGATTATTAAAGCTTTTGATGATAATTCTGCCGATGAAATTTTAGCATTTTATGATTTAGGTAGTGCAAAGATGAATCTTGAAATGGCTATAGAAATGTCTGATAAAAAAATACATATTTATGATACTGCTTTCATTGAGGGTGCTTATACTGCGGCTTCATTAATTCAAGCTGGCGTAAATTTAAATGATATTGAAAAACAACTCAAACCCCTCACAATTAAGAATTAATAGAAAGAGGTTCTCTTATGTCAGGATTTATTGGTGAATTTTTTGGAACGATGATCTTGATTGTTTTTGGTACTGGTTGTGGAGCAGCAATCAATCTAAAAAAATCTTATGCGAAGGGTTCAAATTGGTTGTATGTTTCACTTGCGTGGGGTATGGCTGTAACTTTTGGTGTTTATGCAGCGGCTAACTTAGGTTCACAAGGACATTTAAATCCTGCGGTAACTATTGGCTTCGCTTGCTTTGGCTTTTTCCCATGGCATGAAGTATTGCCTTATTTGCTAGGTCAATTCTTGGGTGCTTTTGTAGGTGCTGTATTGGTAGCTATTCAATTCTATCCTCACTTTAAAGAAACTAAAACAGCAGAGGAAG
This sequence comes from Lactobacillus amylovorus DSM 20531, assembly GCF_002706375.1. Classification (NCBI taxonomy): domain Bacteria; kingdom Bacillati; phylum Bacillota; class Bacilli; order Lactobacillales; family Lactobacillaceae; genus Lactobacillus; species Lactobacillus amylovorus. Next base: position 1,562,378 of record NZ_CP017706.1, read on the forward strand.
GAAATAATGTAGGTATTTTTGCTACTGGCCCTGCAATTAAGAATAATCTGTTCAACTTTTTAAGTGAAACTATTGCCACTTTCTTCTTTGTTTTCACTTTACTTAATTTAGGTGACTTTGATAAAGGCTTAAAACCAATTGCAGTAGGACTTTTAATCATGGTTGTTGGTCAAGCCCTAGGTGGGACTACTGGTTTTGCTTTAAATCCAGCTCGTGATTGGTCTCCAAGGTTTGCTTATACAGTCTTACCAATTCCTAATAAGTCAGATGCAAATTGGAGTTATGCTTGGGTGCCGATGTTTGGCCCACTTGTAGGCGGTATCCTAGCTGGTGCTTTACAATATTTGTTAATCAAATAATTTATATAAGAACATCCTAAGTCACTCTTAGGATGTTTTTTAAGATGATACTTATTGTTGCGTTAAGCAAATGGTTAAAGAGAATTTGGTATAATAGACTAAAAAAGAAGAAAAGAGATAAAAATGACGCTTAAAATTAATCAATCTGTTTCTAAGGATGCACAATCTCGTACTTTGCTAAAAGAATTATTAAAGGTTCACCAAATTCACCAAGCATACAATGTGCGTGATTTGACCGACGCAGATGAACAAATTTTGGAAAAGGCATTTAACACTACCCGTGAAATGATGCCTAGAATTTCCGCTAAGGAAATCAAGTTTGAAGACAAGAAGTGGGATTCATTATTCAACTTCTTGATGGCTGAACAAATCTCATTTGCACGTGTGCTTACTAACGGTGACGACAACTTGAACGAATATGTTCAAGCAAAGAACCAAGCTCACCAAGCATACGCATTGGTTGAAACTGCAATCAACAATCTTGAAAATGAAGGTAAATAAAACAAGCAATATGTAAGGATACGTAGAAAAACATCTATGTATCCTTATTTTTTTATTCAAAAATAAGGACAAAAAGAAAAATGAGCGTATAATTAAAAACAACTTTATCAAACCAATATTTATAAAAGTGCTAAGTATATTATTAAATCAAAAAATAATAATATATACCAATTATGGATATTGAATCAACCTGATCATTTTAGGAGGGAAAAAGATGATTAACCAAACGAACACTCTATTTGTTTTTGTTGCTAGTGTTTTAGTTTTCTTTATGACACCTGGACTTGCTTTTTTCTATGGTGGCATGGTTTCCAAGAAGAATGCTGTGAACACGATGATTTCAGTATTCATGATTACAGGGATTGCAATTGTTTTGTTTATTCCTTTTGGCTACAACTTAGCCTTTGGTAAAGATGTTGGTGGGATTTTTGGTTTGAGTAAAAGTGTATTTTTAAACGGATTTGATTTAAAAACACTTTATTCTAAAGATTCCGGCATTACGCTTTTAACCTACTTAATGTTTCAGATGATGTTTTCAATTATTACACCCGCATTGTTTGTAGGTGCAATTGTTGGAAGGATGAAAATTTAAATTTTTGTTAGCGTTCGTCGTAATCTGGTCGATTTTGATTTACTACCCAATGGTTCACATGGTTTGGACACCAGGTGGGATTTTAGCTAAAAAAGGGATGCTTGATTTTGCAGGTGGGACTGTAGTTCATATTACCGCCGGTATTACCGCCTTGCTTTTATCAATTTTTGTTGGTCCAAGAATTGATTTTGATCCAAATGGTGAGGTTAAGCATTATAACTTACCATGGGTTTTAATGGGAACCAGTATATTATGGATCGGTTGGTATGGCTTCAACGTTGGTTCTGCCTTAACTGTAAGCGATGTAGCTACACAAGCGTTTTTAACTACAACCGTTGCAACTGGTACGTCATTTGTGGTTTGGATGTTCTTGGATATGTTTATTAAAGAAAAGACTACTATGATTGGCCTCTGTACGGGTGCCTTGTGTGGATTAGTCGGTATTACGCCAGCAGCTGGCTATGTTACTGTGGCAGGAGCCTTTGCCATTGGTTTTATTTGTACACTAGCCAGTTACGGTTTCATTCATGTGATTAAGCCAAAATTGAAGCTAGATGATCCACTTGATGCATTTGGCTGTCACGGCGTTTCAGGAATTGTAGGTTCGATTTTGACAGGATTATTTGCGACTAAGATTGTTAACCCGCAAATTGAAAATGACTTGCTTTATGGTGGCGGGTTGCATTTGATTACAGCTCAGATTTTAGGAACGTTATTTACTATCATATTTGTAGGGATCATGACGACGATAATCGTTTTATTACTTAAAAAGATTATTTCAATTAGAGTATCAAAAGAAGATGAATTAATGGGGCTTGATTTAGCTGAGCACGGAGAGCAAGCAGATTACGGAATTGAATTTGAAGAAAAGTAGCCATATTATTTGTTATAATGAACTTACAGATTATTAGTAAGAAGGATGAAAATGATACATAACGAAACAATCGACACGCAATTAAATCACCGTTCTATTAGAAAATTTAAGGATCAAACTTTGACTAAAGAACAACTTGAAACTTTGTATTCTGTCTTTGGTCAAACTCCAACCAGCATGTTTATGCAAAATGCTAGCTTACTGCACGTTACCGATCCTGAAGAAAAGAAGCGAATTCAAAAGTTATGTAACCAAAAATATGTTGGTGCAGAAGGCGATTTATTTATTTTTATCGTTGACTTGTACCGTAACCAACAAATTAGAAAGCAACTTGGCAAAGACGACGGCCGTGTTCACACGACTGATATCTTTTTCCAAGCGATGGAAGATACGCTGCTTGCTTTTCAAAATGTCGCTAATGCGGTAGAAAGTATGGGCTTAGGCTATGTGCCACTTGGTACGGTTAACGATCATCCGTTGGATTTGCTTAAGAAGCTTGATTTGCCTGAGTTGACTTTTCCAGTGTTGGGGATGCAAGTAGGTGTGCCTGATCAAAAGCCACAATTGAAGCCACGTTTGCCATACAAGTTCACTTGCTTTGAAGGCAAATACAATAAAGATTTCAATGTTAAGGAGCTTAAGGACTACGACCAAGTGGTCACTACTTATTACGATTTGCGGGATGCCAACCGCAGAATCGATTCTTTCACCAAGCAAATCACTGGTGCCAAGCTTAATAATCACGAAACTGACCGTGATCAATTACCAAAAGAACTTCACAAACAAGGTCTCTGTTTAGACTGGAAGTAGCAAAATAATTGACACTTTGTCTCTTTTCGTCAAATAGTTGACGTTTGTATATTTATTGGCTATTGCTTATAAGCCTAGTTGAAAAATATAATATATGCGTACATTGAAAGGAGATATAGGTTTATGTTTAATGCTATTTTTTGGATTTTGCTTATTTGGTTGTTAATCAATGGTATTTGGATGTGGTTCAAACTTGATGATCAAAAGTTGCAAAAGACTTTCGCATTGATTAATGTAGTTGCCGTAATTGTCGGCTTCTGGGTATTCTATGGTGTAAGTCACCCAGCTGGTACATTAGCAACTTGGTTCTTAGTTGTTAACTGGGTCAACGTGGTCATTGCCATTTTGCAATTCTACTTCGGTTATCGTAAAGCAAACTAAATTTAAATAAATTAATAAATTAACTGAAAAACTAACACACTATTATGAATAGAATGGAGTCTCCATAACCGATATAGTTATGGGGACTTTTGTGGTGTAATGATGAAACAAGATTTAAGAAGCATTCGTTCAGTAGCGAACATCAAAAAAGCATTTGTAGACTTATTGCAAGAAAAGCCTTTTGAGAAGATCAAGGTTAGTGAAATAGCTAGAAAAGCCGGGATTGATCGTCAGACTTTTTATCTCCATTTTGTGGATAAATATGACTTGCTTGATAAGATGAATAAGGAATTTCTCCAGGTGTATAAGACAATCTTGGTTGAGCGACTAGAGGGCGACAACTCCTTTGCTTTGGAAAAATTGGAGAAGATTTATCAAGGTAATTTGCCATATTTGAAAGAACATCGTCTGGAAGTTTTGAGCTTGCTTAAGATTGACACTGGTAGAATTTGCTTAAAGCGTGATTTAAGAAAAATGTTAATTGATAAGTATCAGAAAATAACTGGTGAAGCTTTGACTTCTTTCCAGCAGGATATGCTGGCCACTTTATATGTTGATAGTTTTATCACTTTTATTAAAGAAGATAGAAAGATCAGCGAGAAAGAAATTGAGGATTTGTTGATTAAAATTCGTGAGTTCATCTCCTAGCATTTTTTGCCAACTGGCGCTAGTTTTGGTATAATTCTAGTGTTATGTGGTTGGTTCGCTGAATTAGCTCAGTTGGTAGAGCATCTCCCTCGTAAAGAGAAGGTCGCCAGTTCGATTCTGGCATTCAGCACTCAGAGTACTAACAAAAAAGGCCTGTAATGATGAACTGAGACCTAAAAATTAGACAGTTTAAAATACAGGATTAATAGAGGCTTGATTCCGATATTCTTTCGGAGTTAAGCCTTTTAATCTGCTCTTTATCCTTTCTTCGTTATAGTATTCGATATATTCTTCGATTGCTTGAGCTAATTCTTGAAGACTATGGTACTTGTATTCTTGATCATAGAACATCTCTGTTTTGAGCAAGCCAAAGAAGTTTTCCATTAGCCCATCATCCATGGAATTACCTTTTCTAGACATGCTTTGAGTAATACCATGAAGCTTTAAAGCACGCTGATATCTTGGACTTTGGTATTGACAGCCCTGATCAGTATGAAAGATGCAATTATTAAGAGCCGTTTCCTTGGCCAAAGCCTTATCAAGCATTGTCATTACTAACTCCATGTCTGGATGTTTGGAAATAGTGTAAGAGACTATATCGCCTCCACAACCATCCAAAATAGGTGATAGATAAAGCTTTTCATCATTGAGATGAAATTCAGTAATGTCAGTGTACCATTTCATGTTGGGCATTGGTGCAGAGAAATCACGACGAATTAAATTAGGGGCTATCTTGCCAATAGTTCCCTTGTAGCTTGAATATTTACGCTTGTTGCGTCTGATACCCTTAAGACCCAATTTATGCATCCAGTAACGGACTGTTTTCTCAGTAATATTCCAGCCTTCTTTTATTAACTGGAGTGCCACTCGACGATAGCCATAGCGTCCTTTCTGTTTGATAATGACATTATACCCGTTTTCCTTATATTCTCTAAGCCAAATACTGAGTGTGCCAATACTCTTAAGCCCCAGTTCTAGTGATACTTGTACATATGACTTGGTACTGAAAACAGCTTGCTCAATTGCTTGTTCTTTAAATTCCTTAGAATAAACCTGATAAGGCCTATCTAAAACATTGATTCTATACATATCAATTAATCTAAGCATGTAATCCAAATTAGCTACATTCGTTTTATATGTTTTAGACAACTGACTTATTGAAATCTTTTCATCTTCCCATTTACGATAAATTTCTATTTTCTGTTCTTTATTAAATTTAGACATAGAAAAAGACCTAAAAGTGTCTCACTTTTAGGTCTCACTTCATTTAGATGCTGATAAATCCACCTTTTTCTTTTTGAAATATAAAAACAATTAAAATAAATCCGGTTTTTCATATGTACAAATGCAGATTAACATCCAAATTGTTAGCGGTAACATACACATTCACTATTGTTAATGAAAGCGTTTTAATATACGCTTATTCTGAAATATTCAAATAGGAGGAAGCTATAATGTATAAAAATAAAAACCGTTACAGAGGAAGTAAATGCGTATTTGTTTGTGCATCAGCCATTTTGAGCCTTTGGCTTGGTGCAACTTGGACTAACAATGTTAAAGCCGCTGAAGTTGACGCAAATCAAGCAGCAAATAACACCGAACAAACACAGCAAAATACAAATCCTGCAACGGCTAATAACCAAGATAAAACAAAAGATGTAGATAATCAAGCTACACTTACTGCAAATGAGCAAAATAATGCGCAACCAGCAGCAAATGCAGAAGGTAGTAATTCGGCTTCTGCAACACCTCAATCTGATACAAAAACGGTAAAGAACACAACTAAAGTTGTTGTTCACTATCAAGGTGATGGTACTAAATGGGTACCTTATGTATGGGGCAAGAATCCAAACAGTACTGGTGTTCAATATAATTGGGACGGCCAGGATAATTATGGTTATTATGCCAACATTACAGCCGATAATGATGAACAAGAAGTAGGGGTTTTGATTAAAGGTACAGACTCCTGGGATAAAGATGGTACAGGTGCCGACCGTTCATTGACTGTTGACGATAATGGTAAGGCTGAAGTTTGGTACAAAGAAGGTTCTGATGATAGTCAGGATGTAACTCCAAGCTATAATTCAGCTAAAATAAAAGTTCATTATCATGGTAATACTGATGCAACAAGTCTTAATTACTGGACTGATACTGATCAAAGTAAAAAGACAGTGTCATTATCGAAGGAAGACGATGATGATGAAATTGGTGACTTTGATTTGACGGGCCAAACATTTAGCAAGATTTATGTTTCACCAATTGGTAGTGACACTGAGACTAGAGAATTTACTCCACTTCCAGGCGATGGAACTACTGATATTTATTTAGTAAATAAAGATACAACGGCTTACTACACACCAAGCTTTGCTTTAGCACCAGAAAGCTTAGCTTCAGCTTCAATGGAATCAACCAATATAGTAGATATAAAGACTGCTAAAAAGATGACCGCAGATGAAGCTAAAGCTATCTTACAAATGAATGATAATAAAGTTGTTGATATATCCGCAGTTGACGCTGATCAGGATGGCAAGAGTAAAGAATTTAAGATTACCACAGCTAAAGCTCTTGATATTTTAACTAATAATCAAATTGGAATTTACAACAACTTCAGGTCTATCGATATTGGCAAATACGTCAGATCTGATGAATTCGATGCCCAATATTACTATGGCGGCGATGATTTAGGTGCAACTTACACTCAAGCACAAACCCAAATTAAACTTTGGGCACCAACAGCTAAGAAAGTTGTTTTGAACTTATATAGCCCATCAGATAATGACTCAGCTGCAACTAAGACATTTGTCATGACTCGTGGTGATAAGGGCGTTTGGTCAGTATCTCTTCCAGGTGATTACAAGAATTGGGCATATGATTACAGCTTAACCTTCGGTGATGGTAGCGAGACTAAAAGTAATGATCCATACTCAAAGGCAGTAACCATCAATGGTGATCGTTCAGTTATTGAAGATTATGATGCAATTAAACCAGATGACTTTAATAGAATGCCTTCATTCTCAAGCCCAACTGATGCAATTATCTATGAAACCAGCATTCGTGACTTTACGAGTGATCCAAACTCAGGTATTAAAGATAAAGGTAAATATTTAGGCATGATTGAATCAGGCGTAACTCCTGATGGCCAGGTCACTGGTTTGGATTACTTGAAGTCATTAGGCATTACTCATGTTCAAATTATGCCAATGTTTGACTTCGCAAGTATTGATGAAACTAAGAATGATGGAACTTATAATTGGGGTTATGATCCTAAGAACTATAATGTTCCAGAAGGAAGCTATTCAAGCAATGCAGCTGATCCAACCGCAAGAATCGTGGAAATGAAAGAAATGATCAACGGTTTGCACAAGGCTGGTATTAGAGTAATCATGGATGTTGTTTACAACCATGTATACTCACCAAACGACCAGGCCTTGCAAAAGACAGTTCCAGGTTATTACTTCGAATACGATGATGATAACAATATGGTAGCTGATAGTGGTTGTGGTAATGATACTGCCAGTGAACGTCGGATGATGAGAAAGTATATCCTGGATTCAGTTAAATACTGGGCTGAAAACTACAACATTGATGGCTTCCGCTTTGATATTATGTCATTGCTTGATACTACTACCATGAATGATATTCGGGATGAATTAAATCAGATTGATCCTGGTATGCTTCTTTATGGTGAAGGCTGGGATATGCGAACCGCCAAGCGTGAGATCGGTGCTGGTCAATACAACGCAGATAAAATCCCTTCAATTGGCTTCTTCAGTGATGATATTAGAAACTCAGTAAAATCTGATGAACCAAATTACGCTCCAGGTTTGGTTATCGGTGATGGGAAAGAAGAAAAGTATGAAGCTGATGCTAAGAAGTTTATTGCCAGCTACTTGGGCGGTAAGGACTTAGCAATTCCTGGTGTTACTTGGCAGATTCACCCATACCAATCACCAAGTCAAACTATCAACTATGTTGCTTGTCACGATAACCGTACTTTGTATGACTTGTTGAAGTGGGCTTTACCTAAGGAATCTGAAGCTAATATTATTAAGCGTGATAAATTAGCAACGTCAATGATCATGTTAGCAGAAGGTGTGCCATTTGTTTATGGCGGCCAAGAAGCTTTAAGAACTAAAGATGGTAACAATAATAGTTACAATGCTCCAATTGAAGTCAACGAAATTAATTGGGAACGTGTCAAAGACAATCAAGATCTTGTTAACTACTTCAAAGAATTAGTTAATGTACGTAAGAGCCAACCTGCCTTAAGATTGAACAATTATGATGAAATCGCTAAGACAGTAAAGACAGTCAATGCTGGTGAAGGTGGTATCTTTACTTTCGCTTACAAAGAAGATGGCAAGACACTTTATGTAGTATTTAATGTTAACGATAGTAATGCTGAATTGAATGATGTTGATTTGTCTAAAGCTGATAAGTTGCTAGACAGCGATGGAAATGTTGTCTTAGGCAAGACTACAACATTGATGCCACTTAGCACGTTGATTGCTGTAGTTCCAGATGAAACTCCAGTAACCCCAGAAAACCCTAGTGATACTGGTAATACTGGCTCCATCACTAATACTGGTTCAGCTGATTCATCACAAATTCAAGGCAATGGTGATACTGATAAGCTTTTACCAGCTCTTGATATTGTTTTGCCTCATAATGCTTATATCTATCAAAATGATGGAATTACTACTCTTAAAGAAAATGGTAAGAACATTGTCCTTAAATTGGGTAAAACTATTCATGCTATGAACAATGGTCAAATCTTTACCTTCAACGGTAAGAAATTCTACCAAATTGGAGAAAATGAATACGTCAAAGTTAATAATACTTTGAAACGCAAAGTTTTGATCCATAACGCTTTTGTTTACACAAAGAGCGGTAAGGCCATTAAGAAAGGTCACAAGCATATTGTTCTGAAGAAGAAGAGCACAATCTTAGCACTGGATAATGATAAGATTGTTACTATCAAAGGTAAAAAGTTCTATCGCATTGGTAACAATAAATATGTCAAAGTTGCTAATGTTAAAAAGGATTAATTGCTATTCATAATCTTTTCTCCACATATTACAAAGCTCTGAATCTAATTAACCATTTACTTAATACATAAAATTGCTTTGGAACAAAAAGGTTTAATTACTGTTATGGAATTAAACCTTTTTTTATTTCTTGATTTTAAATAATTGGAACGTATTTCATCCAAAGCTGCGTCCATTCAAAGTTCTTTTTTAATTGATCAGGTTGTTGAACCCGAAGCCAACTTTCAGGACACATTGATATTACATTCCCGTCTCTAAATATGAAGATCAGATCAAGATTTTTACCAATGATAATACTCCCAAGGGTATGCAATAAAGCATTATCAATCGGCATATGCTTAACCTTACTTCTGTCTGTAATGTTGGTGAGTCTTAATTGTTTAATACTGATATTCTTAAGACTATTCTTTGTAATTTCCATCAAAGCATGAGTTTGGTTTAACAAAGTTTGAACATCTACTGAATTTTGGATGTCTTCTAGCGTTAATTGATGTTCCGTACTTCTGCTTTCATTGATTAGTGCATCCCTCTCAGATATTTCTGTTGCTTTATTTTCTGAAGAGCTGGTTGGAGTATCTAATTCGATAGTTCTAGCAGGTTCAGATTTGATGATACCTGATTCCACATTAGGCCGATTAGTTACATAGCTATTATCAGGACTATCTGTTTTATCAGCAGCATCAATGTCATTAAGTTAAGACATTGACTAAAGCTTGACTTTAAGAACCGAATTATTTTGATTTGTAGTGACCCTCGAAATTCGGACATGAATCTCGAGGGTTTTACTATGTCTAAATTAACTAAAAAGGATAAAATTCATATTTTTGAAGAATGGACTTTAGAAAATAAACGTGGAACGTACTTAAGTAAGAAATATGGTATCAGAAGAGAAAAGGTAAATTATCTAATAAATTTAATTAAAATTCATGGCTTATCAGTACTTGATAAATCTTATACGCATTACTCAAAAGAGTATAAAGAACATGCCATAAAAAGAGTGCTTTTAGGAAATGAATCGATTAATGCAGTAGCACTTGATCTAGGTTTGCCTGGTAATGGTATGTTAAGCAATTGGATTCGCTCTTACAAAGAAAATGGATATAATGTCGTTATCAAGAAGAAAGGACGACGAATCCATGAGCAAGAAAGAGTTAAACGAATTAGAACGGCTCAAGCAAGAAAACGCCAAGTTGCGTCGCCAGAATTTAAAGCTTACTGTCGAAAACGCATATATAAAAAAATTGGATGCCTTGGTTCAAAAAAGAAAGAGCCAACCAAAACAGAAATAGCACAAGCTGTTACCGAATTGAGGCATGAACTGGGGCTCGCAGTAAAGAAGATCATTGAAATTATTAACGCTAATGAAGATCTGCCGCACATCTCGCGCAGTAACTACTATGACGTTTATACTCGTGAGGATAAGGATCAAGTTCATCATAGTGATGTGATGATGCGCATTCGGGAGATCTATGATGAGATTAAGAATCGTTATGTTGCCCCAGGTTATCGTCGTATTACACATATTTTGCATCGTGAAGGCTATCAGATTAATCGTAAAACTGTTAATCGTTTAATGCGCAAAATGGATTTGTACGGTTATGTGATGAAGCGTAGACATCCATATAGCAGCTATCAAGGAGATATTAAAGGCAGAATCAAACCAGACTTAATTAAACGCAAATTCTTTGCTTTAAGACCGAATATGAAATGGTATACCGATATTACCGAATTCAATCTAAGGGGTAAGAAACTCTATTTATCACCTATTATTGATGGCTGCGGACGTGATATCGTTGCTTATAATATTTCTCGTCATCCTAATCTGAAACAAGTGATGTCAATGTTGGATGATGCTTTTAAAACTAATCAGGCACTAAATGGTTTAATCTTTCATACAGATCGAGGCTGGCAATACCAACACAAGGCTTATCAACATGAACTAGCTATTCGCGGTATTGAACAAAGCATGTCTAGAAAAGGCTGTTCTCCAGATGATGGCTTAATGGAGGGCTTCTTTGGCATTCTCAAACGTGAAATGTTCTATGGTCAGGAGAAGAAATATGCTTCACTTGACGAATTAGAGCAAGCTATCAGAAAATATATAGACTATTACAATACGGAAAGAACTAAGGATAAACTAAAAGAACTTACTCCGATAGAATATCGGAATAAGTCCTTAGTCGCATAATATCAATAAAGTGTCCGAAAAATGCGGGTCACTACAATTCGGTTCTTTTTGTTTTTAAAATAAAAAGTGAGAAGGACAGCTCTCTTCTCACTTATTTGTTTATATGTTTCGGTCTTTTCAAATACGTTTTTAGGAAAGGTCGTATTATGATGAAAAAACTGCACACCAATATTCTAGAACGCCTTGATTTGATAATCAAAGAAACCGCAGATCATATTCATGATTTTATCGATTCAAAACTGCTTTTACCAGAAAACGCAAACTGGATGCTTTTGACGATGATAGTCAACTTATGAGCGCATCTGCTTCCATAACATTCTTCTTTCAAGAATCATGGTCAAAAAGCTGATCACAATTCCCTCAGTAAAAATTGAAGCACACATTGTCCAACCAAATGCGTGCATCATATTAACAATGGAAGCTGGCCAAAGGATACTTCCCAAGTTAGTGACAATGGTCATCGAGTTTTCAATTGCGTTTAAAGTTATTTCTAAAAATGTATATAAGTAAGTTTTCTTCATTCGTCGATCATCTCAACTTCAATCTTAGCACCGCCCTTAAAAAAATCGTCAAAAAAAAGCCCCTTTAGGGGCTTTCATTAGAGTTCTTATTATAATTTATCTGCCCAGATGATGATCATTTCCTGCCACTCAGCACTTTGACCGATGTTGCGGAACTGTAGACTGAAGATCTTGGCGTTCATGTGCTTTTCTTGCCATTCTTCATAGATCTCATTTGGCATATCTTCAGTTGATTGATACTTGAAAGAATCAACGTGTAATTTAGAAGCATCAATTGCGTTTTCTTTGTTAAACATCATAGTCACTTCTTTTCACACATTTATTATAGTCAGTTTTGTGAAGCTTTGCTCAAACTATGCCTTATAATGTAATTATGTATTGAAAATAGTAATAAAAAAGGAAAGCGATATTATGCCACTTTGTCAATTATTTATTAATAAGGAACAAAACAAATTCATGCTGATCAAAATGCCCAATGAGGTAACCCCAGACAAGTATCAAAATTGGGCCAGTGAAAAGGAAAGAGAAAATAATATCCAAACCTTTAACTTTTCGCAACAAATGCTTGATCGAATTGCTTTAAAATATGTGGATGATAGTCAAGCTCAGCCCTACGAAGCTAAGTATGTCTTAATGAAGGCACCAGACGAGGAAGGATTGTTTGTTTCTAGTTTGGAACTTAGCATCAATGGGGATGAAAAGATGGATATCGTCAGAAATGGTCTGTTGATTATTTTTGACGAAAACGAAGTAAAGCATTTCACTGAGATTTTGCAAGACGCATGGAATGAAGGCGGGATGCAATAAAAATATATAAGGAAGAAAAACGTTAATTAATGAAGAAATTATCAATTATTGTTCCTTGCTATAACGAACAGGAATCATTGCCGCTGTTTTATCCAGCGGTCAAAAAGATCGTCAAAAAAATACCGGTTGAGCCGGAATATATTTTTGTCAATGATGGTTCAAGCGACGATACACTGAAAGAATTGAAAAAAATCCAACAAGAAGATAAGGAACACGTTCACTACATTTCCTTTTCGAGAAACTTTGGTAAAGAGGCGGCCCTTTATGCCGGTCTGCAAGCCGCAACTGGTGACTTGGTGGTCGTGATGGATGCCGATCTGCAGGATCCACCCGAATTATTGATTGAAATGTATTATTTGATCAAGACCGGAGAATGGGATATGGTTGGCTGCCGCCGAGTGGACCGCAATGGTGAAAGCAAGCTGAAGTCCTGGCTGAGCAACATGTTTTATAAGGTGGTCAACAAAATTTCGGAGACAAAATTGGTACCAGGCGTGCGCGACTACCGCATGATGACGCGCCAAGTCGTTGATGCAGTCCTATCGATGTCCGAATACAGCCGCTTTTCAAAAGGAATTTTTAGCTGGGTTGGCTTTAACACGAAGTACCTCAGCTACAGCAATGTGCAACGTGTTGCCGGCAAGAGCGATTGGACCATTTGGCAACTATTCAAATATGCGATGGATGGAATTTCTGACTTTTCTCAAGCACCACTAAACATCACTCTGTGGCTAGGCTTTGTTTCATTTATCGTTTCATTTTTTGCCATCATTTTTATTGTAGTAAGGCACTGGATTTTCCCGCAATATGCTATTAATGGTTGGTCATCACTTGTTTGTATCATTCTCTTAATCGGTGGTTTACAATTATTATGCATAGGACTGGTCGGTCGCTATATTGGCCGAATATATTTGCAAGTTAAGCGAAGACCAATTTATATTATTAAAGAAAAGAAATAAAGAAAAGCGAGCAAAATGACCCAAAAGATTATTAACAACACGTTGGCAGACGATCGAGTGAAGGAAAACTATATTTTTATTTCTGATATTCATGGCAATCATGAGACGCTTGGTCTAATTGAACAAGCCAAAAAAGACTTCCCATATGCTCAGCTGGTTACCGGTGGTGATTACATCGATGGTCGCGACAGCGTAAAGGAAGTGCTGGACTATTTAATTGAACAAAAAAGTGAAGGTGCCATTGTTTTATTGGGCAATCATGAACAAATGCTGCTTAATTATGCCAATGAACGTGAACATCAAGATGGGATCTGGTTCTTTAATGGTGGTAGTGATACGTTAAGACAATTGTTGGGTGAAGTTGCTACGCCAGAAGAATTGCGCGCAAGCAGGTATTATCGCTTTTTGACGGGATGCCCGATCATGTATGAAACGCCCAACATCGTGTTCGTTCACGGCGGTGTAAGACCAGATGAAAAGTATAATGATCCGGCTACATATAATAGTGTTGATCATGGCTTTAAGATCGATTATGACTTTTACCGCATCTGGGCCAGAGAAAGATTTTGGTATTCCGACACTTTAAATAAAAAGATCGCTCATAATAAGACCAAGAAGACAATCGTCGTGGGTCATACGCCAACTTGTGGACTAGAAGGCGTGTTTGACGATGGTCGCTTGATGAATCGCTTGTCGCCAGATCATTGTATTGTGAGAAAGATGCAATATCCGGGCGAACCTGCTCGCGTCTTTACGGATGGTGGCTCGCACTCTGATCCGTTAATTTATCCACATAATGACGGCAACGTCGTCGTTTTAGACGGTAAAGGCGACGTCGTAAAGGTTTATAACTATAACAATCCGCAAGGAACTGAAGTAGAAGAATAAAAAAAGAAATAAAGAAAAATAAGCAAAAATAAAAAGATCGAAATTCGATTAGAATTTCGGTCTTTTTTGATTTAGAGATCCAAAAAATTTTATTAGTCTTCGACTTTCTTAGCTTCGTTCATAGCTTTCATGATTGAAGGGTTCTTTGAGTGACAATCCTTGATCATTTGTAAATCTTCTTCGTTTAATGTAACAACATATTTACTCATAATTTTTATTCCTCGCTTTTATTTGAAAATACACTTTAACTATAGCACTTAAGCCAATTGCTGCAAAGATGAAAATATTCTCAAGAACTTTTTTAAAAAATACTGGTAAATTAAGCGCTTTCATTGCATTATAGTGCCATAAAGGTATATACCAAAGAATAATGCAAGAGCTCTTTTTTTGTAGTATATGGAAGAGGAATTATTATGGCTGATAAGAAATCTGGGGGCTTAACTGTATTTGTTAACAAACACATTATGCCTGTAGCTGCTAAAATAGGTAACTTCAAACCGTTAATCGCGGTTCGTGACGGTATCGCAATGGCTATGCCGTTAATTATCGTTGGATCATTATTCATGATCATTAACTCATTCCCTGCACCAGGTTGGTCAGATTGGCTAGCCAAGACAGCAGTGCATGGTGTGAGCATCGAACAAATCTTAGCTAAAATTACTAATGGTTCCTTCGGGATCATGGGCCTTATTGCCGCATTTGGTATTGCATGGAGTTATGCCAACCAACGTAAGACTGATGGTGTTTCAGCTGGTATTATTTCCGCATCAGTATTCTTTATTTTGACACCAAGTATTATGAGTGGCGACAAGGTTCCTGTAGAAGGATTCCCTTACACCTACTTAGGTAGTAGAGGCTTGTTCGTTGCAATTATCTTTGGACTTATTACTGGTTGGATTTTCCAATGGTTTATTAACCACAACATCCAAATTAAGATGCCTGAAACTGTTCCACCTGCAGTTGCTAAGAGTTTCTCAGCATTGATTCCAGGTGCGGTAGTAATCGCAATTGCTGGTTGTGTTTACTGGCTCTTCACTTGGGCTGGCTGGGGCAACATCCACGACGTAATTATGAACATCTTGGCAAAGCCATTAGGTGCTTTAGGTGATACCTTAATTGGTACTTTAGTATCTATCTTATTGGTAAGTTTGTTCTGGTTCGTTGGTATCCACGGTGGTAACGTTGTTAACACCGCTATGTCACCAATTTGGTTAATGCAAACTGACGCTAACCGTGTCTTGAACCAAGCAGGTCACTTGGACTTAGCCCACGGCGGTCACATTATTACTCAACCATTCATCGACAACTTCGTTTACATGGGTGGTGGTGGTGCCACCATCGGTTTGGTACTTTGCATCGGTTACTTGGTATGGCGTAAACGCGCAAGTAAGCAAAGTGAAGTTTTAGCACCATTGACTATTGTTCCTGGTTTATTCAACATTAACGAACCAACCATGTTTGGTTTGCCAGTTGTTATGAACTTGATGTTGATTATTCCATTTATTCTTGCACCAATGATCAACGCAATTACTACTTACATTGCAATGAACTTGGGCTTAGTTCCATTATGTAACGGTACTGTTATTACTTGGACTATGCCACCACTTATTTCTGGATTCTTGGCAACTGGTAGTATCGCAGGATCAATTTTGCAGCTGATCAATATTGTATTAGACGTTTTGATTTACATGCCATTCATGTCCGCATTGAACAAGCGTCAACTTATGGAAGAAAATAGGGCTAAATAATGATAACAAGATTAATTAGTGCAAATTCTAGTGAATTGTTAAAAATGAACGGTGACGAGCTTAAGCAAAGCATTAAGGCTAGCGAAGGCCGGACCGTTTTAAGCGAAAACGTAGTAATTCAACCTGCCATTGATGGCTTAACGATGTCAGAAATTGCGGCCGCCTTTGGTGCGGACCTGATTTTGCTTAACTTATTTGATGTGTTTGAGCCTAAAGTTAGTGGTCTGGAAGTTAAGGACGCAAAAGACACTGTCAAGAGGTTGAAAGAACTTACTGGCAGACCAATCGGTGTTAATTTAGAGCCAGTTGATTCAGATGCCAAAATGGAATCAACCAAGTTGGAATTGCCTAAAGGCAGAATTGCGACAGCTGAATCAATGCGACGCGCAGAAGAGTTAGGTTTTAACTTTGTCTGCTTCACTGGTAATCCAGGCAGCGGCGTTACCAACAAGATGATTGTGCAAGCTGTCAGAACTGCTAAAGAGAATTTCTCCGGCATGATTATTGCAGGTAAAATGCATGGTGCTGGTGTTGATGAGCCAGTAGCAGATGAAGAGTCTGTGAAGGCAATGATCGATGCAGGAGCCGATGTGATTTTGGTACCTGCAGTAGGCACTGTGCCAGGATTTACTAGCGATGAGTTGATTAAGATTGTCAAAATCGTTCATCAACATGATGGCTTGGTAATGAGTACGATTGGTACTAGTCAGGAGAGTTCTGGCAAGGACGTGATTCGCGAGATTGCGCTTAAAAACAAGACTTGCGGTGTCGATATCCAACATATCGGGGACGCCGCATGGGGCGTGTTGTCTCCAACAGAGACTATCTTTGAATTAAGTAAAACAATTCGCGGCTTGAATCATACTATTTCAAGAATGGCGCGTTCTATAAATAGGTAATAATTACATTATTAATAGGTAGAAAAAGGTCAATGGATAACATTGATCTTTTTTTCTGTAATAGTTTTTGCAGAAATGTTTCAGAGTGTTAAGAGCGAACATGCTTTTGCACATAGCAAATAAAAAGTAAAAAGTGGGTTAAAACGTTGACATAACAGCATTTTGCATCATCAAAAATAATTTACATAAATATTACAAATGTTACAAAAGTGGCACATTCAGTAATACTTTCTTAATAAGCGAGTGATATTCCTGTTATGGTTCTGCAACGAAAGCACTGTAGTATATAGCTTGTCAATTGAATGAGACAGACGAATAAGTGGAAATTCGTTACTTATTAATTTATTTTTTAAACTTTAAGGAGAGAATTTTTTTGAAGATCAAATCTATCTTAGTTAAGTCAATTGCAGTAGCTGCTATGTCAGTTACAGGTTTAGTAGTAGCAAACAACGCAGGTTCAAACACTGCACAAGCTGCTATCGTCCAAAACGATGCAAGCGTAGTAACTGTAAACTACGTTTCAAATAACTCAATCAACGTATACAACAACTATGAAAACCCAGTAGCAACTGGTCAAACTTTAGCAAGCAACACTTCATGGAAAGTTATCAAGACTGCTTACGATTCAAAGGGCCACAAGTGGTACGACTTAGGTAAGAACCAATGGGTTCGTGCTAAGTACGTAACTATTGGTCACCACGCAGCTGCTACCCAAACTCAAACTACTGATCAAGCTTCAACTCAAGCTCCAGCACAATCACAAACTCAAAATACTCAAACTGCTTCAAATACTAGCGCTTCATCATACACTTCAAACGCATCAGGCTCAGAAGCAAGTGCTAAGGCTTGGATTGCTAGCCGTGAATCAGGTGGCTCATACAGTGCTTCTAACGGTCAATACGTAGGTAAATACCAACTTTCAGCTTCATACTTGAATGGTGACTACTCAGCTGCTAACCAAGAAAGAGTTGCTGACAACTACGTAAAGAGTCGTTACGGTTCATGGACTGCTGCTAAGGCATTCTGGCAAGCAAACGGCTGGTACTAATAAGCAGCCTCGAAAATAACAATTTAATAACGGCTAAAAGGCACGCGCTTACATTCAAGTTGCGCGCTTTTTTGCTATAATAACCATATAAGTTATAAGGGATACTATTAGTGTACAGGGAACAACGGAGGCAAACCATATGTCCAAAAAGATAATGATGACTTTACTTGCCAGTGTTTGCTTGCTAACTTCCGCTACTGCAGTCACGAAATATGCCACACCACAAACTGTGCAAGCTGCTACCAAGGGTAAAGTACAAGTAAAAGGCAGTAAGAAAGTCCGACTTTATACTTCGAAGGGCAAAAAGACTAATTACTACGTTTACGCCGGTAGAAAATATTCTTATTCCAAAAAAGGTTATATAAGAATTGGCAAGAAGAAATATTCAGCTTATAAGCTTAATGCCAACTCTTACTGGATTTTGGCTAAAAATGTCAAAACAGTGAAGAATACAGCTCCAGTAACTAATCTTTATGCTCAAGCAGCAATCAGGATGCCAAGCGGCTACACTCTTTCCGCATTGCTTGATGCATATAAGGGTAGCCCAAGTCCTGAATTCGTTAAGGCTTCTATGGAAGGTATGGAGATCAACAACTTCTCACGTATCGTAGCTGGAGAAAGCAAAGACGATGACAAGATGATTGATCCTGACCATCTTTCAGCTAACGATAAAAAGGAATTGGCTGAATTCTCTTTGCGTGTAATTAACAGTGCACGTGAGCAACTTGGCTTGCGTCCATGGGTTTACAGCGAAGGTACACAAAAGTTAGCTGATGATGTTGCTAAAGAATATCAAGATCACGGCCACAGTATCAAAGATAATGGTCACTATGTTGCCGGAATCGTTAGAGCCTGCAAGAAGAATGACCTTAACTTAGATGACAACTACGTTGAAGACATGGCTGGTTTTACCATTAATAAAAAGACCATGCCAATGGGTGAAATGAAACGTGACATTTACTTTGGCTTGAAGCAAATGATCTTCGGCTTTGCCGGTGCTGGTGAAGCACAACGTAGCGATAGAAACCTTTACCGTGAATGGGAACACGCAGGTGACCTCTTTAACACCCAAGGTTCTCGTCACGACGGCGACTATAACTACTACGGTTTCAGTATTTCTAAGACCAGCAACATTTACTCAATGCACTTTATCAGTGTTCCATCATTTATCGTGAATAGTAAAGAATACAACTCTAGTTTTAGACCTTAAAATCTAGCCAAAGAGCACGCATTAAGCGTGCTTTTTTGATAAGATAAAGAAAACGAAAAAGACGGGGGAAATTTTTTGTGACAAAAACTTTATATCTTGTTCGTCATGGACAAACTTATTTTAACTACTACCACAAGGTACAAGGCCGTTGTGATTCACCACTTAACGAAAAGGGTATTCGTCAAGTAGAAATGGCACGCGATTACTTCCAAGAAAATCACATCCACTTTGATAAAGCTTTTTCTTCAACACAAGAAAGAGCATGTGATACGCTTGAAATTATCACCGACCACAAGATGCCATATACGCGTTTGAAAGACTTGCGGGAAAAATGCTATGGTATTTTTGAAGGGCGCGATGAATTCTTGTTGCCATGGAACTACAACAATCCTAATGTTGATCCAACCATGGAAAAAGACGAGGACGTTGTAGCGCGTATGCGTCGTGCCGTTGTTGAAATCTTAGACAGCGTTGACGACGGTGAAACTGCACTTATTTGCGGTCATGGCGATATTTTGGCTAAGTACGTTAGAGCTGCTACTGATAGCCCTAACTTTCCTGGTTTTGCCAATGCTTCAATTGTTAAGTTAACGGTTGATGGCGATAAAGTTCATTTTGATGATTATGTGTGGCCCGCAAAAGATTTGGGATAACTTTAAATGACAATAAATTTGTATTTGGTTAGACATGGACAGACTTTATTCAATAAAGAATATCGGATGCAAGGTAGCTGTGATTCTGCTCTAACCCCACTGGGCGTGAAGCAGATCGAGGCGACTCGTGACTACTTTGCGCAAAATGGCATTGCCTTCGATCGGGCGTATTGTTCTACGCAGGAGCGTGCTAGCGATACGCTTGAGATTATCGCTGGTCCTGAGATGGAATATGACCGTTTGAAGGAACTAAAAGAAAAAGATTATGGTATTTATGAGGGCAGAAATATTCTGCTTTGGCCGTTTAGACGTTTAGTGGGGAGTAGTACGATCGAGGACGACCGTGAAGTGACGGAGCGGATGGAACGCGGCATGAACTTGATTTTGAGGGATGCTCAAGATGGTGAAAATATCTTGGTCGTGGGTCACGGCGATAGCATGGGACACTACATCCGTGAGCGTGCCGGTGGTAATAAATTCCCTGGCTTTCATAATGCGGAATTTGCCTTGCTCCAAAGCGATGGCAACGAAGTTGAATATGAAGAAAATGTTTGGCCTGCAAAAGATGTGCGAATCGATCAAATAACTGGTAATTAGTCGTTCGAATTTGGTACATTAGCTTATAATATGTGTGTAAAAATTATGATACGAGGCTAGAAGAAAAATGGATGAAACACCAATTTTTAAAATTACTAAGTTAAATATTGCAGAAAATGATCGTAGCGAATATATTCATGAAGCAGAAAAGAATATGCATGATTCAATTCCTGCAGAAGAAGGTACTTTGCTTATTGGTAGCGGCCACGACGACGCACAAGGCGAAGACAATTACGAAGTAGAATTGTTCCGTAACAAGGGTGCAGAAGATTTACACATTGCTGAATCTCACGCTGATGACTTTGCTGAAGTAATTGACAAGATTGCTACTAGCAAGAAAGTTATCGATTTGAAGCCAGAAGTAATTACTACTCATGCCCAAAAGGCTTTAAACAGTTACGCAGACAACTTCGTTATGCGTTTAGTTAAGGTTGAAGTTAAGAAGGGTAATGAAGAAGCATTTGCTCACTCAGTTAAGAAGGAAATTACTACAAGTATTGCTTCTGAACCAGGCATGGAAATTATGATGTCCGGTACCAACAAAGAAAATCCTAATGAATGGTATTTTGTTGAAGTTTATGCAAATGATCAAGCATACGACAACCACGTACAAACACCACATTACGAAGAATACATTGAAGAAACTGACGGTATGGTTGAAAGAAGAGACGTTAAGACTCTTGTAAGAGATGTCTTAGCAACTCAAGGTGCTATTGTTTTGGATTAATAAATAAAGAAAAGGTGCCGCCACAAGGCGGTATTTTTTTGAGGGTAAAATTATGACGAACACAATCGTTTTTGCTCACCGAGGTTTGCCGGTGAAGTTTGCGGAGAATTCACTTGAAGGCTTCCGTTATGCGGTGACGCATGGCGCAGAAGGCGTGGAGTTCGATGTGCATTTGACTAAGGAAAAGGTACCAGTGGTGATGCACGATGAAGAAATCGACCGTACGACTGATGGAACGGGTTTTATCAAAGACTACACGATAAGCGAACTTAGGAAGTTTCATTTAGCTAATGGTGAGCCGGTGCCGATGCTCAGCGAATTGTTTGAAGTTTTACAAAATAGGGATATTTATATCAACCTGGAATTTAAGACCAACAAGGTTCATGATGTTGGAATCGAAGGCATCGTTTTAGCATTAGCCAAGAAGTATCATTTTGTCCATCCCATCATCTTCTCTTCCTTCAATTACCAGACCTTGAAAAATTGCCAACGGATCGATTTGCATCAGCAGTACTGCTTTTTAACGAAGATGCCGGTGGCTTTGCCAGAGCGTTTTGTGAAGAAAAATCACTTTGCGGCCATTCATCCGCATTTCTATTTGCCAAGTAAGGTAACGCAGCGGATTTGGACGGTGGATAATCCAAGAATTGCGAAGCGGTATTTCAGACTAGATGTAGCTGGGATTTTTACGAATAATTTTGAGTTGATGAATAAGGTGAAAGAGAAAAGTAGATAAAATGTGATAATCATAGTTATTCTAATTATGATTATTTATAGTCGAAAAATTGGACAACTAAAATTAATTCAAAAAATTCAAATTTTTACTTGCATTTTATTTGTCATTCCCCTATACTATTAACTGTTGAGCGGTTGAGAGATCGTTCAAATAGAACCACTCAAGTAAAAGGTTTGAAGATTGGGTTATAGCCAAGTGGTAAGGCAATGGTTTTTGGTACCATCATGCGCTGGTTCGAATCCAGCTAACCCAATAGGTGAGATCTGGCAGTGAGCTTGATCTTTTTTTATTCGTTTTGGATATTCATGTTATAATCTTTATATGAAAAGAAGCCAACGGATTGCGCCCGTTGACTTCGATCGTAGTTTTAGATAACTGTTGGTTTAGCTAATCCTTGTGATTAGCTTTTTTTGTTATCGCATAGGCTATAGCCAAATTGATAGCTAATTTGCCTAAAGCACCTAGAACGATGCCGATTGCAATAGCCCAAGCTACCACGGAGCACTAAACCTCCAAACTATCCGTTTATGCATAACTCTCACCTCCATAGTTTCAAAATATGTGAGGGGTGGTTAGTCATGCTAAAACTACTAAACACAGATAGTTGCAACATACCCATGTCTGTAAAATAGTATATCAAATTTAATTATGAAAAAACACACGTTCATTACAAACGCGCGTTTTTTTACTTTATAATCCACGTTTAATGAATTCTTTGGGTGAAATTTGATATACACGTTTGAATGCATTATAGAGATTACGATATGTAGTAAATCCAGTTTCTGCCGCTATTTCTTCTAGAGTTTTATCAGAATATTTCATTAGAGTAATAGATTTATCAAGCCTAATGGATATTAATAGGCTAGTGAAGTCCTCTCCTAAGTTGTCTTTAATTAATCGCGAAGTATAAGCCTCAGAGTATGAAAATTTTTTAGCTACATCAGGTAAAGACAACTTATTTTGATAATTTTTGTTAATGATATTAAGTAATTTAGAAATAAATTTGGTGTTGATTAGCTGATATTCATCATTTAAGTCCATCGAATAATTTTCTACTAGTAAACTTAAAAGTTCATAAATCTTTCCCAAAAGAAATAGATTTTGACTAAGATTTCGTTTATCAGAAATTGACGTTAATAGTTCACAAAAATTCTCCCGTAATTTATCATCTTGAGGCTGCTTTCTTTTGGTGGAATTAGCATTAAAAATAAAATTATGAGTGAATCTATCCAATGTTGCTCTTTGTAGAAAACTATAGGGAAGCTGTAAGCATAAAACCCAATTCTTTGAAAGGCTTTGAGTTGAATGGATTTCGTTAGGATTAATAATAATAAAATCATTTGAGTGTAAATCATGAAGTGAGACCTAAAAGTGAGACACTTTTAGGTCTTTACTATGTCTAAATTTAATAAAGAACAGAAAATAGAAATTTATCGTAAATGGAAAGATGAAAAGATTTCAATAAGTCAGTTGTCTAAAACATATAAAACGAATGTAGCTAATTTGGATTACATGCTTAGATTAATTGATATGTATGGAATCAATGTTTTAGATAGGCCTTATCAGGTTTATTCTAAGGAATTTAAAGAACAAGCAATTGAGCAAGCTGTTTTCAGTACCAAGTCATATGTACAAGTATCACTAGAACTGGGGCTTAAGAGTATTGGCACACTTAGTATTTGGCTTAGAGAATATAAGGAAAACGGGTATAATGTCATTATCAAACAGAAAGGACGCCCTGCCCGTGATCAAAGAGACTCAAAAATCACGCAAGGAATTGGAGAAAGAGATCCAAAAGCTGAAAGAAGAAAACTTGCGATTGCGTATTGTGAACGAATACGTAAAAAAACTGAAGGCCTTGGATCAAGACAAAGATCGAAAGAAATAGCTAAGGCAATTACTGATCTAAGGCATGAATTTAAGGTTAGCTTGAACTATGTCTTAGATGCAATTTCAGAGCATCCAGAGCTGCCTACGATTGCCAGAAGTTCTTACTATAAAATAATTAAACGAAAGCCTAAGAAGCCCAAGCGTTCCAAACTTATTGCAAGGATCAAGGAAATATTTAATCGTCACAAAGGACGCTATGGCTATCGTCGAGTGGCACTCCAGTTAATAAAAGAAGGCTGGAATATTACTGAGAAAACAGTCCGTTACTGGATGCATAAATTGGGTCTTAAGGGTATCAGACGCAACAAGCGTAAGTATTCAAGCTACAAGGGAACTATTGGCAAGATAGCCCCTAATTTAATTCGTCGTGATTTCTTTGCACCAATGCCCAACATGAAATGGTACACTGACATTACTGAATTTCACCTCAATGGTGAAAAGCTTTATCTATCACCTATTTTGGATGGTTGTGGAGGCGATATAGTCTCTTACACTATTTCCAAACATCCAGACATGGAGTTAGTAATGACAATGCTTGATAGGGCTTTTGCCAAGGAAACGGCTCTTAATAATTGCATCTTTCATACTGATCAGGGCTGTCAATACCAAAGTCCAAGATATCAGCGTGCTTTAAAGCTTCATGGTATTACTCAAAGCATGTCTAGAAAAGGTAATTCCATGGATGATGGGCTAATGGAAAACTTCTTTGGCTTGCTCAAAACAGAGATGTTCTATGATCAAGAATACAAGTACCATAGTCTTCAAGAATTAGCTCAAGCAATCGAAGAATATATCGAATACTATAACGAAGAAAGGATAAAGAGCAGATTAAAAGGCTTAACTCCGAAAGAATATCGGAATCAAGCCTCTATTAATCCTGTATTTTAAACTGTCTAATTTTTAGGTCTCAGTTCATCATAAGTGTTATTTTTAATTTTTACTCTAAGTGATCCGTGTTTGCAAAATAGGATTTCTGTGTTTTGATGCCAATGTGGTGGAATAATGCGACTTAAATCACGAGCGTGAAAATCAAATATTTTAAACGGTATAGCTTTATCATTTTCAATTAATTCATGGGTAATATCTGTCATTTTATTAACTCTCAATGTCATAATTTTACATGTTTCTTCATAAATCATTGTATTACAAAATCAATGTAAACGTTTTAATATTTTAACTGTAATGAATGAGCGGAATGATTTATAAAGGGAGAGAGAAAAATGAAAGATAAGGTAACTAAATTCTTCCAAAAGTTACAACCAACCTTTACGAAGATAGGTAATAACCATTACTTACAAGCAATTATGGGAGCCATGATGGCTACGTTAGGGCCTATGATCTTAGGTTCATTTGCTACATTACTTAGTGTTTATGCAAATCAATGGCATTGGACTAAAGTAGCTCAAATAAGTGGTAACGTAAATGTAGTTACTATTGGCTGTATTGCATTATATGTATCATTTTTAATGGGGAAAGATGTTGCTAAGCAATTCTTAAAGAATGATGATGGTAATTCTGCAGGTATTATTTCATTAATGTCCTTCTTGATTATCACCCCATTGGGACAACAAAAGGCTGGTGCATTTATTCCTTCAACTTGGTTAGGTGCGTCAGGTTTGTTCTCAGCAATGATTGTTGGTATTATCGCTGGTAGAGCATATGTTTACATGAGACAACATAATTGGACCATTAAAATGCCAGCAGGCGTCCCACCTATGGTTTCTGACACTTTTGCAGCTTTAATTCCTAGTTTGGTAATTGGTGTGTTCTTCACTTTAGTTGCTTTAGCATTTTCAGTAAGTTCATTTGGTAGTTTCCACCAAATGATTTATAGCTTCATCCAAACACCATTAAAGAATATTGGTGGATCTATTTGGGCAATGATTTTTATCTGCTTCTTGGAACAACTAGTTTGGTTCTTCGGTATTCATGGTACCAACGTCATTATTCCAATTGTTATGCCTATTTGGATGTCAATGGATATGCAAAACTTGCAAGCTTGGAAAGCAGGTAAACCACTTCCTAATATTACAGGTTATGCTTTCTTTAACATCGTAACTTGGAGCGGAACGGCTTTAGGATTAATTTTATTAATGTTGTTCTTTGCTAAGAGTAAGAGATATAAGACTTTAGGTAAATTAGCTGTGGTTCCAGGTTTATTTGGAATTACCGAACCAGCAATTTTCGGTACGCCATTAGTTTTAAACTTTGACTTCTTTGTACCATTTGTATTCAACAATGCGGTCTCTGTTGCAATTGCCTACGGTTTAACTAAGATTGGTCTTGTAGCTAGATTCTCAGGGATGCAATCAGTATTCGGCTTGCCGATTGGTGTTATTGCCAGCTGTGGTGGATCGGTATCAATTATTGTTATGCAACTAGTATTGCAATTAGTCTTATCACCACTTCTTTGGTATCCATGGTTTAGAATGGCAGACAACAGAGCTTATGCACAAGAGCAGGCCGGTACAGAAAAGTAATGATTTAAGAAAAGAGGCATTCCCTCTCTTTTTGGTAGGATGATTTTTATGAAAGAAACAGAATTAAAAGAATTATTGAATGATATGTCATTGGATGAGAAGATTGGGCAATTAGTTCAATTATCTGGCGAATTCTTTCAAGCTAATGATATTTCATATGGGCCAAGAGAAAAATTAGGGATTACTCAAAAGACAGTAGATTTAACTGGTTCGGTCTTAAACGTTGCAGGTGCTGAAGCAACTAGAAAAGTTCAGGATCATCAAATGGCTGTTCAACCACACCACATTCCTGTGTTGTTTATGTCGGATGTCATTTATGGATATAAAACAATTTATCCTATTCCGTTGGGATTAGGAGCTACCTGGAATCCAGATTTGGTAAAGAAAGCATTTGCTACTGCAGCAGATGAAGCTTCATCCGCCGGTATTCAAGTTGGCTATGCTCCAATGCTTGATACAGTTCATGATGCACGCTGGGGAAGAGTTCTTGAGTCTCCTGGTGAAGACCCACGTTTAAATTCTATTTATGCCCAAGCAATGGTTACGGGCTTTCAAGATGGATTAAAAGATAAAAAAGGTATTGCTTCTTGTTTTAAGCACTTTGCTGGTTATGGTGGAGTTGAAGCTGGTCGAGAATATAACAGCGTGGATATGTCTATTAGTAATTTGTATCAAAATTATTTGCCAGCATATAAAGCAGCTGTTAAAGCTGGCGCTAAAATGGCAATGACTTCTTTAACTTCACTTAATGGTGTTCCATCAACGGCAGATCAATGGCTTTTGAAGGACGTTCTTCGCAAGGCCTGGAGATTTAAAGGTATCATAATATCAGATTATGCTTCAATTTATGAATTGATCAAACATGGGTTTGCTACTGACGAAACAGACGCGTCTGAAAAAGCTATTAATGCTTCGATGGACATTGATATGAAGTCACCATGTTATGCTAATGGCCTTAAGAAACTTGTAACTAATGGTAAATTAGACGAAAAGAAAATCGATGAGACTGTTTGGCGTGTTCTTTCACTTAAAAATGAACTTCACTTGTTTGAAGATCCTTACTTCGGTTCATCAGTTGAACGTGAAAAGAAGAGCGTTTTATCAGAAGAAAAAAGAAAACTATCTAGAAAGATTGCTGAAGAAGCAATTGTTATGCTTCAAAATAAAGATAATGTCCTGCCTTTGAAGCCAAGAGATGAAAAAATTGCTTTAATTGGTCCTTATTCTACTGAACATTCATTATTAGGGATGTGGGCAGTTCATGGTGAACCTAAAGATAGTATTTCAATTGAAGAAGGTATAAAGAAGTACATTCCTAATATTAAGGTTGCTAAAGGAACTGATATTGGTAGAAATCGTAAGATGTTAGAAAAATTGGGCTTCTTTAGTAAAGAACAAATTGATCAGATGATTTCCCCAGAGGTAATTGAACAGAAGAATAATGAGCAGGCGGTGTCTCTTGCTAAACAATCTGATGTAGTCATATTGGCTATGGGAGAAAATGCTCTTGAGGCCGGTGAAGCTGGAGCTAAAACTAATCTTTGTTTACCACAAAATCAATTGTCATTAATTGATAAAATTTCTAAGTTAGGTAAAAAGGTAGTGCTTCTTATTATTAGTGGTCGTCCTTTAGTTTTAACAAATATTGTTGATAAAGTTGACGCTATCTTAGAATTCTGGTTCCCAGGGACAGAAGGCGGTAATGCAATTGCCAATATTTTATTTGGTAAGGCAAATCCGTCAGGTCGTTTAACGATGACTTTTCCATACGATGTTGGTCAAGAGCCGATTTACTATAACCATATGTCGACAGGACGTCCAGTTCACAATTCACAACATGTGGGACGATTTGTTTCTAAGTATATAGATGCACCAGCAGATCCACTTTACCCATTTGGCTATGGTTTGTCCTACGATCAAATTAAATATAGTGATTTGAAATTAGATAAAGAAAAGCTATCAAGAAATGAAGAATTAAATGTTTCTATTAAGTTAACAAATGATAGTAACTGGGACTGTAAAGAAACTGTACAATTGTATTTCCATGACAAAGTAGCTAGTTTGGTACAACCAGTTAAGCGGCTATTGGATTTCCAAAAGGTAGAAGTTCCAAAAAATAGTAGCAAAGAGGTTACATTTATGATCAAGCCACAACAGCTTGGATTCTTTGATAATCATGGTCAATACGTTTTGGAAAATGGTAAATTTGATATCTTTGTAGGTAGAAACTCAAGAGACTGCTTGCAAAAAGAATTCTTATTAGATTAAGTAAATAATTAATAATTTATTGTAGGTATTTAAAATGTTCTTTTCCCCCTCTACATTTTAAATACCTATTTTATTTTAGAAATGTAATGAAAGGTTAGCGAATTAGTATGGAATATCAAAATCCAATTTTAAGAGGAAGTCATCCAGATCCAAGTATCTGTAAAGTGAATGATGTTTATTATTTAGTTAATTCCAGTTTTGAATTTTTACCTGGGTTGCCAGTCTATCAAAGTAAAGATCTAGTTAATTGGGATCTGATTAGCCATGGCATTGATGAAAGTAATGTGGATGCTTATCCATATAGTAATTTAAAAAATTCACTTGGTATTTTTGCTCCAACAATCAGATACCATAAGGGATGCTTTTATATCATTTGTACGTTTGTTCCAAAGGGCACATTTATTATCAAGACTACAAATCCAGAGCAGGGGTGGTCTAAGCCTTTATGGCTTAACATAAATTTTATGGGAATAGATCCTTCGCTTACTTTTATTGGTCAAGATTGTTATCTTCAGATGACTAATGGTGAGGGGGCAATAGTCCAATGCAAAATAGATCTGTCAACTCTTGAAGTTTTAACTGAACCTAAAATTATTAGTTACGGTACAGGAGGCAGAGATCCAGAGGGACCACATATTTATTATAAATTTGATAAATATTGGTTAATGATAGCAGAAGGCGGAACACGTGAAGGACATATGGAAACTATGCAGGTATCTGATAATATATATGGTCCATATCATCCGGTGCGTAATAATACAATTTTAAGTAATCGTGACTATAAAGGTGAGTTGCAATGTGTAGGACATGCTGATTTAGTCGAAGTAAATAAAAACAAATTTGAATTAGTCGCTTTATCGGTTCGCCAACCTAAACATGTTCATCGCAATTTATTAGGAAGAGAAACTATCTTATTACCAGTTGATTGGAATAAAAATGGTATATGGATTAATACCATGAATAAAGAGGGTAAAGCAACTATTAATTTATCGCAGCCTATTAGCGTGGAAAAACAGGCGCGAAATTCTAACAATATTGATAAACTTGACTTCATTTCGTCTTTATATTAAAAAATTACGAACTTGATTCAAAGAACTTAATTTTCAAAAAGAACATAAGTGAGAATATAAAAAACGATTTTATTGGATTTAGACAAACTGAATTTGATGGTAAATTTACATTTTCTATTAGTAGAGAAAATCAATCTACAGAGGCAGGGGTAATAGTTTATAAAGACAATAAGCATCTGTTTAAAGCTTTATATGATAGTAAAAAGAATGCGGTAACTTTCGTTAAGCAAGATAGTGATTTAATTATTAAGAAAGAAGTGAAATTGAAAGCTGAAGGTTCAGAAATTAATTTTTCTTTGGTATTCGATAATGAAAATTATCAAGTTGTAGTTTCAAATAATAAAGAAAAAATATTAGATTCTTGTCAAACGAGACATTTTAGTTGTGAAGAAAGTGATTCTCCATTTACAGGAGTAGTAATTGGATTAATTCGCAATAAAAATGTAAAGTGTAAATTTAACAATTTGTCTCTAAAATAAAGTTTAACCACAACCAAAATAAAGAGCATCTACTGCAAATTTATCAATAGATGCTCTTTTCTTAAATTCTTTTACAAATTCTAACGATTTAGTAAAGATAATTGCATTGTAAAATAATATGCATATAATAAAAATGAAAATTGAAAAAGCAAATAAACTGTTAGGTGAGGCTCCTACGTGAACACAAGCTATCGCCCGGAAACATCCAGAGATGCCAACGAGTAAAATAGTTCTTGTCGAGATAAGGCGAGATCCAGATAGCTAGCCTGTGCTTACGTCACGTAGTGTCAAAACTGAACGACGAGGAAACATCGCTTAGATAAGGAGTTAATACTAATTGGTATTAGCTCCTTTTTAGTTTGTTTGTATGTTTAATCAGAAAGTGAGATTAACATGGCAAAAAACAAGTTGCTGATGAATAAGAAGACAGCCGATACAGAGTTTGTTAAGCAGATCGCTAGGCAAACTCCCGAAGAAGCGTTAAAGACGCTACATAGTTCGCTAGACGGTCTGTCTTCGGCAGAAGCTAAAGAGCGTTTGGAGAAGAATGGTCTTAACGAAGTTGCGACCAAGAAGCACAACACGAAATTGCATTTCTTCATTGAATCATTCTTCACTCCTTTCACAATGGTCCTGTTGCTGCTAGCAACGGTGTCACTGTTTACCGACTACGTCTTCGTGCCGGCAGATCAAAAGGACCTGAGTACTGTGATAATTATGATTACGATGATCATCATTTCTGGATTAACATCCTTTATCCAGAATGTGAAAACTAATGACGCAGTTGAAGCCCTCTTAAACATGGTGTCTGTAACTACCAATATTCGTCGCAATCAAAAGGACGAAGAAATTTCTACCAAGCAAGTAGTTGTCGGCGATATTATTAATATCCACGCTGGGGACATGGTGCCAGCAGATATTAGATTGCTCAAAACTAAAGACTTGTTCTGTTCATCAAGTTCTTTGAACGGTGAATCAACGCCTGTGGAAAAGATTGCGACTAAGAGGCCCGATCAAAAAGACATGGATCAATATTTGGACTATCCTGATGTAATCTATCAAGGAACAACTATTGTGTCAGGTTCAGGTGTTGGCGTTGTTTTGGCCACCGGTGAACAAACTGTCTTTGGTCGTT
The DNA here is from genome assembly GCF_002706375.1 of Lactobacillus amylovorus DSM 20531. Lineage (NCBI taxonomy): Bacteria > Bacillati > Bacillota > Bacilli > Lactobacillales > Lactobacillaceae > Lactobacillus > Lactobacillus amylovorus. The sequence continues at coordinate 1,593,894 of NZ_CP017706.1, forward strand.
TGGCTAAGGATATTTCAAACAACGACGTTAAGGAAACTAACTTCGATGTTGGTATCAAGAACATTTCTAAATTATTGTTAACAATGACCGCGATCATTGCACCTTTAGTTTTGGTCATCAACGGTTTAACTAAAGGTAACTGGCTCAACGCCTTGTTGTTTGCCATCGCTACTGCCGTTGGTTTAACTCCAGAAATGTTGCCAGTTATTGTTACTAGTAACTTGGTTAAGGGTTCGCTAGAAATGTCCAAGCACGGCACCATCGTTAAGAAGATGAACTCCATCCAAAACTTCGGTGCTGCCGACATTCTTTGTACTGATAAAACCGGTACTTTGACCCAAAACAAGGTTGTATTGGAACGTCACTACAACTTGGATATGAAGGAAAATCCACAAGTTTTGCGGTTGGCTTATTTGAATTCGTACTTCCAAACGGGGATGCACGATTTGATGGACCAAGCCATTATCGATGCCGCTAGCGATGAGCTAGACGTTGAAGAAATTAAACATGACTACACTAAGGTCGATGAAATTCCATTCGACTTCAAGCGTCGTCGCATGAGTGTCGTGGTAAAACGCCACGGCGATGGTCGTATCCTGGTAACCAAGGGTGCTGCCGAAGAAATGCTTGCTTGCTGCAATCGTGTGCAAGTTGGCAATCACATTAGTGATTTAACTGATGAATATAAAGAAAAAGTTTTAAAGCACATTGAAGATTTGAACAAAGATGGTTTGAGAGTTGTTTTGCTTGCTTACCAAAACAATCCTGCTCAAGCCGGCGAATTCAATGTTAGCGATGAAAAGGATTTGATTCTAACCGGATTCTTGGCCTTCCTTGATCCACCTAAGGATGATGTTAAGGACGTGCTTAAGCAGCTCAAGCAAGACGGCATCACCGTTAAGATTTTGACTGGTGATAACGCCGCCGTAACTAAGAGCGTTGCTTCAAGAGTAGGCTTAAACACCGAGTATGTTTATAGTGAAAAAGACCTCGTTGGTAAGGGCGACGAAGAGATTAAAAAGATGGTTGAAGAATGTAGCCTCTTTGTTAAGCTTTCACCAGAATACAAGGCCAAAATTATTCAAATTTTGAAAGAAAATGGCCACACCGTTGCCTACATGGGTGATGGGATCAACGATACGCCAGCTATGAAGAAGGCCGACGTGGCAATCTCAGTTGATACTGCCGTTGATATTACTAAAAAGAGTGCCGACATTATCTTGCTCCACAAGAGTTTACGTACTTTGGAACATGGTGTAAGAATTGGGCGTCAGATCTTTGCCAACACGATGAAATATATCAAGATTACCTTGTCATCTAACTTTGGTAATATTTTGTCAATCTTAGTGGCATCATCATTCTTGCCATTCTTGCCAATGCTGCCAATGCAGTTATTGATCTTGGATTTGATCTACGGAACCTCTTGTCTATCAATTCCATTCGATACTGTTGGTGAAAAATATTTGGAAGTACCACGTAAGTGGGAGACAAGAAAATTGCCTAAGTTCATGTTCTACTTTGGCCCAACTTCTTCAGTCTTCGATATTATTACGTTTGCCTTGCTTTACTTCTGGATTTGTCCAAGCGTTGTCGGAGCAAGTTACATGGCTGCTACTCCAAGTCAAAAGGCAGTCTTTATGGCAATCTTCTGGAGTGGTTGGTTCATCGAATCACTTTGGACACAAGAAATGGTTATTCAAGCATTGCGTGATCCAGCCGTTCCATTTATCCAACAACATTCTTCACCAGTTGTCATGCTCGCTACGATTGGTGCAGGCTTGATCGGTACCGCAATGCCTTACATCCCAAGCTGGGCCAAAGTAATGAAATTCGGTCCAATCCCAGAATTCTACGTTTTGGTAGTGTTAGTACTTTTGATTTTGTACATTGCACTTACTACTTTGGTAAAGCACTGGTACATGAAGAAAGAGGAGTTCTTAATTTAAGTGAAAAATTATAAAAAATACTTAATCGCATACTTTTGATCTGTGGAATTATTGGGTTTTGCTTCTTACTAAAATATAGTCGAAGAAAGCATAGGATTTCAATCCCGTGATGAATTTGGCTTTTTTAAAACTAGTGTTCTGCTTTTTCTTTTGATATAATTTTTATCAAAAGGAGGGGGGAACGAATGTGCTAAAAGGATCAAGCTGCGCTTATATCCTAACCAAACTCAACAGGATCAGCTCTGGCAAATGTTTGGCAATGATCGTTTTGTTTGGAATCAAATGCTGGCCATGATGAATGAACGCTATCAAAACAATAAGGATTTGCCTTTCTTATCTAAGTTTAAATTGGATTATCTGCTTAAACCGTTAAAGCAAGAATATCCTTTTCTGAAAAGCAGTGACTCTTCCAGTCTGCAGGTGGTTAATGCCTCCTTATATCAAGCTTGGAAGAACTTCTTTAATGATAAGACAGGCAAAGTTGGCAAGCCAAGATTTCATTCCCGCAAGTACTTAAAGAACTCTTATACTGGCAAGTCGCTTGTTCGAATAGCTAGCAGGAGGTATTTGAAGATGCCTAAATTGGGCTACATCAAGACAAGTAAAACAGATATTTTAAAAGATACTAAAATCAAGCGCTACACTGTTGTGCTTGAACCAACTGGAAAATACTACTTAAGCTTACAAGTAGAAACCAATCCGGTTAAGCCTTTTAAACAAACCGGTAAAAAAGTTGGGATCGATGTTGGAGTGACTGATCTGGCTATTCTGTCCAATGGACTTAAATATCCTTCTTTTGATGGTTCTTATTATGAGAAGCAAGCTATTAGCTGGCAAAAGAAGTATTCACGCAGAAGACATTCGGCTCAGTTGCTTTGTTTGCAGGATAAAAACAGGAAAGTATTAAATCCTAGAAGTTTGGGCAGCTTTTTAAACTGGCAAAAAGCTCAAAGGACTAAAGCAGTCTATCAAGCTAAAGTAGCTGCTCAGCGTAAAGACTATCTTGACAAGCTGACAACACACTTGGTTAAGCAATATGATGTAATTGTGATTTAAGATTTGAAAGTCAAGAATCTTCAAAAAAATCATCATTTAGCGAAGTCAATCGCTAATGCTTCCTGGAGCATGTTTAGACAAATGTTGAAATATAAGTGTCAATGGTACGGCAAGAAGCTAGTTGCTGTTGATCCAAAGAATACTTCAAGGATTTGTTCTAAATGCGGCTATAACAGCGGAGAAAAGCCATTGAACATTCGTGAGTGGAGCTGCTCTAAGTGTCAAACACATCACGATCGAGATATTAATGCGGCAATTAATATCTTGAATAAAAGCAAAGCCTGCATTGTAGAGCTTTAGCTCGTACAACACAGGACATCGAAAAGCTAAATAGTCAGGAACTGGCCATGGTAAACAGCTGAGTTCCGTGAGTTAGGCATGGCAACAGTACCAGTAAGATCCTAAACACTACTTAGTGTTCCCAGAAACCCGGTACTTTAGTGCCGGTGTAGTTCATCAGCGTTTCAAGATTTTTATATCAAATCATATCCGATGGATTTTGCCATCTTAGTAGCAGATATAGTTTTAATCTTAATGATCGCGATTTTGTCATATTTTCCACGTTTAAGAATATTGACGATTGTTTTAGCAATAATTTTAATTGTCCTGTTGCTAGTTAAATGGCAAGCAACTTATCCACCAGTTGCGATTATTTATAGCATTTATGCTTTAGTAGTTATTTGGTTTAACGTGCATTTTAAATAGAATGAAAAAGGCAAAAGTAAGAATTAATTTTTCCTTTGACAAGGATTAAAAAGACTCCTATATTTGAATTAATTTAGTTCGATATAAGGAGGAAAAACTATGGTCGACTTAACAAAACACATGAAAAAAGGCTTAGTTGAACAAAAGCCAGGGCAGATTTTAGCCTTTGCGGCTTACACCAACAAAATTCCCGACATTATCAAATTCACAATTGGTGAGCCTGACTTTAACACACCAGAGCATATTAAAAAAGCGGCCGAAGCCAGCATCGCTAACAACCACTCGCACTATGCGCCATCTAACGGGACTCCAGGTTTGCGCAAGGCGGCAGCCGATTTTTTAGCTGAAAAATATGGACAAAAATACGACTCAAGCGAAATTTTGATCACCAATGGGGTAACGGAGTCGATCTACGACTTTTTGACTGCGGTGCTTAATCCAGGCGACGTTGTTTTGGTGCCAACACCAATTTTTCCGCTTTATATTGGGGATGCCCTATCCATGGGTGCAATGGTTGAACAAATCGGCACTTCTGACGATGACTTCAAATTAACGCCGGATAAATTGCAAGCAGCTTTAGACAAATACGGCGATCGAGTAAAGGCATTGGTGATGAACTATCCAACAAACCCAACGGGCGTTATGTACACGCAAGATGAGCTCGATGCATTAGCTGATGTGGTGCGTGACAAGCCAATCTTTGTTCTTGCCGATGAAATTTACAGCGAACTCAATTATGATCAGCCACATGCTTCGATGGAACAGACCTTGCATGATCAAGTCGTATTGATGAACGGTGTGTCCAAGGCATGGGCGATGACAGGTTACCGGATCGGTGTGGTGGCTGCACCTAAGCCGATTTTGGATCAATTGCCAAGATTCATCAAGCGATTACCACGACGGAGCCAACGCCAATGCAGGATGCGGCTGAAGAGGCCCTGGCTAACGGCAAAGACGATGCTTTGCCAATGAAAAAAGAATTCCAGAAGCGTCGCGATGTGCTTTATGATGGTTTAACCAAATTGGGCTTTGAATGCGTCAAGCCAAAGGGTGCCTTCTACATTTTTGCTAAGATTCCGGCGGGGCTTGAACAAGATGATACCAAGTTCATCTATGATTTAGCTGAGAAAGGCCGCGTGGCTGGGGTTGCTGGTTCATTCTTTGCCAAGGGCGGCGAAGGCTATATTCGTTTATCTTACGCAACTTCGATGGACAATATTAAGGAAGGTTTGAAGCGACTGGAGCAGTACGTTAAGGAAAATAAGGCTTAATTAAACAATTTAGACCGAGTGATGAGCTCGGCCTTTTTTTGTATTAAAAAACAGTTTTGTTATGAGTTGACATTCCTTTTATATGGCACTTTTTAATTGTTATAAATTTTATAGTAGAAAAATTGATAAACACTTGAATTACTATAAATAACAAATATGATAAAGAATGAAGAAAAATAACGCAATTTATATAATAAAAAGAATAAGTTAATGCTTTGATAAGGGATTAAACATTAGGTTGTCTTCGGGGGACGCAAAATGAGAAATATTCAACAACACTTTTCTATTCGTAAGTTAACTATTGGTGCTGCTAGTGTATTAATTGGATTAAGTTTTTTAGGCTTTGGTACACAAACTGTACATGCTGATGCCAATGATACTGCAGTGCAAGCTACTTCTGAAAAGGTTGATGCTTCTACTAGTGAAGCAAAGAATGATGTTAAGACAGAAGATGTAAAAGTTGAAACTCCTGTAACAGATGATAAAGCTGCTACTGATCCAACTACAAATGCAGATGTAAAGGAAGAAAAGACTACAGAGCCAGCTGACGAAACATCAGCTGCAGATAAGACTGAAGCTCCTACAGATGCTACCAAGCAAGCCGGCTAAGTCAACTGAACCAGCTAAGAAACACACAAATAAGCCGGTAGCTCCAAAGAAGGGAAAGGGTTACAATTACAATTCTTCAGTTCATGGCGAAACTATTAAAGGTAGAAACAAGGTTAACGGCACTACAAACAACGTAATGCCACATGCTGAAAATACTGCTCGCCCAAAGGGTGTAGCAGCTCCTGATGGTGAAACTTTACCAAATGGCTACACCATTAACACCAAGGGTCAAATCCTCAACGCTAAAGGTCAAGCAGTGGGTTACGTTGATAAGAATGGTCACATGTACTTGCCACAAACCAGTGAAAAGAGTACCGCTTCCTTAGCATGGCTCGGCCTCGGCATCGCGTCCCTCGCCGCAATCATCGGGTTAGCCGCAGATCGCAAAAGAAGATAACTTAACACATTCTTAACTATGATTGTGAATAAAGTTCAAGTATAATATTACATATAGGGGGAACTAGGATGAGAATTTTTAATACTTTTTTTGGTATGAAAAAATTCTGCGAGCTAGTTCCGGAATAGACTAAATAAAGCTCCAGAGATATGCTCAATGTCATTAAGTTAAGACATTGACTAATCTGATGACACTTTTTGAGACATTTATCGAATTATTTTATTTGATAAATGTCTTTTTTTGATAGCACAAATAAGCCATCTTAAGATAGCCGTTTAAATTAGTTCAAGCTGCTAGACGATAAGGAAAGCCAACTACTAATTTAACTTTTAGATTTCGTTTATCTTTTCTTCCTGGTCGAATGGGCGTTAAATAAAATGCCACATCTAGCAGTAATTGTGTGAAGTTTTTATCTGAATTATCACTTATACTAAAATATCGTCGCCAGATACAACAGGCCATTTTAAAATCTATTTGATATTGATATTTTCCCTGAGTATACGGTTTTGAGCTCGCAATTATTGATAAACTCACGGCATTATACATTGCAAAATGGGCGTATATTTCCATATAAACAAATTGATCTTTTTTAGAATGAAACTGTATGCCGCTTAAGTCATATTTAAGCTCCCTAAAAGAAGTTTCTATTCCCCAGCGAAGATGATAGATCTCTTTCATTCTAGCTAGAGGATATTCATTTCGATCTAAATTGGTGATGAGGACTTCCCACTCATCGTCTGAACCTGGTGGATTGATTCTAAACTTACAAACTCTAAATCTAACATCACACATATCCTCAAAATCCCAGCGTTGATCTCTGGTATTTTTAGAACGAACAGCTTTATAGTGATGCTTTTTGTGAAGAATCAGGTGAAGAAACTTTTCTGTATCTTTATGGGTGACATAATAATAATGTGACGAAGTTACTCTGCATGATAAGTCAATATCGTATTCATGATTCGACATAGCTACAATTTCTTTAAAAGCACCATCTCCGGATTTTGATCGCATAACATAGTGGCAATGTTTTAATCGATTGCAATTTTCAATTAAATTAAAGCTAATGTAGCCACGATCCATCAGGACTAGAAAATCTTTTTCTTGCTGGGCTAATTTCTTTATCATGGTTAAAGCTGCCTCACGTTCATCCATTTTTTGTCTAGGTTGGATAACCATGTCTAAATATAATTTATTCAAAACATCATAAAAAGCGTTTACATGTATCTGGCAATATTTTCTACCATCTTTGCCTTGAAAAATATTCTTTGATTTTGGATTAAAAGGCTGATCAAAATCGGAACCATCAATCGCTACAACTAAGTATTTGTCATCTAGTAATTGCGGTGCATTGTTTGCCTGACTAAGCTCAGCCATAATTTCTTTAAAGCATTCAGGCTTTAATTTAGCCTTTTGTTGTTCAAAAGCCGAAGCAGTCATTCTAGAATTTATGTCAGGAAAAGCATGAAAAATTTCCGAATTCAGGCTGCCAGCTCCCATGTTAAGAATTAACTTAATCAAATCAGTGGAATTGAGCTTACGACAGCGAGTAAAAGCTTGATCAGATACAGAGAAATCGTGAATGTTGTCAGCAATTTTATTGATAATACTATCCATCAGCTTTAAAATATTTGAGTGAAGGGATTTCATAAGAGGCACAGCTTTCTATGAAAGACCAGATAATATGACGAAAGTGAGCAGAAGGGCAAATAAACTCTGCTTACTTTTTATTTTAAAAAGAAAAAAGACCGAATCAAAATGATTCGATCTTTAAAAGCTGTCGATATAATGTCAATGTCTTAACTTAATGACATTGGAGATATGCTCTGGGGCTTTTTATTTTTAACGAAACGAGGAAAGGACCTATGCGAAAAGATTTCAAAGAAAACCTTTTAAACATATTGAATGGTGTGAGTTCCGGCGTGGTGATCGCGCTGGTGCCGGGTGCGCTGATTAATGAGCTGATGAAAGGAATGTCCAGCTTCTGGCCAGGTGCGCAAGACATCTTGACGATGACGACATTGATGCAAAACTTGCTGGCCGTGTTTGCCGGTCTGTGTGTGTCATACCTGCTCAAGTTCAACTTGATTCAGTCGAGTTCAGTTGCGGCAACTACGATGATTGCCAGTGGTGCGTTGGAAATGAAAAACGGCCACATTATGTTGAATGGATCAGGGGATGTCATCAACATTGCGCTTACGATCTTTATTGCGGCAACACTGGTTAAGTACTTAACGCCAAAGCTTGGTAGCTACACTGTGCTCTTCCTGCCATTGTCAGTAGCTGTGTTTGCAGGTTGACTTGGCCAGTTTGCGCTCCCTTACACCAAGATGATCACAGGCATGATCGGTAGCGTCGTTTCTGTTTTGACCGACTTCCGACCGCTTGTGATGGGCATGTTCATGGGTGCAATCTTTGCGGCATTGATCGTTTCCCCAGTTTCTTCAGTGGGTATCGCAATGGCGATCGGGATCGAAGGCATTGCGTCAGGTAGTGCCAACTTGGGAATCACTGCCGGCGCATTTACTTTGGCAATTATGAGTAGCAGAGTGAACGGCTTCGGGACAACGATTGCGCACTTCTTGGGTACGCCTAAGATTCAGATGGCTAATATTTTGAGAAATCCTAAGCTGTTCGTGCCGGTGGTTGTGTCCGCTGGGATTGCCGGCTGGGTTGGTGCGATCTTCAACATCACAGGTACGGCTAACTTTGCTGGCTTCGGTTCAACAGGATTGATTGGTCCGCTTGCGGCTTACCAAAATATGGCGAGTGGTCCGATTACGATTGTGTTCTTGGTAGCGATTTTTGCGGGGATGCCACTGCTGCTTGGCTACCTCATGTGTTACATTTTTATTCAAAAGTTGGCTTTCGTTAAGGAAGAAGATCTTTTAGTTAAAAATGAATAAAAAAAACTCATTGGTGGATTAAAAGTCAATAGTTTGAGACGAAATTCACAAAATCGTAAATTTATGAATTAAAATTGTAATAGTGTGGTAACTACAGTTTAACGTTTTAGTTATAGGATATCTGTAGCGGTCTGAGGGGAGGGTAGCCCTGAAGATCGCGTACCTGATCTAAGCGTTGTTTTTATACAATAATAGGAAAAATGGTATAATAGATTCACAAGCGAGTAAGAGATAAAGATAGCGAGAATATTTCTTATCGATCGCTTACATAGTGATTTTTTCTGAAAAGGAGACCACATAATGAAGAAGAATTTAAGAATTGTTAGTGTTGCAGCTGCTGCTTTGTTAGCTGTTGCTCCGGTCGTTTCTACGGCTATTCCAGTTAATGCTGATACTACTGTAAATGTTGGCTCATCAACAGGTACTGGTGCAAATACTACTAATACAAACACCCAAGCACCTCAAAATAAACCATATTTCACTTATAATAATGAAATTATTGGTGAATCTACTCAAAGTAATCCTTTAGGTAACGTTGTTCGTACTACTGTAAGTTTTAAGAGTGGTGATAAAGTTTCAGATTTAATTAGTAAAATTTCTAAAGCCGTTCAATTCCACAAAGATAACTATGCTGGTGGCGAAAATGTTACTATTAATGAACAAGACTTCATTAATCAATTGAAGAATAATGGTGTAACCACTAAGACCATTAATCCTTCTAAGAAGGGTGAAAAATCTTACGAGGAAATTGATAAGGTACCAAGCACTTCATTTAATATTACTTTAAGTGCAAGTGCTAACAATCAAACTGCTACTATTCAAATTCCTATGGTGCCAGAAGGTGCTTCCGCTCCGGTAGATACCACTCAAAATCCACAAATTAATTGGACTAAGGGCGGTCAAGCACAAAGTGCTAGCTTAAATGGCCAAGTATTTCAAGTTGCTGTTGGTTCAAGCTTCAATCCATTGAGCTTCATTAACAGTAATGGTGATACAATTTCTATTTCAGCACAACAAAGTAAAGATAACTCAACTTACGCAAGTATTGAAGCAACTTCCAACCCGGTTAATACTTCAGAAGCAGGTCGTTACTACAACGTAACTTTAACTGCAACTGGTAACACTGGTAAGAAGACCACTGCAACTTATACTGTTTTGATTACTTCAAGTCAAAAGCAAACTTTATATGCTAATGGTGCAAGTTCAATTCCAACTTACAGCATTTACGGTGGTAATGTTTTGAGTAATTCAACCACATTCAAAGATGGCGACCAAGTTTACGTTTCAGACAAGACTGAAACAATTGGTAATGTTTCATACTCACAAGTTTCAACCAAGTCTAAATCAGATGCTAATGGTAGTAATATGTGGGTAAAAACTTCAGCACTTGTAAAACCGGCTGGTGATACTAACGTTAAGACTTACCCAGTAATGATTGACTCACGTGCTTACGACAAGAACGGTAACTATTTAGGCCACATGTATTACGCATATGACAACATTGATATCGTTCCAACTGTTGTAACCATCAACGGCAAGACTTACTACAAGGTTGCTAACAAGGATGAATACGTTCGTGTAACCAACATTACTGGTAACCAACGTACTTTACGTCACAACGCTTACATTTACTGGTCATCATACCGTCGTACCCCAGGTACTGGCAAGATGTATAGAGGCCAAACTGTAACTACTTACGGTCCTGCAATGAGATTCAAGAACGGTAAGAAGTACTACAGAATTGAGGGTTGCAGAAACAACAACAAGCGTTACATTAAGGCTGTAAACTTCTATTAAAAAGAAGTCCGGTTTGATATAAAAACTGAATAAAATTTTAATAATAATAGAAACCACGCTCCAAGCAGCGTGGTTTTTGGTTAAAACTAAAAAGTCATTACTATAATTCCAATAGAAGAGTAATGACTTTTTTCATTCAATAAATTCAATATGATTAATATCCTCAATCAGAACCAGATTCCGCGAAATGATCGCCGTATCTTCCTGATAGCCCTCGACAAAGCCAACAATATCAGCCTTTACGTCACTATCGACAGACAGCTCCTTGAGCTGCACCGACACCTTTCTATGTTCACCAAAAGACTGCATTAACATGGCCCTGATATCTTTCTGACTCATCGGCTTTTTCTTAACGTAGACAGTATCTCTTCTTCGCTGCTCCTGATTAATCTTAGCCGTGTGGTCACTCAAGTAGAACCCGGCCCATTTTTTCATCCCTCGATCCTGATAGTTCCTAAAGAATTCCTCAACCCTTTTATCAAGCTCGCTACTCATAAGCGTTGCCTCCATTGTGGCCGCCTACGAGTTTGCTACGTCTGATCGCTGTAGTTCCTGGCAGCAGGCTAGAGGCCTTCACCACACTAGAGAAGCCGTATTTTTTCCGCAGACTATCAACCGTTTTATCCAAAGTCTTCCGCTTCACCTGCAAATCCGGCTTAACAAACAAGTTGAATTGCTGACTAGTGTCCAGCTACAGGTCACCATAATCAACGCCAATATTCCTGACGCCTTCGCCTTGCCATTTGCTTCTAAACAGATCAATCAGCTGCGTAGTTAAATCATGATTATCGTTAGTCGGAGTAATTTTCTTTTGCACGTTAAAGCCGCCACGCGGATGGTCCGGATCGATCGAATCAAAAGAATAACCAATGAATAAGCCGATTTTACCAGTTCGCATATCATGCGCCCTGATTCTCGCTGCTACTTGTTCACCAATCTCACGAATGACGATTTCAATCTGTCTTTGATCATAGTAGTCGCGATTCAAGACCTGGGAATTGCTGTAGCTTTTAGCTTTCGTAATGTATTTATTCCTGATGATGCTGCGATCGACGCCCCAACTCATGGCATAGAGCTGCTCGCCAATCACGCCGAATTCTCTTTTCATAATTTCCGGATTAGAGTGGGCGAGGTCGTACATGTTGTTGATGCCAAGTCGTCTCAAGTGGTCGGCCGTTCTAGTGTTGATGCCCCAGACGTCTTCGAGCTTAGGGATGCGCCAGATCGTATCAGGGACGTCGATATAATGCCAGAAGTCGATCATCGACTCGCGATGCTTAGCCGAAATATCCATAGCAAGTTTGGCTAGCAAGGGATTTTCACCAATGCCGCAGGTCGTGTACAGCCCCAGCGTATCGTGGATATCTTTTTGAATTTTTCTTGCGACATAATACGGATCATCGCCGAAAAGCTTCCACGAATTAGTCATATCGATCATGCCTTCATCGATAGAGTACATGTGAATGTCCTCGTCCGCCGCATATTTATGGAAAATATCCAGCACCTGCATGCTACGCTTGATGTAAAGATTCATATGTGGGTCCACCAGCATCAAGTCAGGTGCTTCTTTTTTAGACGGTAAATTCCTTGCCCGCATTACATTGTGCAAGCCGTATTTTCTCTTAGCCAAAGGGGATGCGGCCATGATTAACCCAGAACCCCAGCTGGAATCTGGCTGACGAGAGATTACGGCTAACACCGACTTCATGGGATTCAAACCCAATCTGATTGATTCGCAACTTGCAAAGAAGCTCTTATTATCGATCATGAAGACTAGCCTGTGTGGTTCATATCTATAGTCATACATGTGCATCCCCACCTTACTATGCTAAGCGAATATACGTTCACTTACTTGATAATGCTATTATACGAAAATATGTTTGTGTTATCAATGCTAGTCTGATATTTTTAGCTAAAAAATAAGTCTTATTTTAAGCCAATCTTTAGAAAAGGTGTTATATTATAGGTGTATTGTAATTCATGATGCAATACACTTTTAAATACTCAGTATGATCTATATGTGTAAAAAAGTCGTTACCATGGTCTCCTTAAGGTAATGATTCTTTTGTGCCTAAATTAATATTTCTTGATTTAGATCAATTTATTTACTAGCTTTTTTCGCTATAATTTAATTAACAAAGCGAAAAGGAGAGTGGACTTATGTTGAAAATTACATTTACTGATAAAGCACTTGATTACTTAAAGAGAAGAGAAATCGCAGACAAGACTTTGATCTTAATCACCGATGATGGTGGTGGCAAGTATTCTATCAAGGGTGGCGGCTGCAGCATTGGTTCCCACTTTTCAATCATCTGGGTTGATCAAGTTGATCCCGATTATCCTGTAGAGCTTGAAAACGATCAGGGCTTGAAGATCTATACTTCAAAGTATGATATGACGATGATGGGACCAAACATGGTGATGGATTATGATGCCGGCAGCTTAAATCTTCGTTCTGACGAAGGAATTCTTGACGGCGGCGTAGAAATCGGCAATGGTGCCGCATTAATTAAGGCTAACAAGAACGTTAAGATGGGCGCTGTTGAATGGCGTTGTTAATAAGCGTAAATTTTGATATATTAAAAGCGAAGGACAATTTGCCATAATTGCATTTTGATTCAATGCAAAGGCACAGAAGTCATTACTCTAGAAACCACAATAAGAGTAATGGCTTTTGTTTTTCAAACGAGTAAATATAAATGATTTTACGTGAATATAAATCTGCTGACTGTGCACAACTAGCCCAATTGTTTTATGAAACTGTACATACTATCAACATTTTAGATTACTCTCCAGAGCAAATGGATGCGTGGGCACATAAAGAGATTGATTTACCAAAATGGGATGCATCTTTTAGAGCGCACAAGAGGATTGTTGCAATTGATAAAAAACAAATTGTAGGTTTTGGTGATATTGATAAATCAGGATATTTAGATAGACTTTTTGTTCATAAAGATTATCAAGGACAAGGTATTGCAAGTGCTATTTGTGATGAACTGGAAAGTAGTATAAAAGATGGTAAAATTGTGACACATGCATCTATTACTGCTAGACCATTTTTTAAGGCTAGGGGATACATTGTAGTTAGGAAACAAAAAGTTGTAAGGGATGGAATAGAATTGATCAATTTCGTAATGGAGAAAAAATGAAAACTTTTTTCAATTTTTCCTTGCATTTGTCCTAGATATTCGTTATTATAATTAAGTCAGCTAACGGAGGAGTAGCGAAGTGGCTAAACGCGGCGGTCTGTAAAACCGCTCTCTCTGAGTTCGGCGGTTCGAATCCACCCTCCTCCATTGTTGAGCAACAAGTAAAAAGCTCAGCTGGTATTGGGTTATAGCCAAGTGGTAAGGCAATGGTTTTTGGTACCATCATGCGCTGGTTCGAATCCAGCTAACCCAATAGTTCTAAAAGAACACCCAACCCTAATCAAAGAAACGTCTTATGACGTTTCTTTTTTTACCTAAAATTAAATATCATCATTTGCGTAGATAGAACTTGATCATTTCGATCAGGTTCTATTTTTAATAGGAAAAAATTAACCATTATTAGTGGAAAACAAGTACAATATAAGAGCTGTCTTTTTAAGTAAGGGGAAATTTGAATGGCTAGAATAATCAGAGTTGGCGGCTCAAGCAGCGAAACCAGTTGGCAGGAAGCGTTAAAAGATTTGCGTGCTGATGACGTTTTAATGCTGGGGCCTGGCTTTTACTATTTGCCACAAGGCTTAACACTAACAGATATTACGATTAAAGGGACAGGATCCGTCCCAGAAGATACGACAATTGAAGGCTACATTAGCGTTTCAGATGATAGCAGCTATGTCACTTTAGAAAATTTATGCATTAATACCAGCACTGACAACAACAGTCTTTTCGTCCCAGTTGAAAGTGATGGTTATTTGACGCTACGTAATTGCTTTATCAAGGGTAACGGCACCGACACTGCTGCGATCGCTGTGAACGGGAAGGTAACCGTTGAACTTTATTCAACTAAGGTGATTAACGGCTCTGTTTCCATGTACGAAAATGCTAATTTCCGTTTGGAAATGAATGATTCCGAAATCGACTACAAGTCTGATAAATACTGTGCTTTGGCCTTAGAGGGACAAGGTACCGCGATTATCAATAATTCCAACATCCACGGTAGCATCAACACTTTTGCCAAAACCAACGCAGAACTTGATATTAATAATTCCGAAGCCGATTATATTTTATTGCACGGACAAACCTGGATGAACATGCTCAACAGTACGGTGCGTGCTAAGGATGATTCATGTCTTTACCTCAGTGACGACTGCTGGAGCAACATCATGAACAGCAAGTTCAACGGCGGCATTTATATCGATAAAAAGACGCGGACGATTATCCAAAACTGCACCATCAACCGCATGGTGGTTATTAATGAGGCAAAAGTCACAATGAGCAATTCAACTGTGACCGCCCACAGTGATTTTCAAGATCAATCCAGCTGTGAAGCAACACGTGTCAGCTTTATGGGCAACATGGATTATGAATACTTCTTGGCATTGAGCGGCAACGCTAACTTGCGCGGTCATGATTTACTGCTTCATCCCAACGGCGCCGATTTGGCTATTCAAGACGAAGCCAAGTTGCACACCAACGTCATCGCCGACAAAGGTGAGAAGCTCAGCGTGGAATGTGATAAACGTCCGAATGTGTACATTTTAGGTGTTCAATGGACCGCTAAAAGAAAATAGCATGGTAAAATTATTCTACCGTATTAAATGCAATCTAGACCAATTTACTTTATAATAACAGGTAGTATTAGAGGACTTTGGAGGGCGACATATTATGGAAGAACCTATGTATATCAAGATCCATAATCAGATCAAGCGCGATATTGAAAATCATGTGTACAAAGTGGGAGACAGAATTCCAGCTGAACGTCAATTATCAGTGAAGTTTGGCGTTTCAAGAATGACTTTGCGTCAAGCAATCAAGACACTGGAAGAAGAAGGGATTCTTGAACGGCGCCTGGGCAGCGGTACTTATGTAGCTAGCCAAAAGGTGCAGGAAAGAATGTCAGGGATCATGTCATTTACCGATATTACTAAGGCAAATGGTCAAGTTCCTTCCAGCAAGTTGACATCTTACCAAATTGGCAACCCATCATTGTCAGAAAAGGAACGTCTGATGCTTAAGAAGGACGAAAAGGTTCTACGCATGGAGAGAATTCGTTACGCTGACGATGTGCCAATTTGTTATGAAGTAGTTACTGTGCCTTACTACTTGGTTAAGGACTTCTCAAAAGAAGAAGTTTCCAGCCACCTTTATGAAACACTTGAAAAGCGTGGCGGTTTTGAAATAGGCCGAGTAACTGAACATATTTCTGCCTCAATTGCTAATGAACAAGATGCGCGCTTGTTAAAAGCTAAGAAGGGCGAAGCTTTAATTACTAGACGTCAGGTTACTGAACTGGCATCAGGTCAACCATTTGAATATACGCGTGCTCGCTATGTTGCCGAAAGATTTGAATTCACTTTCTCTAAGTAGTAGATAATGAAGAAAATATACTTTTTATGCACTGGTAATTCTTGTAGAAGCCAGATGGCAGAAGGCTATGGCAAGATCCTGTTAAAGGGTAAATACGAAGTTAGAAGTGCAGGGATTGAAAAGCATGGCATGAATCCATATGCGGTTAAAGCTATGGCTGAAGATGGCGTAGATATTAGTAAGCAAATGTCTAAGATAATCGATCCAGATTATTTGAAGTCAGCTGATCTTGTGGTTACCTTGTGCGGGGATGCACGGGATCGCTGCCCGGCTTTGCCGCCTCAAACGAAAAGTCTTCATTGGCCTTTGATTGATCCGGCGCAAGCACAGGGAACGCCTGAACAAAAGATGGTGGTCTTTCGTCAGGTGCGTGATGAAATTAAGAAACTTGTAGCTGGTTTAGAATAGATAAAATAAAACTCCAACTTCATTCAGAATTTGAGTGAGATTGGAGCTTTTTTGTTATTTCAAGTCTTCTTTAATCTTGGTAGTTGAAATACCTGGCGTTCTTGGCAAGTAAACGACGTCGCAGTATGGCTTCAAAAAGTCGAATTTACCTTTCCAGTCGTCACCCATCACGAAGGTGTCGATATTGTATTTCTTCACGTCGTCGATCTTCTGATCCCAGTCTTTTTCAGGGATGACCTTATCAACGTAGCGGATAGCTTCCAAGATGTATTTTCTTTCTGGGTAAGTGTTGTAGGCTTCCTTGTGCTTCTTGAATTCGTTGAATTCATCAGTTGAAAGCCCCACGATTAGATAATCGCCTAATTCTTTTGCACGTTTAAGCAGGCGTACATGACCATAATGAAGCAGGTCGAATGTGCCATAAGTAATTACTCTCTTCATGTTGTCTGCTATATAAAACATGGAAATATGTAGAAGAATACGAATTTCCTACATATCAGAAAGATATATTTTTCCTTTCTTTGTGTACTGTCGTCTTCACTAGTATTCTGATATTCCAAATAGGAGTAATCACATTGACTAGCTCTTACAGCTTAAGGACCTAGCCAGCCCTGTTTATTTTCTTTATTTTGCCAAAGCTAAAAGATTTAAAACTGCATTTTCATCTCGATCATTCTTGTAGCCACACTCATAACAGACATACTCATTATGTTTGGTACCATGCTTTTTATTGCCCTGCAAAGTGATCTTTTCCTCGCCTTTTTTGACATAACCGCACGCAGCACATCTTTGAGTTGATGGGTATGTTTTATCAGCCAGGATTAATTCTTTGCCATACCAATCACACTTATAAGTTAGTATTCGTCTAAACTTGCTAAAAAGTGATCTCTGCATTCCTTTTGAAGCTACATGCGTCATCATCATTTCTTTGACTGCCAAATCTTCAATTACAATTTGATCGTAATTATTAACAAGCTTAGTAGTAAATTTTTGTAATAGATCGTTTTGAATATTAGCTGCTTTGCGATAATCTCTTTGCAGTTTGGTTCTCACTGCAAAGTAATTATTTGATTTTGTAGCTAACTTACCGTTAAATTCTCTTTTACGTGCCAGCATTCTTTGATAATGCTTAATACGCTTATAAAGCTTTTGCAATTTAGCAGGCAAAATATTGATTTGCCCCTCGGTATAGTTAAAGTGGCCAACATTGACATCAACTGCTGTCTTTTGCTGGGTTTTAGCTTTTAGTTCAATTTCTTCTTCATAAGGAAGAGCCACATAATAATTATCTTTTTCTTTGAAGACACTTACTACTTTGACTTCATCCATCTTTAGAGCTTCATAGCTTTTTAAATCAAACCAAGACTCTTTTGAAATGCTTCTTGGACGATCAAGGCGAAGCTTACCATTAACGATCTTAGCTCTATCAGTTTTAAAGCCTTGTCTGGGAGCTTTCTTAGATTTAAAACTAGGTATTCCCCAATCAGGTTGTGACTTATCAAAGAAGTTCTTCCAAGCATTAGCTAAGTCTTTAATCGCTAATTGTAAACATCTGGCAGACAAATCATATTGCCAGTCGGCTTTATTTGCGACTAGTTCATCACGGACTCTGCGTTCGTTAGGACTGGGATTATCTTTTTGGTTTAATGTATGAGCTTCATACATTAATTGCCAAGTTTCTAAGCCTTTATTCCAGCAGTATCGACGATAGTCGCATAGAGCATCAAGATGCTTTTGCATGGTCTTATTAACTTTTAGCTTAACTACTTGTGTCTTGATCGTCATTTAAGTACTCGCCTCTAATCTTTTTCTTGTACTTTCTTAAGCCATATAGTCTGCATGAAAACACATGAATTATACTTATCAGATCATCAACCAGTTCTTTATCAGGACTAGTGTCAATATTATTCAAAACAATTATTTCAGTCCCATGCTTTTTACATAGGTTTTCAAACCAATCATAGCCAAAACGGATAAATCTATCTTTATAAGTAATATAAATTTTATCTATTTTGTTGTTCATTACTTCGTCTAGAAGATTATTCCATTTTTGCCGTTTATAGTTTAAGCCGCTGCCAATATCGCTTATTTCTTCGTCTAATACGATACCTTGTGCGTTAGCGTATTGTCGAATATAGCTTAATTGATCTTTTAAGTCATCTTTTTGACCAGAAGTTGATACTCTGGCATAAGCAACTTGTTTTTTATTTGAGCTTAGACTATTTTTGCTCAAATATTGATTTATTTGATCTTCTGTATAGAATCTGCGATTAGTAGGAGAGCGCTTAGCTTTAAAAATACCCTTTCGATCCCATGTTTGGAGGGTTCTAGTGGTTATTCCTAAACGATCAGCGACATCTTTAGGTTTTAAAATTGTCATAATATTCACTTCCATGTTTAACTTCCTAATGAATATTATGGCAAATATTTCTATAATTTTCTACAAATTTCCATATTTTTTGTTAACAGTTAATCAGCTCCTTTGATTAAAACGATCTTATCATGTTTAAAGAAAATATGAAACTTGGACTTCATTCACTTACTTGTCTGATCAAATGGTAAAATAGAAAATAGATGAGAATACGCGCGAGGTGTACAAAAATGGACAAAGTTAATGTTTTAGGCGTTGATTTTGATAATAAGACTTTTAATCAATTTCAAAATGAATTTATTGAGCGATTGAATAATCATTTATCTACTTTTGTAGTAACGGCCAATCCCGAAATCGTGATGGCAGCTAATGAAAATCCCGAGTTTATGAAAATCTTAAAAAACGACACGGATTACATTACCGCTGATGGGATCGGCATTGTTAAAGCAGCTAAGATGCTTAAGCAGCCTTTGCCTGAGCGAGTAACTGGCTATGATCTTTTTACTTGGTTAATGAGCGTGGCTAACGACCGCGGCAGTCGAGTTTACCTAATCGGTGCTAAGCCACAAGTAATTCACGCAGTCCAAGCAAAAGTGGCTAAGGAATATCCTAATATCAACTTGGTTGGTGCCGAAGACGGCTACTTTACCGACGATTTAGAGCTGGTAGCTCGCAGAATCGCCAAGACCCAACCAGACATGGTTTTTGCGGCCTTAGGTTTTCCTAAGCAAGAGCAACTACTCGCAATTTTGCGCAGAAATGAACTTCCTGCTCTAATGATGGGAGTTGGCGGAAGTTTTGACGTCTTTTCCGGTATGGTTAAAAGAGCGCCGGAAGCGTTCCAAAAGACGCACTTAGAATGGTTTTATCGTTTAATTACTAATCCAACTCGTTTCAAGCGAATGCTGGTTTTGCCGCAGTTCGTAGCACGAGTTCAACAATCGAAGAGAGGAAAATAATCACAGAATGAAGGTTTTGCATGTAAATGCTGGTCTTGAAAATGGCGGCGGTCTATCGCATATTGTAAATTTATTAACCGAGGCCAAACAGGAAGGCAAGGACTTCGAACTATTAACTTTAGCAGAAGGTCCTGTTGCGCAGGCAGCACGTGAACACGGGATTGAGACTCATGTTTTGGGCGCAAATAGCCGTTATGATTTAGCCGGTTTGAAGAAATTAACTCGCTTTATCAATGATGGTGACTACGACATCGTGCATACTCACGGAGCCAGGGCCAACTTATTTCTCTCACTGATTCATAAGAAGATTAGGGCAACTTGGTGCATTACGGTGCACTCTGATCCTTATTTGGACTTTGCTGGTCGCGGCCTTTTAGGCAAGATTTTCACCAGTTTGAATATCCGTGCCTTAAGAAAGGCTGACTGCGTTTTGGCGGTGACTGAGCGTTTTGCCAGATTGCTCATTAATAAAGCACAGGTGGATAAAAATAAGGTGCACGTCATCTATAACGGCATTGTTTTCCACAACGACAGCGAAATCCCTGCTAAATATGAACACACATACTTCAATATTATCAACGTTGCTCGTACCGAAAAGGTAAAGGGCCAAGAATTGCTGCTTAAGGCGGTTAAACAGCTCAACGACCAGCATATTCGTTTGCACATCGCAGGCGACGGCAGTCAGCTTGAGCCGCTTAAGGCTTTGACGAGACAATTAAACATGGCTCCACAAGTAACTTTCCACGGCTTTATGACGCATCATCAATTGAGCGGCTTGTATAAACGCATCGACCTTGCCGTTTTGACCTCATATTCCGAAAGTTTTCCACTTGTGCTTTTAGAGGCAACTGATAATTTAATTCCTATTTTATCCACAGACGTAGGCGACATTCATAAGATGATCCCTGGGCCAGAATATGGTTTTATCGCTAAAGTGGGCGACATTGATTCCATTGCCAAGCAGATTAATTTCGCAGTAAACAAGTCAAATAAGGAACTCCGTCAAATGGCTCATGCCGAAAAACGTTACGCTGAAGAACATTTTTCAATTAAGAATCAATTGGATTCAATTTTGGCTGTATATCGTACGTTTTGAGTCGAAGAATAGTCATACGTTCGTAATGGTTGTATAATAAAAAACAAAATCATAATTTTTTAATTAACAGAAAGGGAAACAATGTTTTACCCAGAATTAGACAAAGACGATTCTTTGGCTTTACACACTGATTTATACGAAATTAACATGATGTACACCTACTTCAAGAAGGGCATCGCAGATCGCAACGCTGTTTTTGAAGTCTTCTATCGTAAAGAGCCGTTCGGCAACGGTTATGCGGTTTACGCAGGTCTTGAACACGTCATCGATTACTTGAAGAATTTAAAATTCAAGGAAAGCGACCTTCAATATTTGAAAGAACAAGAAGGCTACGATGATGACTTTATTGAATACTTGCGCAACTTGGACTTAAAACTCAGCATCCGTTCAATGAAGGAAGGGGAATTGGTCTTCGCTAATGAACCAATCCTTCAAGTTGAAGGTCCTCTTGCTCAATGTCAATTAGTTGAAACTGCTATTTTGAACATCATCAACTTCCAGACATTACTTGCTACTAAAGCAGCGCGTATTAAGTTAGCTGTTCAAGATGACAGCATAATGGAATTTGGTTCACGTCGTGCTCAAGAAACTGACGCAGCTATTTGGGGTGCTAGAGCCGCTTATATTGGCGGTTTTGACTCAACTAGTAACGTGCGTGCTGGTAAGTTATTCAATATTCCAATTTCAGGTACTCATGCTCACTCTTTAGTTGAAGCATTCGGCAACGAATACGAAGCCTTCAAGGCATACGCTGAAACCCACAAGGATTGTGTCTTCTTGGTTGATACTTACGACACTGTTAGAAGTGGTGTGCCTAACGCAATCAAGGTTGCCAACGAAATGGGCGACAAGATCAACTTCTTGGGTGTTCGTATCGACTCCGGCGACATGGCTTACATTTCTAAGCAAGTTCGTAAGGAATTAGACGATGCCGGCTATCCTAACGCTAAGATTTTTGCTTCAAATGATTTAGACGAAAACACCATCACTAACTTGAAGATGCAAGGTGCCAAGATCGATGTTTGGGGTATCGGTACTAAGTTTATTACCGCTTATGACCAACCGGCCCTTGGCGCAGTTTACAAGTTAGTTGCCATGGAAGATGACGTTCACGCAATGCGTGACACTTTGAAGATTTCTTCAAATGCAATCAAGGTTTCTACTCCAGGCAAGAAGCAAGTATGGCGTATCAGTGCCAATACTGCTAAGAAAAATGAAGGTGACTGGGTATCTCGCTACGACGAAGACCCACGTAAGTTTGATGCATTGTTCATGTTCCACCCTCAATACACTTACATCAACAAGGTGGTTACTGATTACACTGCTATTCCGCTTTTGCACGATATCTTTAAGGAAGGTAAGCTCGTTTACAAGCAACCTAGCCTTGATGAAATTAAGAAGTTCTGTGCTGACAACCTTGATGGCTTATGGGATGAATACAAGCGTAGCTTGAATCCACAAGAATACCCAGTAGACTTGTCACAAAACTTGTACGAAAGTAAAATGGACCTTATCCAAGACATTCGTCGTAAGATTAGAGAAAGAAGTATTGGTCGATGAGAGAATTACAAAAAGAAATTATTGCTTATGAACATGTTCAACCTGAAATTGATCCTAAGAAGGAAATCAGACGTTCAATCGATTTCTTAAAGGATTACTTGAAGGCTAACCCATTTCTTAAGTCATACGTTTTAGGTATTTCTGGTGGTCAAGATTCAACTTTGACTGGTAAGTTATGCCAAATGGCAATTGAAGAAATGCGTAAGGAAACTGGCGATGATTCTTACCAATTTATCGCTGTTCGTTTGCCATATGGTGTTCAAGCTGACGCAGATGATGCGGCTGATGCTGTTAAGTTTCAACACCCAGATCAAGATTTGATCGTTAACATCAAGGAACCAGTTGACGCCATGGTTAAGGTAGTTGAAGCAACTGGTCAAAAGATTACCGACTTTAACAAGGGTAACATCAAGGCCCGTGAAAGAATGGTCGTTCAATACGCTATCGCTGGTGCTAACAACGGTGCAGTTGTAGGTACTGACCACGCCGCTGAAAACTTCTGTGGGTTCTACACTAAGTATGGTGATGGTGCTGCCGATTTGACTCCATTGTTCCGTTTAGACAAGCGTCAAGGTAAGATGCTTTTGAAAGAATTAGGTTGTCCTGAACACCTTTACGAAAAGGCACCTACTGCTGACCTTGAAGAAGAAAAGCCAGACTTGCCGGACGAAGTTGCACTTGGTGTAACTTACAAGGAAATTGACGATTACCTTGAAGGAAAAGAAGTTTCTGACAATGCTGCTAACCAAATTGAAAAATTATGGAACAAGAGTAAACACAAGCGTCATTTGCCAGTTACTGTTTTCGATGATTTCTACAAAAAGTAAAATTATTCGCTAAAACTTGTGAAAGTTTAAAAATTTTCTTATAATAAACTTGTCATAAGGGAGTAACGGCAATTTGCTTGCGATAAATCCAACAGCCGAAGCGATTATACTTCTGGGTTTATCTTAATTTGTGAGACTTATGTGCTACAAGCATGTAAGTCTCTTTTTGTTTATATTAAGGAGGAAACTAAATTGGCTAAGAAATATTACACCGAGTCAGTACCCGATGTGGAAAAAGAGCTAAAAACATCCCTCGATGCCGGACTAAGCGATAGCGAAGCCAAAGCCAGACTTGAAAAGTATGGTCCCAATGCTTTAGCTGCTAAAAAGAAGGAGAGCATGTTTATGCGCTTCATCGATCAATTCAAGGATTTCATGATCATTGTTTTGATCATCGCCGCCATTTTATCCGGTGTAGTTGCTAAAGAATGGACCGATGCAGCAATCATCATGATCGTTGTTATCTTGAACGCCATTTTAGGTGTCTTTCAAGAGGCAAGAAGTGAAGCTGCGATTGAAGCCCTAAAGGATATGGCCACGCCGGAAGCGCATGTCCGGCGTAACGACGCAATCATTACGATTCCAAGTACCGAATTGGTACCAGGCGACATCGTTTTGCTTGAAGCCGGTGACGTTGTTCCAGCTGACTTGCGTTTGAATTTGGCAAGTAGTTTGAAGATTGAAGAATCTGCCTTGACTGGTGAATCTGTCCCAGTTGAAAAGAAGATTGAGACTTTATCTGGCGATGATATTGCTTTGGGTGACCGTGTGAACATGGCATATTCCAACACTAACGTTACTTACGGACGTGGTGAAGGTATTGTAGTTAGCACGGGGATGCACACCGAAGTTGGTAAGATTGCTACAATGCTTAACAATGCCGATGAAACTGACACTCCTTTGAAGCAGAACTTAACCCAGTTGGGTAAGACTTTAACCATCATGATTTTGGCAATCTGTGTGATTGTCTTTGCCGTTGGTATGTTAAAAGCAAATCCAGCCGACCGTAATTCTACTTTGATGATTAACATGTTCTTAGTTGCCGTATCACTTGCCGTAGCTGCAATTCCAGAAGGACTTCCAGCTATTGTTACGATTATTTTGGCATTAGGAACCCAAACGATGGCTAAACATAAGGCAATCGTTAGAAAATTGCCTGCCGTTGAAACTTTGGGTGCTACCGACATTATTTGTTCAGATAAGACTGGTACTTTGACTCAAAACAGAATGACCGTTGAAAAGGTCTTCCATGACGGCGCAGTTCACGACGACAGCGACGAGATTAGCGAAACTAATCCTGCACTTTTGTCCATGGTTTTGGCCAACGATACTCAAATTGAAAACGGTGGTAACCTTTTAGGTGACCCAACCGAAACTGCTTTGATTCAATTTGCCTTCGATCAAAGTATTGACGTAGAAACTTTGCTTAAAAAGTACAAGCGTGTCCAAGAAGTACCATTTGATTCAGAACGTAAATTGATGAGTACTGTTAACGTAGATGGTGATAAATACTATGTTGCCGTTAAGGGTGCTCCTGATATGCTTTTGAAGCGTATTACTAAGATTGATATTAACGGTAAGATTGAACCAATCACCGATGAAGACAAGAAAAATATTCTTGAAACTAACAAGAATATGGCCAAGAAAGCTTTGCGTGTGCTGGGTTTGGCTTACAAGACCGTTGATGAACTTTATGATGATCCATCTACTGACAACGTTGAACAAGATTTGATCTTCGCTGGACTTGTCGGCATGATCGACCCAGAACGTGGCGAAGCTAAGGACGCTGTTGCCGAAGCTAAGAGCGCTGGTATTAGAACCGTGATGATTACTGGTGACCACCAAACTACCGCTCAAGCCATCGCAGAACGTTTGGGGATTATTGAAAAAGGTCAAGACAAGCGCGTTTTAACCGGTGCTGAACTTGATAAATTAAGCGATGACTACTTCACTAAGCACGTTGGCGACTACAGCGTTTATGCCCGTGTTTCTCCAGAACACAAGGTAAGAATCGTTAAGGCATGGCAAGCAAACAACAAGATCGTTGCCATGACCGGTGACGGTGTTAATGATGCCCCAAGTTTGAAGCAAGCCGACATTGGTATCGGTATGGGGATCACTGGTACTGAAGTATCAAAGGGTGCCAGTGATATGGTCTTAGCCGATGATAACTTCGCTACGATTGTTGAAGCTGTTAAGCAAGGCCGTAAAGTCTTTAGTAACATTCAAAAAGCTATTTTGTACTTGATGAGTTGTAACGTTGGTGAAGTTTTGACAGTCTTCATGATGACCATGCTTGGCTGGGACATTTTGGCTCCAGTGCAACTGCTTTGGATCAACTTGGTAACTGATACTTTGCCAGCTATTGCCTTAGGTGTTGAACCAGTTGAAGACGGGATTATGAAACGTAAGCCTCGTGGTAAGAATTCTAACTTCTTCAGCGGCGGTGTAGCTAGCTCCATTATTTACCAAGGTGTTTTGGAAGGTATCTTAGTTTTAGGTGCTTACCAAATTGGCCTTCATGTTGGTCCGCACGTAGGTAATGTTGCTATGAAACATGGGGATGCCTTGACCATGGCCTTCCTTACTTTGGGACTGATTCAGTTATTCCACGCAATTAACTCTAAGTTCATTCACCAATCAATTTTCAGAAAGCACACATTTGCCAACAAGTGGTTCAACGGTGCGATTATTATCTCAGCCTTGATTATGGTTGCTGTTGAATTGCCATTCATGACTAAGTTCTTCGACGTAACTGAACTTGACGGTGATCAATGGCTAGTAATTCTAGTTGCTGGTATCTGCATGATCTTAATTGTCGAAATCGTCAAATTTGTTCAAAGAAGAATGGGAAAAGAATAAAGTTTGGCAAAAATAGAGAAAAAAGCTTGAGTTTGCTCAAGCTTTTTTATTATGCTTAAAAGTAAGATTATTTTAAGGAAGTTTATGTTAATGAAAAGTTTTTTATTTCGTCTTTATTTAGCGTGGATGAAGTTTCTAAGCAGATTTACTACGATGGAAGACAATACGGTTGTGGTTTTAAACGGTTCGGGTCGTTCTGGCTCAAACGGTTATGCTTTTTACAAATGGCTCTTAGTTAACCACCCTGAATTTAACACTACGTTGGTAGAGCCATGGCCATCATCTCACCTTAAGTGGCAAACTTGGCAAAAGATCGGGGCAGCGCGTTACGTAGTCACTACGCACCAGCCTTTTAAGGTACGCAAGCACCAGATCAATGTGCAATTGTGGCATGGCGTACCTTTGAAAAGAATGGGCATCATGGCCAACAATACCAAGTACCGTGACAACAAGCGTAATGAAAAGTTGTGGCATAAGAATGCGGATATCGTTGCTTCAAGTTCTGATTTATACGAGACCTTGATGAGTGCCTGCATGGCAATTGAAACTAAGAAGTACCAAAAAATTGGTTTTCCTAGATTGGACTTGTTAGATTCGCCAGTAATTTCTAAAAAGCAACTCTTGCAAGACTTGTTTGATACTGAAGATGAGCAAGCACAAATCGGCATCTACATGCCAACCTTTAGATACGAGCTTGAAGATAAAACCATCATGGACAAGATCAAGGAAGGCAACTTCTTTGCCTTTGAAGATTTTGATGGTAAAAAGTTAAATGAAGAGCTCAAGAAGCGTCATCAATATTTGATTGTAAAATTGCATCCCTACGAAATGCGCCTATTTAGTGCATTCAAAAGTAGCTATTCCAACATTGCCTTTTTAAACAACGATTACTTGTTTGAACATGACTACGACTTGTACGAACTGCTCGGTGACACCGACTTTTTGATGACTGACTTCTCATCAATTTACTTCGACTACTTGCACTTGAACAAGCCAATCGTGTTCGTTACCAACTTCCTTAAGCAATATGAAAAAACACGTGGCCTATTGATGGGACCATACAGTGAAATTACGCCAGGAATTAGCGTAAATTCAGAACAAGAATTGATTGATAATCTTGATCATTTGGATAACCAGCAAATTGCTAACCGTAGGCTTTACTGGCTGCATTTGACCAGCCAAGTGAAGGGCCCATATTGCGAAAAAGTCTTTAAATATATGACGCAGGAATATAGAGGGTAGAATATGCGCAAAACGTTTTTAAATATTCTTTATAACGCGATCTATCAGATTTTCATTGTTTTGGTCCCGTTGATTACGGTGCCATATTTGTCTAGAGTCTTAGGGCCAAAAACTTATGGGATCTACAGTAGTGTTAACAACACTGTGCAGTTTTTGATGATTTTTTGTATCCTGTCAGTTTCTTATGTAGGGATGCGAACGATTTCGCGTACGCGGACTTATGGTACGCCGGAAGAATTGACTAGAGCCTTTTGGGGCTTGTGGTACTTTCAAGGTATTGCCGGTTTAATTACGATTGCCATTACCGTTTTTGTAACGACCGTTTTTCATGTACAATACTGGTTCTACATTTTACTCATGGTGCCATATTTGATCTCAGCGCAGGTCGATATCTCTTGGTTCTTCCAAGGGCTAGCCGACTTCGGCCGCGTTGTTTTGAAAAATACGGCAGTAAAGCTGGTCAGTGTAGTTTTGATTTTGCTTTGGGTAAAATCACCAGCTGACTTGTGGAAGTATTTACTGATCATGTCAGTGTCAACGATGCTGGGGTCATTTGTCTTTTGGCTTGACATTTACCGTTACGTGGGTAACCCTGTGGCTCATTTTTACAAATTCAAGAAAACCGCAATCGCAATCGGTACGTTGATGATCCCGCAAATTGCGACGCAGATTTATACGTCGTTGGATAAGCCAATATTGGGCCTTTTTTCTAGTTCAACGCAAGTATCTTTCTATGACAACTCGCAGCGCATCTCAAACATGATCTTGGGCGTGATCACCAGTATTTCCCTGGTTATCATGCCTAAGATGGCTAGTGAAGGTAAAGAAGCCCAAAAGGTCGTCATGAAAAAGTCGCTTGAAGCAACCGTCATGCTCGGTACTTTGTTTGCCGTGATCATTATGGCTAATACCAAGCAATTCGTACCGTTCTTCTTTGGCAATAAGTATATTCCGATGACACCGCTGATGTTTTGGTTTACTTTAACCATCATCATGATTCCAACCGGTGGTGTCTTTGCTAACCAATTTGCCTTGGCCAATCGCCGCGATAAGGACTATGCTTTTCCTGTAGTCATTGGGGCTATTTTAGAAATTATCTTAAGTTATCTACTTGATCGTCATTACGGCGCTATGGGTGCCATGATCGCTATCTTAATTACGGAAGCCGTAGTTTTGGTCTTGCGTTTGTGGGTAGTACGCGATGGTTACAAATTTACTTACGTCTTTCACGATGTACCCAAGTATATATTGATTGCTATTATTACCTTAGCTGTTGGGATGTTCATGCCTAACTTTATTTCGTCAGCCTTTTTCAACATGGCAGTTAAATCAATCATCATGTTTGTCATTTACGTGGCCTTGATGTTCTTATTAAAGCTGGACTTCAACGAAGATATTATTAAGCTAGTCAAAAATTTCTTTAAACGAGGTTAAAAATGATTCCAAAAATGATTCATTATGTTTGGGTCGGGCATAATCCGAAGAGCAAGATCATCCAAGAATGTATTGCGACTTGGAAAAAGAATTTGCCTGATTTTAAATTTGTGGAATGGAACGAAGACAACTTTGATATGCATGAAAATAAATATATTGAACAGGCATATCAAGCTAAAAAATGGGCCTTTGTGTCCGACTATATTCGTGCCAAAGCTATTTATGAACAGGGCGGCATTTATTTGGATACTGATGTGCGTGTAGTGTGCGACTTAACGCCGCTGTTAAATGATCGTGCGTTTATCGGCTTTGAAAATAATGACTACTTGTCTGCCGCAATTTTTGGCGCAGAAAAGGGCCATCCTTTCATGCAGGACATTTTGGACTACTATAAGGACCGCAACTTTGAATACGACGTCAACAATCAAATGGCTGGGGTCAACAGTGTTTCTGTGACCGACATGTTGATTGATAAATATGGTTTAAAGATTGGTAATAAGGAGCAAATGTTAAAAGAGGACATCCACGTTTATCCTGATGGCGTTTTGTGCAATCCATCGGCGGATTCTAAGAGCATTCACTTGTTTACAGGAACTTGGATGAACGGCAAGCACTCTTTTAAGCATAAGATCGTGACGGATTTGAAGCGCCACATTAATACGCCAAAAGGTGCCGGTTTATATGCGAAGTGGATTCGATGAGACAAGAAGAATTACAAAAATTAACAGAACAAATTTCAAGGGACTATTTTCATCGTCCCTTTTTGCATATGGTGAAAATTAATCACCGGATGAGAACAACGGGTGGCCGCTATCATTTAGATGACCATCATATTGAAATTAATGCGCATTTTTTAGAAGCAAAAAATCAAAAATATTTGGTGGGCATTATTAAACATGAACTGTGTCACTACCATCTGCATTTAATGGGGCTAGGCTACCAGCATAAAGATCGCGATTTTAAAATTCTGCTTAATAGGGTAGGTGGCAGTCGCTACGCACCTGATATTGGTTTAAGACGCCGGAAAAAATATAAATATCTTTATGTCTGTGAAAACTGCGGGCTAAAATATCCACGCATGCGCAGAATAAATACGATCCGCTATAGGTGTGGCAAATGCAAGGGGCGCTTGCGTTTAGCGCGTACTTTTTAAAGAAAATAATAAATAAAATTAAATTATTTTCGAAATTTACTTGCACATCACTCGAATTTAGTCTATTATAGTTACTGTTCCGCGGGCGTGGCGGAATGGCAGACGCGCAAGACTAAGGATCTTGTGATCGCTTTAGATCGTGGAAGTTCGAGTCTTCTCGCCCGCACAAATTAAGAAGTCGCAGTGAGCGACTTCTTTTTTTTATATATTTTTCGGGTATACTTTAATTAATGGATTAAAGGAATTGGAATTATGGCAAAAAAGCGTAAATCAAGAATACCAAAAAGTGTAAAGTTAGTTGTTCGCGTATTTATTATTTTGTTTGTGTTGCTGATTGCCTTCGTGGGCTTTCGTTACTACAGACGCTATGCAATTCAATCTGAGCAGATCAGACAAGCGCAGTTGCAGCGCCAGCAAGAACAGGCAAAATTACTTAAACAAAGAAAAGCTTTTATTAAAAAGATCGGGCCAATTGCGCGTGAGGTCGACAAGTCTTATGATCTTTTGCCAAGTATCACGATTGCTCAGGCCTGCCTTGAAAGTAACTATGGCCAAAGCGATTTATCGCAAAAGTACAACAACTTATTCGGCGTTAAGGGGACTAACCCGAATACTTCGGCCGTGATGACGACAAAAGAATACGTTAAGGACAAGTGGGTAACTGTGAAGGCGCGTTTCCAAATATACGACTCATACGAGGCTTCTATTCGTGCCCATGCTAGATTATTCCAAAACGGGACAACGTGGAACCACGACCAATATAAGCACGTTTTAGCGTCAAAGGATTATAAGACGCAGGCCAAGGCTTTGGTTACCGATGGCTACGCAACCGATCCGGATTATGCTGACAAATTGATTAATTTAATTGAACAATTTGACCTCGAAAAATATGATAAGTAAATCTTTAAAGCAACGAATGTTCGTTGCTTTTTTGGTATAATGTTTAAGTTGCATTAATGAATTATTTTTTGTGAAGGAGACAATAATGAGCGAAAAATCTATCTTAGCTGGTTTGAATCCGCAACAAAAGAAAGCTGTCGAGACGACCGAAGGTCCGCTTTTGGTTGTTGCTGGCGCGGGTTCAGGCAAAACTTCTGTCTTGACAAGGCGTATTGCTTACTTAGTTGAAGAAAATCAAGTGGCACCATGGAATATTTTGGCCATTACCTTCACTAACAAAGCCGCAACTGAAATGCGTGAACGTGAACAAAAGTTGCTTGGCCCAGCTGCCGAGAATATTTGGATGTCAACTTTCCATGCCCTCTGCGTCAGAATTTTGCGTAGGGATGCGGAAAAGATTGGCTACAGCCACAACTTTTCAATTGCGGACTCAGCTGAACAATTGACTTTGGTGAAGCACATCGAAAAGGACTTGAACATTAATCCTAAGATGTACGACCCACGTGGCGTTTTAGCTGCAATTTCTAACGGTAAGAACGACTTGCTTGATCCAGAAGCATTTGAAACTACTGCTTCTTCACCTTTTGAAAAGATGGCGGCCAAGATCTACAAGGAATACCAAAGAAGATTGCGCAGAGATCAAATCATGGATTTTGACGATTTGATCATGCAGACCTTGGTTTTGTTTAAAAAAGATCCAGAAACGCTGCATTATTACCAAAACAAGTTCCGCTATATTTTGGTTGACGAATACCAGGATACTAACGAAGCACAATACCAATTGTGTCATGCTTTGGCTGCCCAATATAAGAATATCTGCGTTGTTGGGGATGCTGATCAGTCAATTTACGGCTGGCGTGGCGCTAATATGGAAAACATCATGAACTTTGAGCATGATTACCAAAAAGATGGCGTAAGAACCGTCAAGCTAGAACAAAATTACCGTTCAACTGGCCACATTTTGTCTGCCGCTAACTCAGTGATTAAGAACAACCAAAACCGCAAGGACAAGAACTTGTGGACTGATCAAGGCGAAGGACAAAAGGTTACTTACTACCAAGCTCAAAGCGGCGATGATGAAGCGCACTACATTATTTCCAAGATCCAAGAAGAAGTTAAGGACAAGCACCGTTCTTACAAGGATTTTGCCATTCTTTATCGAACTAACGCCCAATCGCGTACAGTCGAAGAAGCTTTTGTTAAGTCAAACATTCCTTACCAAATTGTTGGTGGTCACAAGTTCTACGACAGAAAAGAAATTAAGGATGTCATGGCTTATTTGAAGTTGGTGGCTAACCCTGCCGATACGATGAGCATGAACCGCATCATCAATACGCCTAAGCGTGGAATTGGTGCTGCAACTGTGGATAGGTTGTTAACATTTGCTGATGACAACCACTACACCGTTTTAGATGCGATGGACCATGTGGCAGAAAGTCCAATTAGTACGCGAGCTGCTAAGAAGTTGAGCGACTTTGGCGCAAAGCTGAGGGATGCGATTGCTTATGCGCAAACTAGTAGCGTTACCGGTTTAACCGAAAAAATCTTAGAAGACTTTGATTATACTGATGCTTTAAAGGCTGAAAATACCATTGAATCTGAGACACGTCTTGAGAACTTGGACGAATTCTTATCTGTAACCAAACGTTTTGACGATCATTACGAACCTGAAGAAGACGATTCTAATCCACTAAGCGACTTCTTAGCTGAAGTATCACTTTTAAGCGACCAAGACGATTTAGACGAAGACGATAACCAAGTAGCCTTGATGACTT
The DNA here is from genome assembly GCF_002706375.1 of Lactobacillus amylovorus DSM 20531. NCBI lineage: Bacteria > Bacillati > Bacillota > Bacilli > Lactobacillales > Lactobacillaceae > Lactobacillus > Lactobacillus amylovorus. The sequence goes on from NZ_CP017706.1 coordinate 1,626,681, forward strand.
TGCACGCTGCTAAGGGTCTAGAATTCCCAGTTGTCTTCTTGATCGGCATGGAAGATGGCCTCTTCCCATTGCAAAGATCAATGATGGACGATAATGAATTAGAAGAAGAGCGACGTTTGGCTTATGTTGGTATTACCCGTGCCAAGCAAGAACTGTTCTTAACTAATGCCTACTCACGTATGATGTACGGCAGAATGCAGAACAATCCGCCTTCAAGATTTTTGGATGAAATTGATTCTAAGGACCTTCATAAAGAAGAAAATGAAAAGCTCGAAGGCAGTTTTATCAAGTCCAGCTTTGCGGCTACTTCTGCTCCTTTTGCTAGAAAGGCAGAACGTGCTCGTGCCACAGTTTATACTGCTAAAAAAGCCAGCGGTGCTGTCGGTGCCGAAAAGAAGGGCTGGAGCGTTGGTGATCAAGTAGAACACAAAGCTTGGGGCCGCGGCGTAGTAACCAAGGTCAATGGCACTGGCGAAGACATGGAACTTGATATTGCCTTTCCAGGTAAGGGCATTAAGAGACTTTTGGCTGCGTTTGCGCCAATTAAGAAGGTATAATTGGAATAAATGAGATTTTAATCAGGAGGGCAAAAATGGCAGAAATTACTCTTGATGAAGCCAAAAAAGAGGCTGCTTCACTTAGAACCCAATTGAATGAATGGGCCGATGCATACTACTCAAAAGATGCACCTGAAGTTGAAGATAATGTCTATGATCAAAGCTATAATCGTTTGCTTGAACTCGAAAAAGAGTTCCCAGAGATAGTCACACCCGATTCAATTACGCAAAGAGTTGGTGGACAAATTGACAACGATTTTACTAAAGTTGAGCACCCGATTCCTATGCTTTCAATGGGGGATGTCTTTTCAAAAGAAGAATTGAAAGAATTTGACCAACGGATGCAAAAATTGGTTGGCCACCCCGTTGAATACAACGTCGAATTAAAGATCGATGGTTTGTCATTATCGCTTGAATATGAAAACGGTAAGTTAGTTCGTGCTTCGACTCGTGGTAACGGTTATGTAGGTGAAGATGTAACGGCTAACGCGCATTACATTGCCGACATTCCGCAAACTTTGCCAGAGCCTTTGACTACGGAAGTGCGTGGCGAATGTTACATGGGCAAGGAAGCCTTTGCCAAGCTTAACGAAGAGCGTGAAGAACAAGGTTTGAGCGTTTTTGCCAATCCACGTAACGCTGCAGCCGGTTCGCTTCGTCAGCTTGACCCTAAGGTAACGAAGAAGCGTCAACTGAGCACCTTTATCTATACTTGGGTTAATCCACCAGAAGGTATTACTAGCCAGCACCAAGCCATTGAGCGCATGCACGAATTAGGTTTTCACACTAATGAAACCGGTCGAAAATTAGCTACGCTTGATGAGATCTTTGACTTTATTGATGAATATACGGCTAAGCGTAACAGTTTGACCTATGGCATCGATGGGATCGTATTGAAGATTGATGATTTAAACATTGAACAAGAATTGGGTAATACCGTAAAAGTGCCACGTTGGGAAATTGCTTATAAGTTCCCACCAGAAGAACAAGAGACAATTGTCCGCGACATCGTTTGGACGGTTGGCCGTACCGGTGTAGTAACGCCAACTGCTGTGATGGATCCCGTTCAACTTGCTGGTACAACTGTTGCTAGAGCTTCGCTGCACAACCCTGACTATTTAAATGAAAAGGGCGTTCGCATTGGCGATACGGTTAAATTGCACAAGGCCGGCGACATCATTCCAGAAATCTCTGAAGTTGTTTTAGCAAAGCGTCCAGCAGATTCAGAGCCTTACAAGATTCCTGATACTTGTCCATCATGTGGTCAAAAACTGGTTCACTTAGAAGACGAAGTAGCTCTTCGCTGCATTAACCCATCTTGTCCAGCCCAAGTAGAAGAAGGAATTACCCACTTTGCATCGCGTCCTGCGATGAATATTGCCGGCTTAGGTCCTAAGATCGTTAAACAGTTAATTGCCAAGGATTTGGTGCACAACGTTGCCGATCTTTACCACTTAACTGCCGATGATTTGGCCGAGCTTGATCACTTTAAGGAAAAATCGATCAATAATTTGCTTACTGCAATTGATAATTCCAAGTCAAATTCAGTAGAATTGTTAATTACAGGCCTTGGAATTGATCACGTTGGAGCAAAAGCAGCCCGTTTAATCGCCCAAAAATTTAAAAATCTGTCAAAGATTATGGCTCAAGGGGTGCAAGATATTGCTTCAATAGATACAATAGGCATGACGATTGCCGAATCGATGACTACGTATTTTGCTCAGCCTGAAGTGCAAAAGCTGATTGAAGAATTGCGCGAAAGTGGTTTGAACATGGATTACCTCGGTGAAGATGAAGAAGCTGCACCTGATAACCCATTCAAAGATAAAACAGTTGTATTAACTGGAAAATTAGAGCATTATACAAGAAGTGAATTTACCAAGAAGTTGCAAGCCTTAGGTGCTAAGGTTACCGGCTCAGTTTCTAAGAAGACCAATTATGTAATTTATGGTAAGGATGCCGGATCTAAGTACAATAAGGCCGAGCAACTGGGAATTCCGCTTTTAACCGAAGAAGAAGCAATCGCACAAATTGAATAAAGGGACAATTATTGTGAAAAAATATTTGCAGATTATGGCTTTGGCTGGGGTGATGATTACCCTAAGTGGCTGTGGCAGACTAAAGGACTCAAGTTTAGCCAACAATGCGACAACTACTTCTACAACTAAGAGAAAAAGTTATCAAACAACTAATACGGGTAATAGCGGCTACAGCGTTTTGTTAAAGAACGGCCGCTACGTTACTAGTCCTATTTCTGGTTTGACTGCTACTGATAACGACAACTCAGTAGATACGCGTGAACTTGAACGTGGTTTGATTCAAATTTCTAAGAATCAATTTTCAACTAACCAATACGTTTTCCAAGAAGGTCAGTATTTGGATTCTTCAACGGTTACCGATTGGCTAACCAGAAAATCAAAATCTAATCCCCAGGGCTTGAACCCTGTTAATAACGGCAAGACCGGTACTGATACCAGAAATCCAATTTATTTGGAAGAAATTATTGAACAAGATTACTTGACCGGTTCCGGTTCTAAGTATTCAATTGGTGGTATGAGTTTGGGTCTGGCCATGAATTCCGTTGACTACTTCCAAAAGAAGCGGAATGGTGCAGAATTCCAAACCGATATTTCAAGAGCTGAACAACGCGCACAAGGCGAGAAGATGGCTAATGAAATCGTCGCTCGTTTGCGTAAAAAGAAGGCTTTGAAGAATATTCCAATTACCGTTGGTTTGTTCTCAAAGACCGGAAAAGACTCATTAGTTGGCGGAACTTACTTCGCTTACGGGACAGCGGCGTCTAATAGTAGTAGAATAACTAAATGGAAATCCGTGTCGGAAAAAATGCAGATTTTACCGACAACTGGTAATGAAAAGGCAATTAATAGCAACGACGCATCGCACTTTAATGATTTCAAGACGTCTATTCAAAATTATTTCCCTAATATTAGTGGGGTAACGGCAACTTTGCGTTATGATAATGGCAAGCTGGCTCAAGAAAATATTTCAGTAACGACCCAGTTTTATGGCTACGAGCAAATTCAAAGTTTTACTCGTTTAGCTTTGTCAGCAGCAAAGAAGTATTTGCCTAACAATATTCCAATTGAAATTAGGATTGGATCGGTTGACGATGTTCAAGCATTAATTGCCAAGGAAACCGGCGATAGTGATTATCAAGTCCATGTTTATGGCGGCGAATAGGAGGTATTTGCGTGGAAATCACAAAAGATACCATTAAACACGTTGCGACTCTTTCGCGACTTGCGTTTAATGAGGAAGAATTAGATAAATTTACTGATCAAATGGGATCAATCATCAACATGGCTGATCAACTTAGCGAAGTTGATACTGAAGGTGTTGATGAAACTGTCCAAGTTGTTGACCGTGATACTGTCTTCAGAGAAGATAAACCTGAACACTGGCAAGGACAAACTAGAGAAACATTAATGGCAAACGTTCCTGAAAAGGCTAACGGCTACATTAAGGTTCCTGTAATTATTAATAAGGATGAGGACGAGTAATGAATTACTTAAACGAAGATATTGATTCATTAAACAAAAAGCTTGCCAGCGGTGACTTGTCAGCAGATAAGTTAGCTAAAGACACTGTGGCAAACATTAAGGATACAGATAAGAAGTTAAACGCTTGGATCACTGTTTTAGATGATGCAAAGCCCGCAGAAAACCTTGACTACTCAAAGAGCAAGTTAGCAGGTATTCCAATTGCTATTAAGGACAACATTATCACTAACGGTATTAAGACTACTGCTGCTAGTCACATTTTGTACAATTACATGCCAATGTACGACGCAACAGTTATTTCTAAGCTTAAGAAGGCTGGCGTAACCTTTGTAGGTAAGACCAACATGGATGAATTCGCTATGGGTTCATCAACTGAACACTCATACTACGGTGCTACTCACAACCCATGGAACTTAGACAAGGTTCCTGGTGGTTCATCCGGTGGTTCTGCAGCTGCAGTTGCCGGTGGTCAAGTTGTTGCAGCCCTTGGTTCAGATACTGGTGGTTCAATTCGTCAACCAGCTGCATTCAACGGCATTTTTGGTATTAAGCCAACTTACGGCCGTGTATCTCGTTGGGGTCTTATCGCATTTGGTTCTTCACTTGACCAAATCGGTGTAATGACTAAGCGCGTTAAGGACTCAGCAGAAGTATTGAATGTTATTGCTGGTGCAGACGAACACGACTCAACTGTTTCAACTCGTGAAGTTCCTGACTTTACCAAGTTTATTGGTCAAGACGTTAAGGGCCTTCGCGTAGCTGTTCCTAAGGAATACATGGAAGCAGTTAGCGGTGAAATGCGTGAAGTTATCCAAAAGCAAATCGATACTTTAAAGGATGCTGGCGCAATCATCAACGAAGTATCATTGCCACACACTAAGTACGTTGTTCCTGACTACTACATCATCGCTTCAAGTGAAGCTTCATCAAACTTGCAAAGATACGATGGTATTCGTTACGGCTACCGTGCTAAGGATACTAAGAACTTGCTTGACGTTTACGTTAAGTCACGTTCAGAAGGCTTCGGTACAGAAGTTAAGCGTCGTATCATGCTTGGTTCATTTGCACTTTCAGCCGGTTCATACGACAGATTCTTCAGACAAGCTGCTAAGGTTAGAACATTAATTTGCAATGACTTTGACAAGATCTTTGCTGAAAATGACGTAATCGTTGGACCTACTACTACTGAACCTGCATTTGGTATTGGCGAAGAAGTTTCTGACCCAATCAAGATGTACAACAACGATATTTTGACTATTTCTGCCAACTTAGCAGGTATTCCTGCAGCTAGTGTTCCAGCTGGTTTAGTTGATGGTATGCCTGTCGGCTTACAAATTATGGCTAAGCGCTTTGATGAAGGTAACGTCTTCAAGACTGCTGACTTTATTGAACGCAGCAATAAGTTTTACGAAAAAACACCAACTGGAATGGAGGATTAATTGAATGAATTTTAAATCGACTATCGGACTTGAAGTCCACTTCGAATTAAAGACAAAGAGCAAGATTTTCTCTCCTTCACCAGTAACCTACGGTGCTGAACAAAACACGGAGACTAATGTTATTGACTGGGCTATGCCTGGTACCTTGCCAATGGTTAACAAGAACGTTTACCGTTTAGGTATCATGGTTGCCTTGGCAACTCACGCTCACATTTTGCCAACTACTCACTTTGACCGTAAGAACTACTTCTATCCTGATAACCCAAAGGCTTACCAGATTACTCAGTTCTTCCAACCACTTGCTCGTGATGGTTACATTGAAGTTGAAGTTCGTGGTAAGAAGAAGAGAATCGGTATCCACGAAATGCACATCGAAGAAGATGCTGGTAAGAACACTCACGGAACCAACGGTTTCTCATACGTTGACTTGAACCGTCAAGGTGTTCCACTTCTTGAAGTTGTTTCTGAACCTGATATGGAAGACCCAGAAGAAGCTTACGCATACCTTGAAAAGTTACGTAAGATCGTTCAATTTACTGGTGCTTCAGACGTTAAGATGGAAGAAGGTTCAATGCGTGTTGATACCAACATTTCCATCCGTCCTGCAGGTCAAAAGGAACTTGGTACTAAGGTTGAAATGAAGAACTTGAACTCATTTGACCACGTACGTCGTTCACTTGCCTACGAAGAAAAGCGTCAAGAACAAGTTCTTTTAGCTGGTGGTCACATTCAACTTTCAACTCGTCGTTTTGACGAAGCAACTGGTAAGACTGTTTTGGAACGTGTTAAGGAAGGTGCTTCTGACTACCGTTACTTCCCAGAACCAGATATCGCTCCTGACCACATTAGTCAAGAATGGATCGATCAAATCGCTAAGGAACTTCCAAAGAGCCCATTTGATCGTTACGATGACTATGTAAACAAGTACGGTTTGAAGCCATACGACGCAAATGTTTTGCTTCAAACTAAGGAAAGTTCAGACTTCTTTGACGCAGCTGTAGCTGCTGGTGCTGATCCAACTCTTGCTGCTAACTGGATGAACACTCAAGTAAATGGTTACTTGAACGATCACCGTGTAAGTTTGAATGACATCAAGCTTACTCCAGAACACTTAGCAGAAATGATCAAGTTGATCAAGGATGGTACTATTTCATCTAAGATCGCTAAGAAAGTCTTTGCTGAAACTATTGCTAACGGTACTGATCCTAAGAAGTACGTTGAAGACAACGGTATGGTTCAATTGTCAGATACTTCAGTCTTAGCTCCAATGGTTAAGAAGGTTGTTGACGATAACCCACAATCAGTTGAAGACTTTAAGAATGGTAAGGACCGTGCAATCGGCTTCTTAGTTGGTCAAATCATGAAGCAAACTCGTGGTAAGGCTAACCCTAAGATGGTTAACAAGTTGCTTAACCAAGAATTGCAAAGTCGTTAATTTTTAGAACGTTAAGGTAGTAATTATGACTAGTAAAGCAAGATTAATTTATAATCCTGTATCCGGTCACGAGCAGATGCCCAAAAACGTGGCCGATATTTTAGATGTGTTAGAGCAAGCTGGTTATGAAGCTAGTGCTTTTAGAACTACACCTGAACAAAATAGTGCTCGCAATGAAGCTACACGTGCCGCAAAAGAAGGCTTTGACCTGATCGTTGCAGCCGGTGGTGACGGGACAATCAATGAAGTAGTTAATGGGATTGCCTTTTTAGATAAGAGACCTAAGATGGCAATTATTCCAGCAGGTACGACTAACGATTATGCCCGTGCATTAGCTATCCCACGTGACAATATTCCGGATGCCGCAAAGGTTATTTTGAAGAATAAGACACGCAAGATGGATATCGGTAAAGCGGTTTTTGGTGATCAAACTCAATATTTTGTAAATATTGCTGCCAGCGGTTCTTTAACAGAATTAACATATGGCGTGCCATCCGAAGTAAAATCAGCTTTAGGTTATGCAGCTTACCTCATTAAGGGTGCAGAAATGTTGCCTCACTTAACTGAGAACGAAATGCGTTTAACTTATGATGATGGCGTTTATGAAGGCAAGCTCTCAATGTTCTTGTTGGGAATGACCAACTCAATTGGTGGTTTTGAACAAGTTATGCCTGATGCGCAACTTAGTGACGGACTTTTCCAATTGATCGTTGTTAAGCCTTCAGATCCTGTCAGCATGATGAAGTTGATGGCTTTGGCTTTGAATGGTAAGCACGTTGATGATCCTAACATCATCTATACCAAAACTAGAAGCTTAAAGGCTGAACTTATTGGTAAGAATGCAGGACGAGATTTGCCAGTTAACCTTGATGGTGAAATTGGTGGATATTGTCCAGTTGAATTCCATAATTTACAACAAAGAATTGAATTCTACGTTGGTAAATAATGATGATAAGAATAAGAATCTGGGAATTTCCTAGATTCTTATTTTTTCTATTTAATTCTGAAAAGGGTTATTAGAAAAATGACACACAAAAGTATTCAACCAAAATGGCTTGTCATTACTCAGTTAGTGCGCAAAAGGTGGTTAGTTACAAGCTAACCACCTTTTTTTACATTTGATTTGCTTCTTTGATTTTATTTAAAAGTCTTTCTGGATGATATTGATAATGATAAGTATTAAAACAAATTTGAATAAGATTTAACCAATTTTTCTTGATTTGACTATAACTAATATCATCACGTCTATTTTTAGCTAGATACTTATAACTAATAGAGATCAGTCTATCTAAGATTAATTTGCGAGATTTATTTTTGAAGGCGAAGTCCTTAAGCAATTGTTCGTTTATATTTTCGATGAAAACTTGATTGATGTGCTTAACTGGTTGAAAAGGATAATAAACATTGTCACTTAGAAGGACGTTTTCGAATTGGTCTAAGATTGTTTCATCTTTTTCGGAGAGAGAAAGTGGCGTCATCACTTCATGAATGCGGATAATGTTTTGTGATTTAGTCATTTTGCTCAAGTCCTATCTATAGTCCAACTAATTACACCATCAGTATATGGGATGCGGCTACTTGGTACAATGAACGGTGCAAAAGTAAAAATAATTAACACATTAGTAAAATATAATTTTCCCTTTTTTGGTATAATAATCTGCAATATTTTGGAAAAGATGACTGAAATGATAAAAGTGTGTGTCAGAGAGATGATATGCTTGCTTTTATTAACAAAAGGGTAAAAAATGTATAGTGAAATTAAAATGGAATTTTACTTAGAAGATATCCTTTTATGACTTCTAAATTCATAAGTAGTATTAGGAAGGATTTAGGTGCAATAAACTTAATGGATATTAGAATCACTAATACGAAAAATAATCTAGTAGCAGCCTTATTAACTTGTTTAGAAGAAAAAAGCCTTCGTGATTAAAAGTAAAAGATATCATTAAAGTTTCAGGCGTAAGTACCAGAACTTTTTATCAATATTACTCAGACGTTAATAGTTTGGTTAACGACGTCGAAGATGACTTTATCGCTGGTTATACTGAGAGCGTTAGAAAAGACAGAGATATTTTGGATCGTATTGATTTAACTAAGCCAGTGCAAGAGCAACTGGAATCAGTATTGAATTCAACCAAGAACACCATTTCATTTTGTTTTGACCGTAAAATAGAAATTCAAATTTTGTTGTCAGAGAATGGCGATATTCTTTCACCATATGATGTGCGTCAGAGCATTATGGCATTCTTACACCAGTCTCCGGTAGAATTGATGAGCAGCATGGTTCCTAATAAAGAAAAAAAAACAGAGCAATAAAAAATCCTGTTGGTGTAAAAACCAACAGGTATTTTCTTATCTTCATTAAATTAGTTACGGTCGTTGCCCATGCCAAAGATTTGAAGCAAGAACAAGAAGATGTTAATGAAGTCTAAGTAAAGTTGTAAAGCACCCAATACAGCAAGGCCGTTAGTAGGAACTTGGCTGCCGTAGTTGTTGTAGATGCTCTTCATCTTTTGTGCATCATAAGCGGTCAAGCCAGTGAAGATTATAACACCGATGATTGAGAATACGAATGAAGCAACTGAGTTGCGCAAGAAAATATTAACAATCATAGCTACAAGCAAACCAATCAAAGCAGCGCCCATGTAAGAACCTAAGTTGTTTAAATCTCTCTTAGTAAATGTACCGAAGATGGCCATTGCACCAAAGACAGCAGCTGAAGAAAGGAATGCCGTACTGATTTGAGCGCCAGTGTAGAAACCAGCTAAAAGTGCAAATTCAAATCCGTAGATGACAGCCAGAATCATTAACATTACAAAGCCAGCAACTGGATTTCTTGTAGCTCTGAAGCTGATCCCCATTGATAAACCAAGAGGTACGATCAGAATAATCCACATCAATGCAGTTGGCATTTGCATCACAGCTGCTCTGAAAACAGTCATGGTCAAAAATGCGGTGATAGCTGATACAAGAACAGCTAAGCCCATGTAGCCATACATCTTGGAAAGAAAACCATTAACTTCTGAGACGTCGTGAACTTGGCGACGTTCAGGACTTGAAAAGTTCATGTTGTCCATATATATGTCACTCTTTCTATTTAATTGTCTTATCTATTTTAACGTATTTGTTTAAAATTATAAATTTTTTTGATCTTTGGGCAAATACTTAACACTTTCTTGAAGATCTTGCTATCCTTGAAATAAGGGAGTAATTTTTATGGATAAGAAATATACTGATAGTGAAGTGCGCGGCGAGCGTAGCGACCATCCTGATAAGAGTTATGCGGCAGATGAAGTGAGAAAATTATTCTTTACAGAAAATGCTAAAAAGAAATATGACATTTTAACTGGTTCGCAAAAGACCTTTATTGATAGGGAACTTGATGATTTAAGATTGAGTCGAAGCAGTTCGGTAAGCCGCAAAGATAATTCTGAATTGCAACAAGAAATTGTTTTTGAAGAGCAAAATAATCAGGTGATTGTGACGGATATTTTGTATGATGATTATCGTAATTCAAAAGAATATAAAAAAGCGCAAGTTCGCATGTATGATATGAATAATTAAAAGGCCTGCAAAATTAATTGCAGACCCTTTTAATATCTAGTTATATCCAAATTATTTGTCTTTCTTAGCCCGTTTTAAGCCGATGCCTGTTACACCACTAAAGATTGAGAAGACAGGTGATAACAAGCTGAAGAAGACGAATGGCAAGAATTGAAGCACAGGTACACCCAATGCAGATGCAGCGAATGAACCGGCAACGCCCCAAGGAATCAAGTAGTTGATAACACTACCACCATCTTCAAGTACACGACTAAGTGCTAATGGTGAAAGACCGATTTTATCAAAGGCTGGCTTGAATGCACGACCAGGCAAAATTACTGATAAGTATTGTTCACCAACGAAGAGGTTGATACAAATACCTGAAAGAATAGTTACGGTGATTAAACGACCAGGTTTGTTCAGATGCTTAACGAGTGGTTCCATCGCACTTTGCACGATGTTGAACTTCATGAGCATCCCACCAAGTGACAAAGTTGAAATGATGAGCGCTACAGTAGCCATCATGCTGGAAATACCACCACGGGTAAGCAATGCGTTAACTGAAGCATCGCTAGTTTTGGCAACGAAACCGTTCATGATCAAGTTGTTCAATGATTGAGCAGATTCATGAGGACTTTGGATAAAGATCATGACCACAGTAATTGCAATGTTCATGAACAAGGTAGGAATTGCAGGGATCTTACGCCAAGCACAGATCAACATAAGAACGATTGGCAAAAGTGCCCACCATGAAATGGTGAAGTTGTTTTGTAAAACTTGTGAGGTACGTTCAATCTTGGTTGGGTCCATATGGCCGCTGTTACCCAAGATCCAGAACAGAATAAGTGATACGACGAATGAAGGAATAGTGGACCACATCATGTTCTTGATGTGTGAGAAAAGTTCACTTTCGGCAACGGCTGATGACAAGTTGGTTGAGTCTGACAAAGGAGACATTTTATCGCCGAATACCGCACCGGAGATGATCGCACCGGCAACTAAGGCAGGGTTGGCACCCATACTTGAACCGATACCAAACAAGGCAATCCCGACAGTTGAGATGGTGGTAAAACCACTACCGATGGCGACACCAACGATTGAACAAACGATGAAGACCGATGGTACGAAGAAACTACCACTGATCATGTTAAAACCAAGAACCATGATGGAAGGGATGATTCCGGCTTTGATCCAAACACCAATTAAGGCACCGATCAACATGAAGATGAAGATAGGAATGATCGCAACGCCGATACCTTCTTTAATCCCGTTTTGAACGTCTTGCCAACTAAAGCCGCGCAATCTTGCCCCAAAGGTAAGAAGTAGTACAGTGAACAAAACTGGCACTTCTGGGGACAAACCGAATTTAATTACGGAAACGCCCAAGATAGCTAGTAGAACTATCAGAATGATAATTGATTCTGCAAAAGATACCTTCTTTTTTTCCATATTTCTATTCCTCCAAATAAAAAAGCCCCGCTGACCTAAGTCAACGGGACGACGATAGCCGTGGTACCACCCACTCTTTCAAGTCTAAGTACTTGAATCTCTATCAGATGGTAACGGTTCTGAATATTTCCGAGCAATAAAAATTACGATGTAATTCGTCTAGCTTCGCCTGTCTGGTTCGCACCTACCACCAGTTCTCTGAACGCTGAGCGAAGCAGCTACTGTTTTCGTTAATTATTGAAAACTATGATAGCAATATTAAAAATGTATGTCAATACTTTTCATGAAAAATAATTTTCAAGACACAAAACTAGTCAAGTATTATAATGATTACAGTATTGATTTATTAAAAAGGTTGAAGATAATACATGAAGAAAAACCAAATTGTTGACTTAGAGATTACCGACCTCTCATACGAAGCAATGGGGGTTGCTCACTATGAAGGTTTGACAGTCTTCGTTACTAACGCTCTTCCAGGTGAAATCGTTAGTGCAAAAATTTTAAAGGTCAAAAAGAACTTTGCTTTTGCCAAAATCGAAAAAATTAAGAAAGAGAGCCCAGATCGAGTAAAGATCAAGCTTAACCAATGGGTGCAAACTGGCTTGGCATCTTTGGCACATATCAAATATGACAAGCAACTTGAATTTAAGCGTAATCAAGTAGTTAACTTGCTTAAAAAGGCGCACTTAGATGACATTGAAGTAGGGCAAACTTTGCCAAGTCCTGAACAAACAGGCTACCGTAACAAGGCACAAGTGCCAGTGCGTGAAATCAATGGTCAGCTCGAGATCGGCTTTTTCAGACGTCATTCACACGACTTAGTGCCACTGACTAATTTCTTTACTACTGATCCTGAAATCGACCGTGTGCTTGTTACTGTACGTGATATTTTACGTAAATATAGAGTGCCTGCTTATGATGAAATCAATCATAAAGGTGAAGTACGCTATCTTGATGTGCGTAGAAGTAAGGCAACTGGCGAGATCATGGTCATTTTGGTCTGCTTGCACAATGACTTCCCACAACTTTTGGGCGTTGCTGCTGAAGTGAGCCAAATTCCTGGTGTTACTGGCTTGATTTTGAACCACAACCCTAAGAAGACCAACGTAATTTTGGGTAAGAAGGACTACTTGGTCTTTGGTAACGATCAAATTACTGATCAAATTGGTGATTTGAAATTCAGAATTTCACCACAAAGTTTCTTCCAAATCAATTCATTGCAAACACCACGCTTGTACGATTTGGCTATTAAGAAGGCTGATTTGAAGCCAAGCGACGTTGTGATTGATGCTTATTCAGGTATTGGGACAATCGGCTTGAGTGTGGCTAAGCACGTGAAGGCGGTCCGAGGAATCGAAGTTGTACGGGATGCCATTAAAGATGCCAAGGATAATGCTAAGTTGAACGACATCGATAACGCTAAGTATTACTTGGGTAAGGCCGAAGAAATTATGCCACGTTGGGCTAAGCAAGGTCTTAAGACCGATGTTGTTTTCGTTGACCCACCTAGAAAAGGTTTAACGCCTGAATTTATTGATGCGACTGCGAAGACTGGTCCTGAAAAGGTTATTTATATTTCATGTAACCCTGCAACCATGGTCCGTGATTTGCAATTGTTCCAAGAAAAAAGTTATGAATTTAATCGAATTGATCCTGTTGATATGTTTCCACAGACTCCACATGTTGAAGCTGTAACGGTCCTCGAACGTACAGAAAAATAGCGTATGAATGCCGGGGTGGTGGCATTCCTGATAGATTGAAAGTGTACTAATTCCCGTTTTATTGATTGGAATTAGTACACTTTTTGCTTTTAAGCTAGAGGGTCGAGTGGACAACGTGCTGGATTTTTAGGTTGTGTAGATAAGTGTCCGTTTTGGGGAGTTGAGTTGGTTAAGTTGATGAGAGAAGCAGTAATGGTTGACATGACGATAAGATAATGGATGTTAATTATTAAAGATATTTATAAGGCAGATTGTAAAATTTAAGTTGAACATTTAAGTGGACAGAAAAACCCATCAAGGTCTTTAATGGTGTTACCGCACAATCCATTAGAAAGAAGGACCTTGATGAGCACAACTATTTTATCATTCCAGAACCGTGTTGTCATTGAAACGCTTCATAATGAAGGACGTTCCTTGCGATACATCGCTAACTACTTAGGCTTTAGTAAGGACCACCATCTTTAACGAACTTCACCGGCTAAATAGTGAATACCAGGCTGAGCTAGCGCAAACTGACTTTGAACGAAAGGTTAGTCAATGGGGGCGGAAGTCTTCGCTCACTAAAAACCTTAAACACTTGGTCGAGAAAAAGATTCAAGTCCAGAAGTGGTCCCCTGATATTATTCTGTCACGACGTAATCGCTACTTGCGTAATTACTTTCTGCGCTACGACCGCGCGGCTCGTCTGGCAGTGCGCACGGTTACGGTTGACCTGTATACGCCTTATCATCATCTTATTCATGAACTATTTCCCCATGCCATAATTATTGCCGACCACTTTCATGTGGTCGCTCAAGCTTACCGGGCTTTGAATAAAATTCGGGTTAAAGCTATGAACCAAGCTGGCAATGGGAGCCATCAATGGCGGGCACTCAAGCATTTCTGGAAATTAATCCTAACCCCAGCGGGGTTACTCAAATATGATAACTATTGGTCACGTCGTAATTTTGGCTATACTCAGTTGACCGACGTTGAAGTTATTCAACGCTTACTGGCTTTCAATGATGATCTTAAACAAGCTTATCGTTATTATCAGGACCTTATTCTCGCGATCAATCATCGTAGTAAGGATGAATTCAATCATTTACTCGCGATTAAATGGACCCAGCTTCCCCAATCACTTCAAAAAGTTCAACGGACTCTCCGGAGGCATCGTAAAGAGATTATCACCAGCTTTAAATATGGTGACTACACGAATGGTCCAGTCGAAGGAACTAACAATAAGATCAAAGTTATTAAACGAACTGCTTATGGCTTTCGTAACTTCTTTAATTTTCGGGCTCGAATCCTGCTTGCCCTTCCTAACTCATACTTTGCCATCAACTGGAAGAATAAAAGAACAGCTCATGTCCAATCTCAGACACGAGCTGTTTGAAAACTTATTCAAATTTTTCTATCAGTACTTCTTGACGAAGAGCCATAAAAAAGAACTGCTCCATCAAAAGCAGTTCTTCATAATATTAGACAAATTATTGTGGAACAACATTAGTCGCTTGAGGTCCTCGCTTGCCTTGTTCAACATCGTACCTAACTTTTTGCCCTTCCTCAAGACTCTTAAAACCGTCAGTTTTAATTGATGAAAAGTGTACGAATGCATCTTTACCATCTGAACCAGTGATAAACCCAAAGCCCTTATCAGCATTAAACCATTTTACAGTACCAGTTTGCATATATATATATCCTCCTAGAAATCAAACCAAAGTAACCAAATTAAATTAACATCTAAGAAAATAATAGATAGCAAAGATGAATGATACTTATAACTTCCGTATATGTCAATTTAATTAACTATAACACTTTAATTCGCTGTATGCAACCCTAAATAATTCAAGCGCACAGTTTTTCATATGACTATATGATGTCCAATCGGAGTTGCTCAGTGTGATAAATAATTGGGTAAGTTCCTCAAAAGAGTTACAGTTACTGGTGGATGACTATTTGTTAACGGTTAACTACAGGTCGGTAATTGAAAATGATCTTGTCAATTATACACAAGGCATTGAATCGTATTTTAGGAATGAACGTCTTACTTTGAGGGATAAAATAAACAAATTTATTGAGGAATTGCCTGAATCCTATAGAGAACTATTATCTGAACACGTTGGAAATACAGATGATTGGATTGGAAAGCTTGTAAGCACAAGGGTATTCCTAACACACGGAGATAGAGAAAATATGGCGGTATCTAATCCTTATAAGTTAGTGCAGATGACAAAAATATTCGGCTTTATGGTTATAATCTTTATTTTACAAAAATTAGGGATAACCATTGATAAACCAAAGATACTTAATAAATTTAAGAATGTTTTAACTACTCATTACTATTAAGTAACACGAACTTACTGTAAATTAGGTTTAATAAAGATCAGAATGTTTAAAATAGCACCCAGCCAAAATAGCATTGATAAGCTGGTCAGTCAAGGCAAAAAGGTCGTGGTGTGGGGGATGTTTGTCGGTACTATGCAAAAGATTACCGATACTCTTAATGGCATGGGCATTAAAACTACCTTGGTTTATGGAACGACACCAAAACAGGATCGAGAAGGAATGATTAATAATTTCCGGACCGATGATGCACAAGTACTGGTATCGAATCCTAACACTTTAGGGGAATCCATTTCGTTGCATCAAACTGTACACGACGCGGTTTACTTCGAATACAACTTTAATTTGACCTTCATGTTGCAGTCCCGAGATCGGATTAACCGTCTGGGACTACCAGCAAATCAATACACAAGGTACTACTATTTGATGACCAAGGGCGATGTTTCACATATGGGCTTTATCGACAGGATAGTTTACAAGAAACTAAAAGATAAAGAAAAAGTGATGCTGGATGCAATCGATGGTCAGCTGCTTGTTCCTGAATATACTGACGATTACTTGCAGGAAGTTAAGGACATTGTGATGGGGAGGTATAAGTGAAGGAAACTATACAACTAAATAAAAGATATAACACTCAACGAACTCCAAGATAGAGTGAAATATATTTTAAGCTTTAAAAATAAGTTATAAATATTAGAGGAAAATGATATACAGCAAGGGGTTACTGTAGCTAGGGCATTACAAAGTTTTATTAATGCTGAGGATAAAGAAGTAACCAAAACAAGGTACGACCGTTTGATGAAGAGTAACAATTATTTATCAAATTACAAGGGCTTTATTCTGGAGTTCCGACGATTTAACGGTCAAATTACAAGGGCTTTATTCTGGAGTTCCGACGATTTAACGGTCAAATTACTAAAGGAAACCTGCATAGTTTTATTTTTGAAATAACATCAGCTCATGAGTCAACAGTACTTAATGCATTATTTCCAAATGGGAATGTGCAGTTTAAGGATCTGTAATTTGCCACTAGTAATCACTGATGGTAAAATATGAATGTAGACAAAAAAGCGAGCCGCTTTAAAGGCAGTGGTTTAGTTACTTTTTATTTAATAAAAGATTGTCCGCAACTGGCCAAAGTTATGTGACGCTCTTTTATTATGCACAGAATGTGAAAATAAAGGTTAGTAATGCTTGGTAGACGCTCACGGGCCGTAATCCTTTCTGAAGCATAGCTCATTGGAATCACCTCATCTCGAGGGAACAGACACCGCCCATAAAACTTCTCGCAAAGGTGATTATGTCATAATTGGATGATGGCTTTGATATTTATAGTTCAGGTTTCCGCAAACGTTTGTCTACTAACCATTGTGGATCTTCTGTTACCACAGATGGCTATATAATTTTGATCAGCTAATCATCTACATAATCTAGATCTATTAGCATTTTTGAGTCGTGTAGATATATGTGCTACTATTTCGTAGACATTCCCTATTGCGACAGGGCGCAATTTGTACCTAATGTGCAATTGCCAGACACCGGTCACTGCATGTTGAAGCTGTAACTGTTCTTACAAAGAAGTAGAAAATGATTATTAAACCACTAATTTCTGAAGATGAAGCAAAAGAAACAAGTCGACTTTTTCAAAAATGTTGGCAAAATACATATAAAGATATATTGCCAGATGTATTTTTAGATAATATTACTGAAAATGCATGGGTTAAACGGTTGAATGAAAGTGGCCGTCACAATTTAATTTTTATTGATGATGACAATAAAATTCGTGCTGCGGTGAGCTATGGTCGCCCGCGTGATACTCGCATGCTAGGGTGCGGCGAATTAATGGCTTTATATGTTGAACCAGATTTCCAAGCCTTTAATATCGGAAAAACTTTGCTTAATGCTGCCGAAAATGAATTGAAAAAGATGGGTTACGGCAAGATCTATCTGTGGTGCATTGATGGAGATGAAAATGCACGACAATTTTTTGAACATTTTGGCTGGGTTAATAATGCTACCGAAAAGTTTGTGGAAATTGCTGGAAAAGAATACAAGTACTTGCTATATCAAAAGAATTTGCATGATTAAAAATTATTTGAGATGCAGTTATGTTCTAAATTGGACATAACTGCATTTTTTTGCAAAAAAGACTTGCGCTTTTATCTCACTTTAGTATAATAGTATCTGTTCGGCTATGGAGGATTACCCAAGTGGCTTAAGGGGACGGTTTTGAAAACCGTTAGGCGGTTCTGCCGCGCGTGGGTTCAAATCCCACATCCTCCTCTGATTGGTCCATTGGAGCAGTGGCTTATCTCGCCTCCCTGTCACGGAGGAGATCGTGGGTTCAAATCCCACATGGACCGTTTATGGCGGAATTGGTGAAGGGGTTAACACACTGGTTTGTGGATCCAGCATGCGTGGGTTCGAATCCCACATTCCGCCCCATAATGGAGGATTAGCTCAGCTGGGAGAGCATCTGCCTTACAAGCAGGAGGTCACAGGTTCGAGCCCTGTATCCTCCATATTTTTTTACTCTTATTATCGCTGATAATAGGAGTTTTTGTTTTTTAAAGGGGAAAGTTGAATGAATAAAAAACAAATTACAATGGTTACGATTGCCCTGATGCTTGGGAATGTAATGTCAGGACTTGATGGAACAATTATTAATACTGCAATTCCGACAATTGTGGCAGCTTTGCATGGGATTCAGTTTATGGGCTGGATTGTGGCGATTTTTTTATTAGGGATGTCGATTTCGATCCCAATTTGGACTAAGATTGGTGAGAAAATCACTAATAAAAAGGCCTTTGAAATTTCTCTAGTATTATTTGTGCTTGGAGCTGCTTTGCAGGGAATAGTACCAAATATCATCTTTTTCTTGTGTTCTAGATTCATTATGGGGATCGGCGCAGGTGGCATGGGATCTCTTCCTTACATTATTGCCGGTTACGTTTTTAAAAATATTAAAACTAGAACAAAGGTCCTTGGCTACTTGATTGCTAGCTGGAATGGTGCTGCAATTTTAGGACCATTAGTTGGTGGTTGGCTGATCGATGCCTTTTCTTGGCACTGGGTCTTCTATATTAATATTCCAATTGGTTTGATAGCATTAATCATTTGCCTTATCTACTACAAGCCTGTTACACCAGAAAAAACACCAGTCTTCGATATTCCTGGTGCTGGTTTGTTAGTTATTGGCTTGCTTTTATTCTTGATGGGTATTCAATTAGTTGGCTTAACTGCTAATTGGATTGTGATTAGTTTGATTATCATCAGTCTAGTATTTATTGTTCTCTTCTTTATTCGAGAGAATCATGCAGCTAATCCAATCATCCCAGTATCTTTGTTTAAAAATAAAGATTTAGATGGTGACTTTCTTTTATTTGCCTTTACTTGGGGTGCATTTATTGCAGTTAACACCTACATGCCAATGTGGGCTCAAGCATTGCTTGGTTTATCTGCACTTTTAGGTGGGATGACTTTGATTCCTAATTCAATCGTGGAAATCATAGCCTCTCAAAGTGTAGCGGCTATTCAAGAGCACATGAGTACATTTAAATTAGCCTTAATCGGAATCATTGCAATGATGATTTCATCAGCTGGGTTATTTTTAGCAGATATCCATACACCGGTACAGATGCTGACCTTTATCGGTGCATTTTCAGGAATCGGTGTTGGCTTTATCTTCGTTGCTATGCAATTGAAGGTTCAACTTGATGCTGGATTGAAAAATATGGCTACGGCTACTTCAACTTCATATTTGATTAGAATTTTGGCTCAAACCGTCATGGCAGCTGTGTACGGCGTAATTATGAACTTGAACTTGGCAAGCGGCGTTCATACATATAAGGGCATTACGATGGCAATGATGAACAAGTTAAGTGATGCAAAAAGTGCCAAATTATTGCCTCAGGAATTGGTACCAACAATGAGAACAATTTTCCATGCGGGGATTAAAGAGATTATGTTGGTATCGTTAATTTTGTTAATCATCGCTTTTGTGTTGAATTTCTACTTTAACTTTGGTAAAAAGCGTAAGAAACTACAATAATAAGACATTAAAGCATAATGTGTTTTTCCGCATAATTAATTAAATCTTCTAGTGGAGTAGCATAATCTTGCTTCACCCACCAGATTAAAAGCATGTAAATTCCGCCGGATTGGTAGGCAATTGCATAATCTGGCAAATTTAAGTCAGGGTGGTAGACATTAAGCAGCTTTTTTAAGTAGCGAGTTTGAAAGTTTAATAGACTCCCTTCAAAGCCAGCGTCTAATAAGATTTTCATGACCTTGGGATTTCCTTTGAAAAAAGTTAGGTAAGCTACTAACTGCTTGGTCAATGTTTTCAATTTGTGTTCATTGATATCGACAATGAATTTTTTATATTGATTAGCCAAAAATAGCATTAATACATCGTTTTTTTGGCTGTAGTTACGATAAAAAGAAGTTCGAGAAACATGAGCTTTACGCGTAATTTCTGCAATGGAAATTTCTGCGTAAGGCTTTTTTTGTAATAAATAAAATAAAGCTTTTTCTATATGTTGCTGCGTGTGCAGGCTTTTCATATTCATAAAAAATCATCCTTTGATTAGTTTTAATTTGACAAATGATATCGCTTACACTATCATTATAGCTGCAAATAGTTACAGGTGTAACAATTATTTGAAAGAAGTGTAAATTATGCATTATAGCAATGGTAATTATGAAGCATTTGTAAAGGCTGAAAAGCCAAAAGACGTTGATCAAAAATCTGCATATATTGTTGGATCAGGCTTAGCTGCTCTTGCCAGCGCTGTATTTTTGATCCGTGATGGTCAAATGAAGGGCAATAGAATTCATATCTTTGAAGAATTGTCACTCCCTGGCGGTTCAATGGATGGTATTTATAGCAAAGAAAAAGAAAGTTATATCATCCGTGGTGGTCGTGAAATGGAACCACACTTTGAATGTTTATGGGACTTGTTCAGATCAATTCCTTCAACTGAACATGAAGGCGAATCAATTTTGGATGAATTCTATCGTTTGAATAGAAAAGATCCAAGCTATGCTAAAACTCGTGTCATCATCAATCGCGGTGAGGCTCTTCCAACTGATGGTCAACTTTTGTTAACACCTAAGGCAGTAAAGGAAATCGTTGATCTTTGCTTAACACCTGAAAAAGATTTGCAAAACAAGAAGATTAACGAAGTCTTTACCAAGGAATTCTTCCAATCCAACTTCTGGCTTTACTGGTCAACTATGTTTGCCTTTGAACCATGGGCAAGTGCAATGGAAATGCGTCGTTACTTAATGCGTTTCGTTCAACACGTTGCTACATTGAAGAACTTATCATCACTTCGCTTTACTAAGTATAACCAATATGAATCATTAATTCTGCCAATGGTTAAATATTTAAAGAGCCATGGCGTACAATTCCACTATGATACGGTGGTAGATAATATCTTTGTTAACCGTTCAAATGGTGAAAAGGTTGCTAAACAAATTATCTTAACTGAAAAAGGTGAGAGAAAGACAATCGATTTGACCGAAAATGACCTCGTCTTTGTTACTAACGGTTCTATCACTGAAAGCACCACTTATGGTGATAACTTCCACCCAGCTCCAGAAGAGCATGAATTAGGCGCTAGCTGGCAATTATGGAAGAACTTGGCAGCCCAAGATTCCGACTTTGGTCATCCAGATGTCTTCTGCAAAGATATTCCGAAGGCTAACTGGAGAATGTCAGCTACGATTACCTTTAAGAATGACGATATTGTGCCATTTATTGAAGCTGTTAATAAGAAGGATCCACACAGCGGCTCAATTGTTACTAGTGGTCCAACTACGATTAAAGATTCTAACTGGTTATTAGGTTACTCAATTAGTCGTCAACCACACTTTAAGGCACAAAAGCCTAATGAATTGATTGTTTGGCTTTATGGTTTGTTCTCAGATACTAAGGGTAATTATGTTGAAAAGACCATGCCTGACTGTAACGGTATCGAATTGTGTGAAGAATGGCTTTACCACATGGGTGTTCCTGAAGAAAGAATTCCTGAAATGGCTGCAGCTGCAGCTACTATTCCAGCACACATGCCATACATCACTTCATACTTCATGCCTAGAGCATTAGGTGACAGACCAAAGGTTGTCCCAGATCATTCTAAGAACTTGGCCTTCATTGGTAACTTTGCTGAGACTCCAAGAGACACTGTCTTCACCACTGAATACTCTGTCAGAACTGCCATGGAAGCTGTTTATACCTTGCTTGATATTGATCGTGGTGTGCCAGAAGTATTCGCATCCGCATTCGATGTCAGAATGCTCATGAACGCAATGTACTACTTGAACGATCAAAAGAAGCTTGAGGACCTTGATTTGCCAATGGGTGAGAAGTTGGCAATTAAGGGGATGCTCAAGAAGGTTAAAGGCACCTACGTAGAAGAATTGCTTAAGAAGTACAAGTTGATTTAAATGAAAATTATATAACATAGATAAAAAGAACAGGTCGAATGATCTGTTCTTTTTGCTTGCTATCGTATTTTTTGATAAAATATGTGTGTAAAAATATTATATTTTTTAGTTTAATAGAAAAGAAGGATACTATTTTAGATTCTAAGCCCGCCCGATGGGGCACAAAAGCATATCGTGACGCTAAGCAGTTGTACATGAAGGCATTCCCAGCATGGGAAAGATTCTCAATGTTTTCACTCTTAGCAATGTCACTTCACCGTAACGTTAAGTTTCACGCAATTTATGATGATGGCAAGTTCTGCGGCATTACTTATTATGCTGAAAATGACAACACCGTCTATCTGACTTATTTAGCAGTTAGTGAGAAGTTGCGCGGACAAGGATATGGCTCCAAGATTCTGACTATGCTGGAAGATAACTTCCCAGATAAGCAAATCGTGATCGATATTGAACCGGTAACTAAGAAGGTAAAAAATTACAAGCAACGTGTTAGTCGGCTGAAGTTCTACGAGAGAAATGGTTTCCATAGAACAGACCAGAAGTTGAAGGATCCAGATGGAGAATTTGAAGCTTTGACGACTGGTGAAAGATTAGATAAAAATAGTTTCATTAAAACTTTACGTCAAATGAGCTTTGGCTTTTATCAAGCTAGGGTCGAAAAATAAAAAGGGAAGCACTGCTGTCGCTAATGCAAGCAGTGCTTTCTTGTTAGGTTTATGTTGTTTTGCCAAAATTAACTTGTGAGGTGAAAGATATGGAATTTAGTGATCAAATTAAACAACTGAGAAAGGAAAACAACCTGTCACAATCTCAGTTTGCGGAGAAGTTGCATATCACAAGACAGGCAGTGTCAAACTGGGAAAACAACCGTAATTTGCCCGACTTGGAAATGTTGATTGAGATCAACTGTGTCTTTCATGTCTCATTAGATCAGTTAATTTTAGGAGACGACAATATGAACAAGATGACGCAAAAATTGATTAAAGATACAGACGAAAATCGCAAGGCTAAGTACAACATGATTACGGCTTTAGTCGGCGGATTTTAATGGCTCTCGGCTTTATTTTCTTCTTTATCAAGGCTAATTCAGTGGAATACGTTGATAAGCAATGCTTTTTACATGAAAACTTCTATTTGATTCCGGTGGGCTATTTATTCCTCTTTGCGGGAATTATAGTTCTTATTGCCGGGGGAATAGTTTACTTGAGAAATAAACATAAGCATTAAAAAAGAGCTCCGTAAGGAGCCTCTTTTTTGTCTTTAACCCAAAATGTGGAAGTATGATAAGACGATACCAAGAATCAAGACGAACCAGATCATCTTAGTTGATGTAACGCCTTTTTTACCAAGTAACCAGTAGACAAGTGCAACTAGCAGTACTGGTACCAAGGATGGCATGATTTGATTCAAAATCGTTTGCATCTTAAGCGTGATCTTACCGGTATGGAAGACGTACGGTACCTTCGCCTTAATAACGGTAGGAATCAACGCACCAACAACCGTTACACCAAGCAAAATAGCTGAGTCGGTGATGGCGTTCAACTTGCCTGAAGCTGAGTCGATTAACTTAGTACCTTGATAGTAACCCATTGGTAAGAATGAGAAACGAAGGAACAAGATAATAAGATCAACAAGGATCCAAAGGATAGAACCAAGTGGATTGCCTCTAAGTCCCATGTAAGCACCAATTGAACCACAGATAGTTGGAATAATTGCACTGAAGATTGTGTCACCGATACCTGCGAGTGGTCCCATTAAACCAGTCTTGATACCAGCAACAGTGTCTTTAGATTTAATGCCTTGGCTTTCTTCAAGGGCTAAGTCAACACCGATGATGAAGTTACCAACATAGGCATTAACATTGAAGAATTGAGTTTGCATCTGCATCATTTCAACTAATTCGTCGTCTTTGTACCAACGCTTAAGGAATGGCAAGACAGCGTAGAAGTAACCAGGTGCCATCATTCTTTCGTAGTTCCAAGATAATTGACTGCCCCAAAGCCAACGCCAGTTAGCTCTGAATAAATCTCTCTTGGTTAACTTACCTGAATTAGTTTTCGTATTCGCCTTCGTCATTTTCATATTCCTCACTTTCTGTATTATTTGTGTTTGTAGTAGCAGGTTTTTCTTCTAATTTAGCAACTTCGCGTTGGTAGTGAATGTAGGCAAGAGATGCACCTAGTAAGGCAACACCAAGCATTGGAATCTTCATGTAGGAAGCTGCGATAAAACCAATTGCTAAATATGAGATGAAACGCTTAGTTGGTAAGTATCTAAGCAAGATAGCGATACCAACAACAGGTAAGATACCACCAGAAACTTTAAGTCCGTTTGTGAGCCAAGTAGGGATGACACGTAAGATCATTCTTACAACGTCGTTACCAACGATTAAAAGAATGAAGACAGGGATCGCACGTGAAAGTCCCCATGAAAATGTACCCCAGAGGGCGTTTCTTGCGGCTGCGTCCGGATTATTTTCTTTAATAAACTTGTCCATTCTGTGTTGGAAAATGGTGTTGATGAATCGAGCAAGCACATCGAGTTGCACCATTAACAAACCAACTGGAACGGCTAAACCGATCGCAAATTGAATACCTTTACCGGATAAAACGGCATAAACGGTACCAACGATCGCACCAGTCATAAAGTCAGGCATTGAAGCACCACCGTAAGTTGATACCCCAAGGACCATCAATTGCAGGGTTGATCCTACAGCAAGTCCCGTAGTAATGTCACCCATAATAATTCCTGAAACCATACCAATGGCTAAAGGATTGTTCAAAATCGATACAGTTAATTGATCGATAATTACCCAAAAAGCTAGGCAAGTTAATAATAAAATTTGCCACCAAGCTATTGTCATTTTCTACTCCTTACTTAATCATTTCCATGAAATCTTCTTTAGGTTCACTAGGTACCATTTGATGGTAGATGTGGCATCCCTTTTGATCCAAATATTCAAAATCTTCTACATCTTTGTCAAGCACTGCAACACTCTTGGCCACTTGGCGTGAGTGAGGCTTTGTTGACATGTTGCCAACGTTGATCTCAGGTAGTTTCACGTCGAAGTCAACAAGTTGACGAAGAACGCCAGGGTTCTTAACCAGTAATAAAACGGTTTGGCCAACGTATTTGCCTGAATTGATACGACGCGCTGCACCGTGAGCAGTTAAAATGCTGAGGTGAACGCCGTGCGGACATGCAGTCTTAAGACCGGTCTTAAGCACGTCGTTTTTAACGATATCGTCGCCGACAACCATGATGCGATTGAGTTTCAAAGCATTGGTCCACATAGTTGCAACTTGACCGTGAATAAGTCGCTCATCAATCCGCACGTTTTGCATAGTGTGAGGAGTCAAGGTCACGTTCTTGTTAGGCTTTTCTTCCTTTTTAACTACCTTGACTGGTTTTTCTTCCTTCTTCTTGGTCAAACCAACAGGTGCCATGTTGTCGATCGTTTGCTTGATCGCTTCGTCCATTGGTGTCCCCATAACTACGGCAAGCATAAGTGGCATCGATAGACCGCTGTAAACGGCAACGTCGGGATGCTTCTGTTGGTAACGCTGAGCAGTGTTAGCTGGTGTACCGCCTGCGATGTCGACGAGGATTGTTGGTGCTTCGTCGAATTCGCTGGCTACTTTTGTAATCTCTTCAAGTAAGTCATCTTGGTTCATGGTTTGTTTGAATGCGATTGCCTTGACGTTCTTTTGTTCGCCGGCAATCATTTCCACGCTGGCTTTGGTAGCCTTAGCGTATTCGCCATGACTGACAAGTAAAAAATTTGCCATTCTTTCTTCTCCTTTTGTACGTAACAAATAGACATTATACACTAATTGGTCTAATTAATAAAACTACAGTATTAGGGTATTGTCTTGAATTAATTAATATTGGTCTAGTCTATTTTTATGTAAGTGATTACATTGTTGGTAGAATGGGAAAGTTGTGAAACAATAAAAAATCCTTAATCGTTTTTGATTAGGGAGTGAGTTAATCGTAGATTTGTTTAATTTATGTCTTGATGGCAAAATCGTCTTTTTTCTTTCTCCGGAAAATAGATGCTAAAATAATTAAAAAGTTATCTAACAGAGGAAAACATCATGGGAAAATTCGTCACATTAAACAATGGAGTAAAAATGCCACGCCTTGGCTTCGGAGTCTACCAAATCGATGATCTTGCACAAGCGCAACAAGTCGTCGAGGATGGTTTAGAAGTCGGCTATCGTTTGATTGATACCGCGCAAATTTATGGCAATGAACAAGCTGTCGGGGATGCAATCAAGCATAGTAACGTCCCACGTGAAGACATCTTCGTCACTTCAAAAATCTGGGTCGATGATTACGGCTATGACAATACTATCAAGGCCTTCGATGATTCAATGAAGAAGTTGCAACTGGATTACATCGATCTTTACTTGATCCACAAGCCATACAATGATTATTATGGCACCTGGCGCGCAATGGAGCGTTTATACAAAGAAGGCCGCATCCGCGCGATCGGCGTCAGCAGCTTTTGGAATGAACGACTTGCCGATTTGATCACTTTCAATAATGTGAAGCCAGCAGTGAACCAGATTGAAACCAACGTCTGGAATCAAGAGTGGAAGTCACAAAAGTACATGGAAAAAGAGGGCGTACAGCCTGAAGCTTGGGCGCCATTTGCGGAAGGTGCCAACCATATTTTTACTAATCCAGTTCTAGAAGAAATTGCTGCAAAGCATCATAAGACTACCGCTCAGGTAATGCTCAGATGGTTCCTGCAAAGAAACTATGTGGTAATTCCTAAGTCAGTTCATAAGAAGAGATTGGCAGAAAACTTTGATGTCTTCGATTTTGAATTAGATGCTGACGATATGGAAAAGATCAGGACTTTGGATCAAGGTCACAGCATTTTAGAGGATGAGATGGATCCGGAAATTGCGGAAAGTTTTAGATAGAAGACTATAAAAACAGGAGTCCAAATTTAGGACTCCTGTTTTTTGGTTATTCAGTTAGTTTATATATCTATTGGTAAATCTTACCGTCTTGCTTTTGCTTTGCCTTGTTCTTTTCTTCAAGTGTCTTTTCACTGGCGGCCTTCTTAGGTAATAACCAGTTCAAAAGCATACCGATGATAGTTGAAAGAGCAACTGAAGTTAATTGGAAGTTACCGAGTTGGAGGTAGGCACCACCGATACCGATAACCAAGATAACTGAGGCAATCAACATGTTACGCTTTTCGCCAAAGTCGATTTGGTTATCAACTAAAATCTTCAAACCATTTGAAGCGATAGTACCAAAGAGCAAGAATGAAATACCACCAATAACTGGCATTGGAATTGATTCAATCAATGCTGCGAGTTTACCTACAAAACTAAAGATGATCGCACAAACTGCGGCACCTGCAAGTACCCATACTGAGTGAACCTTAGTCATGGCAAGAACACCAATGTTTTCACCATATGAGGTTGTAGGAGGACCACCGATGAAACCGGCGATAATCGTTGAAATACCGTCACCCATCATAGTTCTATGAAGACCAGGATTCTTGAAGAAGTTACGCTTAGTCAATGAGTTAAGCACCATAATGTGGCCCATGTGTTCAGTCATCGTAACGAAGGCAATTGGCGCCATAGCGAGGATGGCTGCTGGGTACCATTTGAAGTGGTAGCTGATACCCATTACGTCAAGGGCTGGAATTGAGAACCAGGCTGCTTTTTCAACACCTGAGAAATCAACAATGCCCAAGAAGCAGGATAAAACGTAGCCACAGATAATCCCAAGCATGATGGAAACCAAACTAGTGAAGCCCTTGAAGCACATTTGGAAGATCAAAGTCATTACCAAAGTGAAGATGGCAACACCGAAGTAAGTTAAGTCATACTTTTGGTGGTTCATCATAGCGTCGTTTGCGGCAGTAGTAGCAAGTGACAAACCAATAACGATAATGATTGGTCCAACCACGATTGGTGGCAAAACCTTGTTAACCCAACCAGAACCAACCTTGGCAATGATCAAAGCCACGATTACGTAAACTAAACCAGAAGCAATCGCACCTTGAGCAACTGCAGGATAGCCGTCAGTCTTCATTAATGCTTGCATAGTAGCAACGAAGGCAAAACTTGAACCTAAGTATGCTGGGATCTTGAAGTGGGTCAAGATCATGTGGACCAAAGTACCGACACCTGATGAAAGGAGGGCGATACTTGGGTTGATTCCGATTAAGATTGGAACCAAAACGGTAGAACCGAACATGGCAAACATATGCTGCAAGGAGAGCAGGATACCTTGACCAAGTTCAGGCTTTTCGTAGACGTCTAAAATCGCGTCCGGGTTTCTAAACTTTTCTTTTTCACTCATTCAAATACTCCTATTTGTTCATGATATCAATGCCGTCTTTGTCATCGACTTCAGTCATTGATACCTTAACTTCTTCATCCATTGCGGTAGGGATGTTCTTACCGATAAAATCAGGACGAATTGGCAATTCACGGTGACCACGGTCGATTAAAACGGCCAAGTTGATTTTAGCTGGACGACCTTGATCCATGATTGCGTCAAGCGCAGCTCTGATTGTTCTACCAGTGAACAAAACATCGTCGACTAAAACAACGTTCTTGTCAGTGATATCAAAGTCAAGTTGTTGACCATGAATCATCTTTTCCTTTTCACTTTCTGGCAGGTCATCACGATATTGAGAAACATCGATTGCTCCAACAGGAACATCAACGTCTTCAAGATTCTTAAGGTTCTTAGCAATTCTTTGAGCTAAGTAAAGGCCACGAGTCTTGATTCCGATTAAAACTAAGTTTTCAGTACCCTTGTTGCGTTCGATAATTTCGTAGGTCATTCGCATTAAGGCACGCTTCATACTGATTGCATCAACAATTTCTTTTGCCATATATTTTTCCTTTCTCGGATGACCAAAAGAAAAAGACCACCAAGGACACTGAGTCCAAGATGGTCTTTCTGTTTCTGCTAGCACAAAAAAGACTAGCTCACGCAGATTTCCTTCTTAGTCTCACAGGACTAACTTTAAAGGTCATCACTATATTTTTCTTATATTAAACTAGCAAAAACGGATATTGTCAAGCAGATTCTAAAGAATGTTCTTTTCGATGTAGTTCAAAACGCCTTCGTCATCGTTGGTGTCAGTCACGTGGTTGGCCACTTCAAGAAGGGCTGGAACGGCGTTCTTCATTGCAACGCCATCGCCGACTTCACGCAACATTTCCAAATCGTTGCCGCCATCACCGAAGGCACACATTTCGCTCAACTTAATACCCAAAATATCGCCGAGTTCCTTTAAGCCGTTGGCCTTGTGGATACCTGGTTGAATAATATCGATGTCGCCGTGACCGCTGCTTGTAACGTCGCTATATTGGTTCAAATTATCTTTGAATAGTTGAACGAAATAATCAGTTTTTTCATCAGGACATTCGATAGCAAACTTCAAAATCTTATCGTGAATATCACTGAAGCTCTTAACTTTTTCTAGGTGGTGGTAGTAGTGGCTAGAAGTCTTGAAGTATCGTTCTGGCAAAATGTCTAAGCCGTAAGCTGCTTGTTCACCACAGACCAAGAAGTTAAGGTTAGGCAATTGATCAAACAAGAATTTTTCGATTGCCTTAACTGCTTCAGTAGGGTAAGAGTGTACCGCATAAACTTTTTCTGGATTACGGATGAGTGCGCCATTTTCAGCGACATAGTCGATATCATCGTAATCGGTGAAGAAATCCTTGAGTTGATAATATTGGTTGCCGCTAGCTACGACGAAGTGAATGCCTTTTTCATCGAGCTTAGAATGAATTTCCTTGAATCTAGCTTCGTTGTATTTGCTTTGTGAATTTAAAAAAGTTCCGTCCATGTCGACAGCGATTAATTTGATCATAAAAATTGCTCCCTTTGAAATGATATTTTTATTTTATCATGAAAGCGCTTACCATTTTGACAATTATGGAAGATATCCTGCATACTATTTTTAGTTGAAAGTTTTTAAGTAAAAGGGTGAGATTGAATGAATAAAAAGCAAATTTCAATGGTAACTTGGTCCTTGCTTTTAGCAAATATTATGTCAGGACTGGACGCTACCATTATTAATACTGCAATTCCGGCGATTGTTTCTGACTTGCACGGAATTCAATATATGGGCTGGATCGTTGCCTGCTTCTTGCTGGGGATGTCCGTTTCAGTACCAATTTGGAGCAAATTAGGTGAAAGAATGGGCAATAAATTTGCTTTTGAACTTTCACTTGTCCTCTTTATTGTAGGGTCGCTGCTTGAAGGGGTAGCGCCAAACATTTACTTCTTCTTAATTGCCCGGATCTTGATGGGCGTTGGTGCCGGCGGGATGGGTTCACTACCTTATGTCATCGTTGGGTATATTTATCCAAATATTAAAAGAAGAACAGTCATTTTGAGCTACATTGCGGCCAGCTTCAGTGCGGCATGTATTGCGGGACCGCTTGTTGGTGGCTGGATCGTTGATGCCCTTTCTTGGCACTGGGTCTTCTACATCAATGTCCCATTAGGACTGATTTCTATTATTTTGAGTTTTGTCTTTTATCGCGATGTGCACAAGGCTAAGGAAAAAGTACACTTTGACAAAATGGGTGCCTTCACTTTGATCGCTGGCTTGTCCTGCTTTTTAGTTGGAATTCAGATGCTGGGTTTAGCTAGTGGTATCATGGTTGCAGCTTTCGTCATTATCGGAATTGCCTTACTTGTTGCCTTTATCTTTGTGGAAAAGAAGGCAGATAGTCCTGTTGTACCGTTGAGTGTTTTTATGAATAAAGCGTTGGTGGGCGACTTTATCCTGTTTGCCCTAGCATGGGGTGCTTATATTTCAGTTAACACTTATTTGCCAATGTGGTCGCAGGCCATTTTAGGGACCTCCGCTTTAATCGGTGGGATAACCTTGATCCCTAACTCCATTTTGGATATTGCCGGTTCACAAAGCGCGCCATATTTCTTGCGTCACTTTAGCAATTATCGTTTGCTCATTATCGATTTTACTTTGATCGTCATTACCGTTTTAGGCTTGATCTTGGTGCCAATGAACACGCCATATCAAATCTTGATGATCATTGCAGCTTTATCTGGTTTAGGTGTAGGTTCGATCTTTGTTATTTTGCAGATCAAGGTGCAGATTGACGCCAGTGAAAAAGATATGGCACCGGCTACGTCACTGAGTTTCTTGATTCGAATTCTTGCTCAAACTGTGATGGCTGCCATTTATGGGGTCATCATGAACTTGGCTTTGGCTCGAGGAATCGCCGGCCATCGCGGCATTACGATGACCATGATGAACAAGTTGAGTGATGCGGAATCGGCTAAGAGTTTGCCAACTGCATTATTGCCAATCATGAGAAGAATTTTCCATTCAGGAATTATCGAAATTATGTATGTGGCACTGTTTTTAATGATTTGTGCGTACGTAGTTAACTTTATTTATAACAGACATGAAGCCAAAAAAGCGGCAGAATAAAAAGCTTGAGATTTTTCTCAAGCTTTTATTTTTACTGTAAATTGCGAATGACGTTGATTCTGAACAAAAGTAGATTGATTAATACGATCACCGTAGTGACGATGAAGACCATGCTATAGTTGAACATCCCTGATACGAATGAACCAAGTAGCGGTCCTACGATGTTGCCGATGTACATAGCCGACTGGTTCCATGAAAAGATACGGCCAGTAACGGCGGCAGGTGAGTTTTTGGTTAACATCGTTTGTACTTGTGGGAATAAACAAGCGTCAGAAAAACCAACTAAGAAGCGCAAAATTCCTAATTCAACTGTGTTTCGTACAAAAGCGGTCAGGAAGAAGAAAATTGATGCCGCAATAAAACCAGCCACGATGATTTTGTGAGTACCGATTTTATCACCGAGTGCACCGAAGCGGGAGGCCACTAGGAAAGTAGCAATCCCAGGAAGGGCGGCGATAACACCAGAGATGAAGACAACGTTGCCATGGCCGTTAAGTAATTGGCGGACATATAGTGAAACGATTGGGTTAATGGAGTTATTAGCTGCTTGAATAATTAAGGTGGTTAATAGCAAACCAAAGATCAGATGAGGCGAACGAAGCGACTTAATTACGCCGCTGGCCTTGTCCAATTTTTTCGCGGTAACTGGCTTAAAGTCGTCTTCATGAATGAAGAATAGAACTAAGATTGAGCATAATAAGAGCAAGCCACCAGTGATCATAAAGGTAATGCGGTATGAAAAAATTGATGTTAAAGCACCACCAACAAGTGGTCCCAGCAAGGTACCGGCAGTGGTCGCTGAAGCAATCGTTCCTAGAGCTTGTCCAGAATTTGTCTTCGGCGTTTCGGTGGCAACTAAGGCATTAGAGTTAGAAATAAAGCCGGCAAATACACCTTGTAGCATTCTAAGCAAAAGCAATTGCCAAACATTTTGGACTAACCCCATGCAGGCGATAACGACGGACATCCCGATTCCGGCCCGCAAAATCATTGGTTTACGTCCTTTTTTATCAGCTAATTTGCCCCACCAAGGAGAAACAACCGCTGAAACGATGAACGTACCAGAATAAACGATCCCGGACCAGAAGTTAAGTTGTTGGTGAGAGAAGTTGCCTAACGTGTTAATGTATAACGACAAGAAAGGCATAATTTCTGAAAATGCGATCCCTGCAATGAAGACCGCGATCGATAAGACGAATAGATTTTTCTTCCAAATAGGTTTTTCTTTCACGATGCAAACCCTCCTAATTTTAGTTTAGCAAAAAATAAAGATAAAGAACTATGATAGAATTTGATGTAAGGACTTACAGAAGGAGAAAATTATGGAAAAAGCACAAGAAATCGAGATGCTCAAAGAATTCTCAGATGCTAACGCTACATCTGGTTTTGAAGAAGAATTCGTTAAACTTTTTACTAGCTATGCAGAAAAGACAGCCAATATTGAGACTGACGGGATGCTCAATGTTTATGCATCAAGGAAGGAAAACAAGGGCAACCGTCCTGTAATTCAACTTGATGCCCACTCAGATGCGGTTGGTTTCATCACCCAGGCCGTTCGTCCAAATGGTTTAATCAAGTTTGTTCCACTCGGCGGCTGGGTAAAATACAATATCCCTGCTTTGAAGGTTAAGGTTAGAAACCGCGATGGCGAATACATCCCTGGTGTTGTCGCAACTAAGCCACCACACTTTATGACTGCTGCTGAAAGAAACAACGTGCCTGACGTTGCCGATATGTCAATTGATGTTGGTTCAAGCAGCCGTGAAGAAACAATTAAGGACTACAAGATCGACACAGGTTGTCCAATCTTTGTTGATGTAAAATGCGAATACCACGAAAAATCTGGTTTGTTCTTTGGTAAAGACTTCGACGACCGTTTTGGTGCCGGTGCGATGATTGACGTTTTGGACAACTTGAAGGGTGAAGAAACTAACTTTGATGTTGTCGCCGCTTTGTCTAGCCAAGAAGAAGTAGGTCTTCGCGGAGCTTACGTAACTGCTAGAAAAGTTAAGCCAGATCTATGTATTGTACTTGAAAGCTGTCCAGCAGATGACACCTTCACTCCTGATTGGCTTTCACAAACCGGTTTAAAGCGTGGACCAATGCTTCGCGATATGGATACTACTTTCTTGCCAAACCCTAAGTTTCAACAATATGCTTGTGACTTGGCTGACAAGATCAAAATTCCATACACTCGTTCAGTTAGAACTGGTGGTGGCCAAGACGGTGCCGCAATTTACTACGAAAATGGTGCACCAACGATCGTTATTGGTATTCCAGTTCGTTATGAACACTCACCATATTGCTTCAGTAGTTACAAGGACTTCAAGGCATCTGTTGATTTAGCTACTGCAATTATTCGTGATATTACCCAGGAAAAGTTAGACAGTTTCAAAAAGTTTTAATCTTAATAAAAATTAAAAAAGCAGGTTTTCTATTTATTAGAGCTTGCTTTTTTGCTATACTTAGACATTATTTTATATTAAAAGTGAGGTATAACGATTGATTACAGTATCCGACTTAAGTCTTAAATTTGGCGGTCGCACACTTTATGAAGACGTAAATTTAAAATTTACTCCGAGCAACTGCTACGGCGTAATTGGTGCAAATGGTGCCGGCAAGTCTACTTTTCTTAAATTATTAGAAGGCAAGCTTGAACCGACTACAGGTTCTATCAGTATTGATCCTAACGAAAGAATGTCTAGCTTGAACCAGGACCACTTTGCCTTCGATGATTTCACCGTTATGGACACCGTAATTCAAGGTCACAAGGAACTTTACCAAGTAATGAAGGATAAGGATGCTCTTTACGCTAAGCCTGATTTTGGCGATGAAGATGGGGTAAAGGCAGCCGAACTTGAAAGTAAGTTTGCCGAACTTGATGGTTGGAATGCTGAAGCAGATGCTTTAAAACTGCTTCAATCTTTAGGTATTCCAGAAGATGAACATCAAACACTCATGAAGGAATTGCCAGAAGCTGAAAAGGTTAAGGTGCTTCTTGCCCAAGCACTTTTTGGTAACCCTGACATTCTTTTACTCGACGAACCGACTAACGGTCTTGATGTGCATACCGTTGAATGGCTTGAAAACTTCTTAGCCGATTATCCTAACATCGTAATCGTAGTTTCCCACGACCGTCACTTTTTAAACCAGGTATGTACTGAAATGTGTGACGTCGACCGTGGCAAGATTCAACTTTACGTTGGTAACTACGACTTCTGGTATGAATCAAGCAAGTTGGCTAATGAACTGGCAGCTAACCAAAATGCTAAAAAAGAAGAAAAGATCAAGCAACTGCAAGAATTTATTGCTCGTTTCTCAGCTAATGCTTCTAAGTCTCGTCAAGCTACTTCACGTAAGAAGCAACTTGATAAGATCACTTTAGACGACATTAAGCCATCTTCACGTAAGTACCCATTCGTTAAGTTTGAAATGCACCGTGATCTTGGTAATGACTTAGTTAAGGTAGAAAACGTTTCTTACTCAGTTGATGATGAAAAGATTTTAGACAACGTTTCATTTATCGTGCGTCCTGGTGATAAGGTAGCCTTTTTATCACGTAATGCTTTGGCAACTACAGCCTTGCTTGATATCATTGCTGGCAAGATTAAGCCAGATTCAGGTACGGTAACTTGGGGTCAAACTACTGCCTTTAACTACATGGCACGCGATTTGAACGCTAACTTCAATAACGATGACTTGACCATCTTGGATTGGCTGCGTCAATACGCTACTAAGGAACAAGACGACAATACTTTCTTGCGTGGTTTCTTAGGTAGAATGCTATTTAGCGGGGATGAAATCGAAAAGAAGATCAAGGTTTTATCCGGTGGGGAAAAGGTACGTTGCCAATTGTCCCGCATGATGCTTGAACCAGCTAACGTTTTAATCATGGATGATCCAACCAACCACTTGGATTTGGAATCAATCACCGCTTTAAATGATGCTTTGTTCTCATATCCTGGTTCGATTTTATTCACGTCCCACGACCACGAATTCATTCAGACTATTGCCAACCATATTATCGAAGTTGGTCCTAAGGGCATTGTTAGTCGCCAAGACACCACTTACGATGAATTCTTGGACAAGGATAGTATTCAAGAACAAGTTGAAAAAATCTATTAATAAGCAAGAACTGATTTGCCAATTAGGTGAATCAGTTTTATTTTGGGTAAAAATAGCGCATAATAAAAGAAAACTAGTTATGAAAGGGCTTTTATTATGAAGCAAATAAAGATGGGTTCTACTACTTTGGATATTCCAGCTATGGCACTTGGGATTATGCGAATGGATCAAAAGAGCATTCCAGAAGCTCAAGTTGCCATTCAAGCCGCTTATGATTCCGACATTAATTTTATCGATTCTGCCGATATTTATGGCGGTGGCAAATCTGAAAAAGTTTTTGGTCAAGCTTTAAAGCAAATGAACCTGAAACGTGATGATTTGTTCATCCAATCCAAGACCGGTATTGTCCCAGACAAACGTTATGATTTCTCAAAAGACTACATTTTAAAGGGTGTTGACGGTATTTTAGATAGAATGGGGCTCGACTACTTGGACGCCCTTGTACTCCACAGACCAGATGCTTTGTTTGATCCGGAAGAAGTAGCTGAAGCCTTTGATCAACTGCAAGCTAGCGGCAAAGTACGTTTCTTTGGTGTTTCTAACTTTGATGCAGCCCAATTTGAATTATTGCAAAGTGCATTGAGCCAGCGTTTGATGTTCAACCAATTACAATTTGGTTTAAAGCACACTGGCATGATCGACTTTGATATGCACATGAACATGCTTGATGATCCTTCAGTTGATCGTGATGGACAATTCTTAGATTATGCGCGTTTGCACCATGTTACCGTTCAAACCTGGTCACCATTCCAATACGGGATGTTTGAAGGTACTTTCATTAACAATGACGGCTTCCCTAAACTGAATGCGGAATTGCAAAAGTTAGCTGACAAATACAACGTAGGTAAGAATGCCATTGCAGCAGCCTGGATCTTACGTCACCCTTCGAACATGCAAATGCTAGTTGGTTCAATGAATCCAGAACACATTAAAGATTCCGCAAAAGGCAGCGATATTGAGCTTACTAGACAAGAATGGTATGACTTATATCTTGCAGCAGGTAACTATTTAGCTTAAAAAATTAGTTATAGTACGGCTGTAGATAGAGGAAGGAGGGGAGACTTATCATGCAAAAACAAGATATGATCTATGAAGATTTTATGGAAGATCGTACAATTAAAATGTTCAAGGATGACGAATTGAACTATTCTGTTTATGTTCAGGTTTTTACTACTGATAACTTGCCGTTTTCACCAATTACCGGTGATAAAAAACATATCTTTTTTGACTATGACCAAGCAGCCACAGATGGCGTTGCAATTAGTGATGTGTGCGGCAACAAGTTCAATCAAGTTACACAAAAATATGAAGTTACGGACCACACCTATGTTGTTGGAAAAGTAGTTAAGCAAAGTCTTCCTGAAGATAAAGCACTCTTATTGATGAAGAAGGCCGCTCATAATATTATTGCGGAACTAAATAAACCGGTTCTCATGTCTAAGATGAAGCACCGGCCGCATATTATGAATGATGTTGAGCGTTGCACTCAGCTATTAACCGATGAAAGCGTAGATCTGGGCACTTTAAGCAAAGAAACCGGCATTGCCGAGGATACTTTGCTTAGCTACCGTGATCAGCCTGATTTGCTTAAGAATGCTTATCATATTGAGCTTAAGAAATTAGTAGCTAAGTACTTTGAGGTCTTCTTTAATCGTAATGAAATTGAACGTTTTCGTTTCATGTTGATCGATATTGTTGGGGCTTACTTGAAAGAGAATAAGGATAATCCAGCTGTTTATGATCCAGCATATGAACTATATATGATGTGCCAAGTAGGAGATTGGCATGGCCTGGCCAAGATGGAAGAAACTTGGCGTGCAATGTATGCGGCACATGAATAGACCAAGTTGCTATTTTCGAGTGGCCTAGGTTAAACTATTTACTGGGAAATAATGATTTGTATAAAAAAGCATAGAGCTAACGAATTGCTAGTTCTATGCTTTTTAATATTGCTCAATTTCTTTGATGTTGAAGCCAGGAATATTGCTGAACCATTTCTTAGCAAGACGGGTGTAAGTACCGTCCTTTTTTAATTCATCTAAAGCAGTATTGATGTGCTTCATCATTGCCGTTTGTCCTTTGTTGACAGCAATACCATATGGCTGGTTGGTGAAGGTGCCACCAGTTAGCTTGTAGCCAGGGTTATCGTGCAAGATGCCGGCTAAAATACCATTATCTGTAACTAAAGCATCCCCTTGGTCTGCCTTTAATGCGGCAAAGGCCTGACCATAATCGTCAAACTGCAAGATCTCTGCTTTCGGTGCAAATTTATGCACGGCATCAGCGGCTGTCGTTCCTTTAACGATGAGTAC
Source organism: Lactobacillus amylovorus DSM 20531 (assembly GCF_002706375.1). NCBI lineage: Bacteria > Bacillati > Bacillota > Bacilli > Lactobacillales > Lactobacillaceae > Lactobacillus > Lactobacillus amylovorus. The sequence goes on from NZ_CP017706.1 coordinate 1,665,024, forward strand.
GCGTTTATTATTTAAGTCTTTGACGTTCTTTATTTTACTGTTTTTAGCAACCATAATTGATTGGCCAGCAGGAAAGTAGGGGTTGCTAAAGTCGACCTGCTTTTTACGTTCCGGCGTGATTGTCATAGCGGCAATGACTGCATCGATATTTTTATTTTTTAATAATTGAATCTTAGTGTTTGCGGTCGTTGTGACAAAGTTGGCCTTGGCATTTTTACCAAGCATCTTATGCGTTAAAGCTTCGGCTAAGTCGATTTCAAAACCACGAATTTTACTGTCTTTGACGCTCATTGAGCCAAACAGTGGCGTATCTGCTTTGACGCCCCAATTGATGGTCTTAGTTTGTCTAACCGTTTGATAAACACTCTCATTTTTCTTTTGGCCACATGCAGATAGTGTGATAGTAATTAAAGCAATTAAAAAAGTTAAGTAGAATTTTTTTCTATTCATATACCTCCACCTTGTCTGGATATTGATTTTTTAATTATAGCAGACGGTTCTTTTTTTAAGGAAAGATATTTTCATTTTAAATTATTTCTTAAAATTTATTTGAAAATAGTCCACACGTGTACTAATATATTTTAGTACATGCAGAGACTAAATATAGAGGTGAGAAAATGGATATTAGCGATACAGCGAAGTTAAATTTAGCAATTGTTCATGGCAGTCATGGCTATGACTATTGGGATCAAACCCATGGAATGACTAGTTACTTAAGTATGATTTTATATGAGTTAACCATTCGTAAGAAGTTAACTCAAAAGCAACTAGTTGATTTAACGGATTTGCCCAAACAGTCAATCAACAAGGGGATCAAGCAGTTAATTGAATCGGGCTATTTATCGATGACAGTTGACCCACAAGACAAGCGAGTCCGCTTTTGTGAATTAACACCAACCGGTGAAAAATTTGCTCATGAAAAATTGCATTCTTTATTTGAGATTGAAGATAAAACAGCTAAAAAATTAGGCAAAGAAAAAATGAAGCAACTCACTGCTTTAAATGAAGAATGGAGTAATACTTTTTGGCATTTCTTAACTGAAGAAAGGAGTAATTAATGCAGACTTTTAAAATCTTAATGCCGTACTTTAAACGCTATAAAAAAGATGTTTTTGCGGCTTTTGTAGCGATTATCGTATCGGCGTTTGCGACACTTTATCAACCACGTTTACTTGAAAATATTCAACGTGCAATCATGGCTGATCAAAGACAATCAGTCATTCGCTATGGGATTATCTTAATCGTTTTAGGAATTGTGGCAATTATTTCAGGTATTTTCAACGTTTACTACGCTGCCCGTATCGCACAGGGTGTAACGAGTGACTTGCGTGAAGATACATATGCTAAGATTCAAAGCTTTTCTTTTGGTAATATCGAAAAGTTCTCAGCAGGGTCACTTACTACACGACTCATCAACGACATGAACCAGATCATGAACATGATTATGCAGCTTTTTATGCAGCTGCTTAGAATGCCGATTTTAATCGTCGGTTCCTTCATTTTCTGTATTGTCATCATTCCACGTTACTGGTGGGCAACAGTTGTGATGGTCGTCTTGATCATGGTTTTTGGTACTTACGTATTACGCCAAATGAATAGCTTGTTTGAAAAGTTCCAAAAGACCATGGATAAAATTTCTGGTCAAGCACAAGAAACTTTACAAGGTGTACGTGTAGTTAAGTCCTTTAACCAAGGTCCACAAGAAATTAAGAAGTTTGATCAGACCTCAGATAAGTTGAATGACTACAACATCGTAATTGGTTACTGGTTCTCTGCCATTATGCCAGCCTTCCAATTGATTGCTTACCTGGTAATGACTTTGGTTGTTTACTTAATTGGCCGCAGCATTACACAGCACCCAACCGATGTCGCCGTAGTTAGTCCTTTTGTTAACTATATTTTGACACTTCTTTGGACCATCATGATCGCCGGAATGACCATGATGCAATTTGCCAGAGGTAACATTTCTCTTGGCCGTATTAAAGAAGTGCTTGATACCGAACCAGACGTTAAGTTCGTTACTGAAGGTTCAACTCAACCTTTGAAGGGTAGCGTCGAATTTGATCACGTTTCCTTCACTTATCCTGATGGTGATGATGAAACCTTGAAGGATATTTCTTTCAAAATTAAGCCTGGTGAAATGGTGGGTATCGTTGGTGCGACCGGTTCAGGTAAGTCTACTTTGGCCCAATTGATCGCCCGACTTTACGATCCAACCAAGGGTGAAATCAAAATCGGTGGCGAAAACGTTAAAGATGTAACTGAAGACGCTTTGCGTAGCACCGTTTCATTCGTTTTGCAGCGTGCCGTTTTATTCTCAGGAACGATCGCTTCCAACTTGCGTCAAGGTAAATTACATGCACATTTACATGAATTGCAACGTGCTGCCAACATGGCGCAAGCTTCAGAATTTATTGAACGCTATAACGACTCATATGATCACGAAGTTGAAGAACGTTCTGCCAACTTCTCTGGTGGTCAAAAGCAAAGATTATCAATTGCTCGTGGTTTGATTGCTAAATCACCAATTTTGATTTTGGACGATTCAACTTCAGCCCTTGATGCCGAATCCGAAAAGAAGGTTCAACAAGCCTTAGAACATGACTTGCCAGATACAACTACCTTCATCATTGCGGAAAAGATCGTCTCAGTAGTTCATGCAGATACTATTTTAGTTTTGGATGATGGTAAGTTGGTTGCTCAAGGGACTCACGAAGAATTGCTTAAGACTTCACCTGTTTACCAAGAAATCTTCAAGACACAAAAAGGCAAGAAAGGGGTGGAATAATGGGAGACACAAGAAAAGCAATCAAGTACTTTGTTAAATATTTAAAGCCCTACTGGAAAGGTATCACCATCGTTGTTGTTCTTTCCCTAGTTTCAAGTGGTGCACAAGTTATCGCGCCAACTTTCTTGGGTAGAGCCGTAACTGATTTGACCACATACTTATCCGATTTAAGAAAAGGTACTGCTAGTTTAAATACTTTCTATGGTGCATTATGGTCAATGCTGGCCTTTTACGTATTGAGTCAAGTTGCCATCTTTATTGCTTGGATGGTCATGTCCAAATTTAACGCGGACTCAACCAATGATATGCGTGAAAATCTTTTCGCTAAGTTCCAAAGAATGCTCGTGCGTTACTTTGATACGCACCAGGACGGTAAGCTGCTTTCACTCTTTACTTCTGACCTGGACAACATTTTCAACGCGATGAACAACGCGATTTTTGAAATTATTTCCCAGGGAATCATGTTCATTGGAACAATTGTGGTTATGTTTATGGTTAACGCTCAACTTGCTTGGACGACGATTGCGACCACGCCATTAATCTTGATCGTCAGTGTTTTAATTATGAAAAAAGCTCGTGTATATCTTGATAAACAACAAGATGAAATCGGGGACTTGAATGGTTACATCACTGAACAAATCAACGGTGAAAAGGTAATTATCACCAACAATTTGCGTAAAGAATCAATCGGCGGTTTTAAGACCTACAACAATCGCGTAAGAAACGCTATGTTCAAGGGACAATTCTACTCAGGTATCTTGTTCCCATTAATGAACGGTTTGAACTTGCTTAACTTGGCGATCGTTATTGCCATGGGTGCCTGGATGATTATTTCAGGACAAGTTACGCAAGCAATCGGTCTTGGTTTAATCGTAACTTTCGTTGAATACTCACAAACTTACTTCCAACCTTTAACGCAAATTACTTCAATCTACTCTATGATCCAACTTGCCTTAACTGGTGCTAGAAGACTTGCGACAGTTGAAGAACAAAAAGATGAAGATGATGTGCCAAATGGTAAGCAAATTCACGGCTTAAAGAATGGCGTTAAGCTTGAAGATGTTCACTTTGGCTATGACAAGAATAAGGAAATCTTGCACGGTGTGAACATTTCCGTAGATAAGGGTCAGTCTGTAGCCCTAGTTGGACCAACCGGTTCGGGTAAAACTACTATCATGAACTTGCTTAACCGTTTCTACGATGTCAATTCCGGTAAGGTAACGTTCGATGGTACGGACGTGCGTGATATTCAATTGAAGTCGCTGCGTGATAACGTTGGGATCGTGCTCCAGGATTCTGTTTTATTCAGCGGTACGATTGCCGACAATATCTGTTACGGTAAGCCGGATGCTTCAATGGATGAAGTAATTTCTGCAGCTAAGCAGGCTAATATCCACGACTTTATCGAGAGCTTGCCTGACGGCTATAAAACTGAAGTAAACGACAGCAGTTCAGTCTTTTCAACTGGTCAAAAGCAGCTAGTTTCAATTGCGAGAACGATTTTGACTGATCCAGACTTCTTGATCTTGGATGAAGCTACTTCAAACGTTGATACTGTGACTGAAGAAAAGATTCAAAAGGCGATGGATGCTGTGATTGCAGGGAGAACTAGTTTCGTGATTGCGCACCGTTTGAAGACAATTTTGAATTCCAACAAGATTGTCGTCTTAAAAGACGGTAACGTCATCGAAGAGGGCAGTCACGAACAGCTTTTGAAAGAAAAAGGATTTTACTATAAACTTTATACTGACCAGACATCATTTAGTTAAAGTGGTATACTGAGACTAATTGAATAGTTAGTCACTAGGGGTGCTTGAATAAGCTGAGAAATACCCTTTGAACTTGAACAAGGTAATGCTTGCGATAAGGAAAGTGTAAATTAAAATAGATTATTAATGTACTCCTACTGGCTAGAATAGTTAGTTAGGAGTATTTTTTATGTTTACACGTTCATCGAAATGGAATGTTAAGTCGATTATTTTAGTAGCCTTGATTGGGATCATCATGGGGGTTATCTACACCTATGGTTTCAACAATGTGTATAACTTGGTTAAGTTGAGTTTTTTGCCAACGGGTTATGCACCAGTTGTGGATAATATCTTCACGGGTCTTTGGTACATGGCAGCACCGCTTGCAATGTACTTTGTGCCCACAGTAGGTTCCGGTACGATTGGCGAATTAATTGCCGCTACAGTAGAAATGGCGATCGGTGGCCAATGGGGCGCACTTACCATCTTGGAAGGTTTGATCCAAGGTGCCACTAACGAGATCGGCTTTTTCCCTAAAAAGTCTCGTTACGAAAGATTTTCTTGGGCCAGCGTCTTAACCGGTGCCTTCTTTGCCAACCTTGGTGGTTTTATCCCATCATATTTCATCTTTGGTTGGAGTCACTACCGTCCAAGCTTGCAAATTTTGATGTTTATTACCAGTATGATTTCTGCTTTATTATTTGATGGCGTTTTGGTTAAATTGATTACCAACTTGTTTGATAAGGCACTTAAGCCCAAGACAAAATAACTATAATCAATCCCTTTTTGACATATACACACTTTTATATGACCATATCTATGCTAGAATGGATTATAGGATGCATGCGCTTTCATAAAGAAGGGATTTATATGAAACGATCGAAGGAAGAAAAAGAAGCTGAAGCGGAGGCCATTAAGAATTGAAATCCGCGTTATAAGCATAATGTCATTATTTATTTGTGGATTTACGGCATTTTAGGTGCAGTCACTGGGATTACCAACGATGCAGCTTTGTCATATTATAAAATCGTTGCGTCGCACCTGATTTTCGGGTTAAACATTTTTAATGCAGCAACTGCGATTTTGATGTCCATTATGATCGCAACGGTGCACAAGTGGGGTTATCGTAAGATCTTGCTTATTTTGCCGCCAATGACCGCAATCTTTATGGCTTTAACCTGTGTAACGACCAATCAGTTTATTATCATGATCGCCTATGCCATTGTGGGTGTCATCGATGGTTTGCTCACTGAATTCTACTTGTTCAATACACCAAATGGCTATGCTAATGCTTACTACATTGCAACTGTCATTTATGTCATTGCTAGTGTCTTGCTTCTGGTCTTCTTTGCCAAGAAGCACAACAGAATTTTGGATGATGAAAAGAAATAATTGAAAGTGCAAAGTGTCTGGGAAGAAATTTGATTTTTAGCCCGGATATAAAAACACAGAAATTCATTATTTTTAGTGAATTCCTGTGTTTTTTGTTTTTGAAATGAAAATTCGAAGGCTTTACCTTCTTCTTGGCTCCATATTTTTTCAAATTCATCGTCATGAACATGATACCGACATCCGTTTCGACTTTCTTTTTGCCTCTTAAATGCGTTCTGCGCATACCAAATACACTCTTCATGTGCCCAAAAATTGGCTCCACATCTGACTTGCGACAGCCATAGATGCGTTTGCCTTCTTTGCTTTGAAGAGTCTCTTTTGCTTTTTCTTTTAAATACTGCCAGTTAGGATTGTAGTGAATCTGTCTTTGTCGACCTGTTTTGGTTTTAGCCAATTGGGTCAGTTCTTCAGTTAGCTGGAACTCGTCGGCTTCATAGATCTTAAAGTTTCTGACCATGCCAGTAGATCGATCTTTTCTTTGACTATAATATTTGAAGTTGAAGCGGACGCCTGATTTATCTACGTAATAGTCTTCTTCTTCGTTATAGTACCAGTTGTCGACCTTTGATGGATCTTTCTTATATTTTCGCGTTTGTTCTTTTTCGTATTGGGTATACGGAATCTGATAGTTCTTATCTGAATAATTCTCTTCCAGAATCGAGTAATTGTATTCACTGCCATAGCCCGCATCGGCCACAATATTTTGAAACTTATCGAGAATTCCTCTGGACTTCATTTGGTCTAGAAATGGTTCGAATGTTCTAAAGTCAGTCGGATTAGGAAACAGGGCAAAATCAACTATATATTGATTAGTAGTCGCTGCCTGAATATTGTAGCCTGGCTTTAGCTGCCCGTTTTTCATATGATCTTCTTTCATATGCATGAAGGTGGCATCATGATCTGTTTTAGAGTAGCTGTTACGGCCAGCAAAGATCTCTTCAGCTTCTTCGTACTTTTTAGCACGCGGAATAAAATCTTTTCTGAGTTTATGTGCGATCTTCTTTAATTCACGGCGCTTGGCCTTATTTTTTGATCCGCCTGGAATGGCTTTAGGTTCTCGATCAATTTTCTCGGTCAGCTTCTCAACTTCTTTTTCCGTTTCTTGAGCCAGAATCTCTAAGCCTTGACTAGTTTGGGCTTCTTCTTCGGCCATGGCTTTGACTACTTCTTTATTGATCAGTTCTTCATATAAAGCAGACACGTCTTCCTTTAACTTGGCATGATACTTCTCAATAGCTTTTCGCCAGACAAAAGTGTACCTGTTGGCGTCCGCTTCAATCTTAGTACCATCGATAAAAACTGCATTTTCACGGATTAATCCCTCATCTTCTAATAATGAAGTAAAGTAGACAAAGCACTGCTTAATTACCTTATTGGCATGGTCGCTTGATCTGAAATTATTGATCGTGTGATAAGAAATCTTTCTATTGTCAGCCAAAATCATCATGGGCAGATTCTCTTCTAGCATTCTTTCAATTTTTCTGCCTGAAAAAACTCTTCTAGAATAAGCAAAGAGTAAAATCTTAAGCATCATTGCCGGGTGATATGCAGGTCTGCCTGTATTAGAAGTGGTTTCTAAGATAACTTCGTTAGGAATAGAATCAACGAATTCACTGATAACACTGGCAATGTGATTTGCAGGGATAGAAAAATCTAAATTTAATGATAAAGTAGTTTGTCCTGTGATATAATTTTGATACATGTTTAAGCCCACTTTCTATTGTTTTTTTGTGGTGATTAAATAATATCAAGGAATGGGTTTAAAGTATACAAAAAGAGCGATGACTTCTTATGAAGTTCATCGCTTTTTTCATGGCCTGGAAATTAGTTTTTTCCCAGACACTTTTTCTACCTAAAATCAAGTATTATCAGTAATTTTCTTAATTAATTTATACTCTATTTAATTGGAATATTGGTACGAATAGAGTTAGATTAGTCAAAATAGAAAATATTGTAATATTAGAAAGTGACACAAATAAACCTATGAGTATTGTAGTTTCTTCATAGGTTGCTATACTAAAGATGATTATTTGATTTCAACTAAAGTTTTTGGTTTTGAGTGGCTATGTTGTAGTCATATAATTGATTATGTTTTATTAAAGCAAATAGCGTGCGTATTAGTTTATGCACGGATGCAATGGCAATCTTTTTGTAGCCTCGGCTATGAGAAGATTGCTTTTTCTTATCGTAATAATCAGTAATATGACAAGGACAAGTGGTTTTTACTGTCTCCATTTGAGTAATAACGCGATACAGTATCTTTCTGGCTATGTGATTACCATGTTTGGTAATACCCAGACGACTGTCTTTGTCACCAGATTGAGAACGGCCTGGATCAATACCAACAAAGGCATCAATTTGAGCTGAAGTATTGAAACGTCTTAAGTCCCCAAGTTCTGCGATTAATCTTAAGGCAGTAGTTCTAGCAATTCCAGGGATACTTAAATAAATCGTTAACGCACGTGCATTAACAACCTTAGTCAGCTTTTCCATATAATTAATAACCTGATCTCTTTCATTGCTTAAAGACAACAGATTAGAGATAGTGCGTTGAATAGCTCTCACTGTAATGCCATTTTTTCTATCGTAAGGATAAGCTTGTCTAGCGAAAGCATATAGTCTAGCAGTAAGATACTGTGCTCTTTGACGACCAATACCTGATATAGACAATAATCTTTGCTTGACTTGATCTTCATTCATATCCAGGACATATTGAGCATGCGGAAACAAGCTAACAATGGTCCAGTAAATTTTTCCAGAAGGGTTGGACAGTATGTGCTCTATTTGAGGAAAAGTTGATTGCAAGTTGCGGTGAAGTTGATTCTTATTAACGATCAAAGCTCTGGTAAGCTCTTCATAATAACGACTAGCTGCTTGAAGTTCGTGATATTCTCTAGATTGAGGAGCTTGAAGTTTTTGTGGTGAGCTAAATTGAATCAAGGCTAAATGATAAGCATCAAGCTTGTCAGTTTTATTATGTCTTAGATTGTTATCCATTAGCTTCTTAGCCTTCAGAGGATTAAGTTTTAAATATTTTATGTGGTAATCTTCTAAAAATGCCTGTAAGCTCAGTGAATATACACCGGTAGCTTCAAAAACCACTAAAGGAGTTATTAAGTATTGATTCAAATGATCTAGTAAATCTTGATAGCCAAATGAATCATTAGTGATAGTAAAAGTATTGCCTTGCTTAATACAATCAATGACTACACAGACAGTAGACGATCTACTGCTAACATCAATACCAAAGATAATATTTTGATTCATAATTCTAACCTCCGAGTGAAGATAAACAGCTTTATCAACCCTATTTGATTCCAATTTTTCTACCTAAAATCAAGTATTATCAGTAATTTTCTTAATTAATTTATATTCTATTACGCGTGGTGCTAGTTAAATCGTTCTAGACAATAAGCCAAATTATAAGCTAAAATTGCAATTTCCAACCGGCTTTGAAAGCCTATCAGACTACGTGCTCGATTGTTCTCGGCATTGTAATAGGTCAGAAGCGAAAAGTCGCTTTCAATTGTTCTGCGAATAGCCATCAATTGATGATCATTGTGCTTTTTAGCTCCTGTCATATTTTTACGATATGGTGTCCAAAGTTCGTAACCCATTTGTTTTAGCTGTTGATGCAGTTCTTTGCCTAAATAGCCTTCGTCGCCAAGAAGATAGTAATTAGATGGATGGGTATTTCCCATCAGTTCAACTGTCTCCCTGGCATCATGAACTGATGCCTTTGTTACGACATAATCAAGAATGTAACCGTCATCGCTAACAATGGCATGAACTTTGAAACCATAGAAGTAAATTTTCTTGGTGTCCTTATAACCAATGTTGGCATAACCGCGAAAAATTTTAGCACGATAGTTGCGAATTGGTTGGCAAACAGGTACCGGAAAGCTGTCAATGATCAAGAACTGTCCATTCAGGTCAACCTTTTTATTCATTTCTTGCCGTATCTGATAAATCAATTGCAATAGCTGACGTGAACGCCGATTAAAACGTGAGTGTGATAAACAATTGAAACATTCACAGAATCTTCTTTGTGATTCAATTCCTGTCTTAGCTTGCCAGATAAGTAAAGCCAAAATCAGACTGTCCGTAGTTTTAATTTGATCAATATTTCGCCGATGAGTAAACTCAGCCGGTGCATACAAACGATACCAGTGCCGACAAATTATCACTAAATCTTTAAAACTAACTTGTAAATGGTGGCTAAAACGCTTAAGCTTAAGGCAGTTCAATCAGATCAGACTCTTTTATTTTTGATACTACAACTTGAGTCTAGTCCGATTGGACTTTTTTATTAACTAAAACGATTTAACTAGCACCACGCGTATTCTATTTAATAAAAAGATGGTGCGAATAAAGCTGAAAAGATTAAATAAAAGTTTAGTGCATATTTATTAGGTAACACAAAGAAGCCTATGAATTCTTGTAGTTTTTTCATAGGTTGTTATACTGAAAGTGATTATTTGATTTCAACTAAAGTCTTTGATTCCTAGTGGCTACGTTGTAATCATATAATTGATTCTTTGTAACCAGTGCATACATGGTTCGAATTAGTTTATGTACTGATGCAATGGCAATCTTCTTGAAGCCGCGGCTTTGAGAAGATTTTTTTCTATCATAATAGTCAGTAATATGACAGGGCTGGGTAGTCTTTACTGATTCCATTTGACCGATACTTAAATACATGATCTTTCTGGCAATTGAATTGCCGTGTTTGGTAATACTTAAATGACTGTCTAATTCACCAGACTGATAGATGCCAGGATCAATGCCGATAAAAGCATCAATTTGGTTAGGACTGTCAAATCGTCTTAAATCACCTAATTCAGCCAATAATCTTAAGGCTGTTGTTTTGGCAATACCAGGAATGCTTTGATAAATGGTTAATATACGGGTATCAGCCTGATTTTTACTGGCTAATTTATACAGGTAGGCCAGTGCTTCCTTTTTCTCCTGATCAAGAGAAAAAAGACTGGCAATATTTCTTTGAATAGCACGGATAACAATACTATCCTTATTGTCATAGGCACAAGTTAATCGAGCCAAAGAGATTAAGCGTTGCGTAAGGTATTCGGCTTTTTTCTGGCTTAATCCCGATATAGTTTCTAATTCGCCCAAAATATGTTCCTTGTTACTATCTAAAACAGCTTGTGCATGCGGAAATAAGGCAACTACTGACCAATAAATTTTACCTGTAGGATGACACATGAGATTTTCAATTTGTGGGAAAGTTGTCTGCAGATTACGATGAAGCTGATTCTTGGCAACAACCATAGCTTTATTCAATTCTTCATAGTATCTGCTTGCATTTTGCATTTCATGGTATGCCCGAGACTGAGGCTTAAGTAGCTTCTGTGGAGCATTAAACTGTATCAGAGCTAGACGATAAGCGTCAACTTGATCGGTCTTATTATGACGAAGGTTATTATCCATCAGCTTTTTAGCTTTCAAAGGATTAAGCTTTAGATATTGAATATGCTTCTTCTCTAAAAAAGCCTGCAAGCTCAAAGAATATACTCCTGTTGATTCAAAGACTATCAAAGGAATGACAGAGTAAGACGTAATCTTTTATAAAGCTGCTGGAAGCCGACCATGTCATTGCTTATTTTAAATGTCTTACCCTGCCTAACTTTATCCATTAGAACGCAGACAGTAGAGTCTTACTGCTAACATCAATGCAACAATCACTTTACAATTTCCATGATTGAACCTCCAAAGTTTAAAGATAAATACCTTATCGAACTATTTAATTCTTATTTCTAAACCGGCATCAAGTGCTGCATACTTCGAAGAGACTTCTAAATAGTCGTAAAGCAGCCTGTTTCTAAACGACATTTTTGCCTTAATTAGATATGACTTTATGCTTATCTTCACTTTATTTTAGATAAAATAAAGTATTTGATTAAAGTTCCGTCGAACTTCAACCCATACTTAGGTTAGTATGTTTCTAAACACGGCATCCAAGTGCCTACAGACTTCGAAAAGACTTGTAAATAGGTGGTAAAGCAGTCCGTTTGTGTTACGACATCAAGTGTCTAAAAAACGCAAGACTTTGTTTGCTTTATCTTCACTTTTTATTCTAAACAAAATAAAAAGTGCCAGATCATGAATCCGTCGATTCATGATCCAACACTAGGTTAGTATGTTTATTTTCTATTGGTTCAAAACTGATTGAATCTTTGTAGTTAACATATCGATTGCTACGTCGTTTTCTCCACCTTCAGGAACAATGATGTCGGCGTAACGCTTAGTTGGTTCGATAAATTGGTTGTACATCGGCTTAACTGTGCCCAAGTATTGGTTGATAACTGAATCAAGTGAACGACCACGTTCCTTCATGTCACGTTCAAGACGACGGATAAAACGAATGTCGTCATCAGTATCAACGTAAACCTTGATATCCATTAAGTTACGGATGTCTTCGTTAAATAAAACCAAGATACCTTCTAGAATAATAATGTCGGCAGGTTCAACGTGAATGGTTTCATCGCTTCTTGTGTGAGCAGTGAAATCATAAGTTGGCATTTCAATTGGCTTTCTGTGCATCAATTGACTAAGTTGTGCCTCAAGTAATGGCATATCAAAAGCGTCAGGGTGATCGTAGTTGATCTTCATTCTTTCTTCCATTGATACGCCGGTGTTGTCCTTGTAGTATGAATCCTGCGTCATGATCATGATACGGTCATGGTCGGTATCATTAATGTTGTCTGCAATCTCGTGGGCAATGGTAGTTTTGCCACTTCCTGAACCACCAGCAATTCCGATAATAACGGGTTTTTCAAGTTTTCCCATGACAAACTCCTTTATTTTTCTATACATCATTAAATATTTTAAAGCATTTTCCGAATATTAACAGCAAAATTTTGCATTAAAAACGGATTCATTCTCAAATAAGCAAATATTGCTTGCTTTTTTGAGCAAAATACTGTTAAATACATATAAAGAAATTAAAAAGCTATGAAAAAGAAGAGTAGGTAATTCATTCTTCCAGTGAATTGGCGTTAGTGCGAAGCCAGTAGACCCTGAATTATTGAATAACACTTTTAGCAGCTCACCGAACTAACAATTCTTATAGTAGGTTGAGACGTCTCCGGTACGTTACCACGCCGGTAAAGCATGATTGTGCTTTATGAGGAGGTCTATTTTGATAGACAATTTGGGTGGTACCGCGGAAAGCTTTCGTCCCTATTGCAGGGAATGAGGGTTTTTTTTATACTCAAAAGAGCCATAGTCATTTCTTGGAACAAATTCGTAAAAAGCTAAATTGAGATTGCTTTCACTTGACAAACAGAAAGAAATATTGCCTAAAAGCGAATAAAAAAAGCAAATTTTACCGTAAATGTATCATTTTAGCTTGAATATAGGTTTAGTTTTGCCTTAAAAAAAGGTAGAATAAGATTATTACAAAAAATGGAGGAAGGATAGAAACCATGACAGCAATTATTGAATTTAAGCATGTTGAAAAATACTACGGAAAACTTCATGCATTGAAAGATATTAACTTGAAAATTGATGAAGGCCAAGTGGTTTCAATTATTGGTCCATCAGGCTCTGGTAAGAGTACTTTAATTAGAACAATGAACGGCTTAGAACCAATCAACAGTGGGCAACTTATTGTGACTGGTCATGACTTAGCCGATAAAAAGACAGACATTAACAAGATTCGTAAGAATGTCGGCATGGTGTTCCAACACTTCAATCTTTACAACAACCACACTGTGCTTGAAAATGTTATGCTCGCTCCTAAGATCGTTTTGAAGCGTCCTGACGGCGAAAACCGTAAGATCGCCATGCAATACCTTGAAAGAGTTGGTATGGCTGACAAGATCAATTCTTACCCACGTCAATTGTCAGGTGGTCAACAACAACGTGTTGCCATCGCTAGATCACTTGCCATGGACCCAAAGGTTATTTTGTTCGACGAACCAACTAGTGCCTTGGACCCAGAAATGATCGAAGATGTTCTTGAAGTTATGCGCTATGTTGCTGAACAAGGTATCACTATGGTTGTGGTTACTCACGAAATGGGCTTTGCTAGAAAAGTAAGTAATCGTTTGATCTTCTTTGATCAAGGTCACATTTTGGAAGACCGTGATCCAGGTGAATTCTTCGATCATCCAAATACTGAACGTGCACGTCAATTCTTAAGTAAGATTATTTCTAAAGACTAAGGTGGCGCGCCATGAAAAAATTAAGAAAATATCTTTTCTTACCTTTACTAGTGCTGCTGGCTTTCACTTTATCAGCCTGTGGCCATAAGGATCAGAATGTTTACCAAAAGGTAGAAGCAAATAAGCATATTGTTTGGGGCGTTAGAGCAGATACCAGATTGTTTGGTTTGACCAACGTTAAGACCGGTAAGATTGAAGGTTTTGAAATGGACCTGGCTAAGGCTATAACTAAGCAAATGTTAGGTAAAAAGGGTACTGCAAGTTTTGTTACTACTACTGCCAACACTAGAATTCCACTTCTTAAAAACGGTAACGTGGACGCGGTTTTAGCAACTATGACCATTACGCCAGAGCGTGCTAAACAAGTAACCTTCAGTAAGCCATACTTCCCAGCTGGTTCATCTTTGCTTGTACCCAACAATAGCAAAATTACCAACGTTAAAGATTTAAATAATAAAACTGTACTTGCCGTAAAAGGAACTACTGCAGTTGATGATGTGCATAAGTCAGCACCAAAGGCATGTGTGCTTCAATATGATGACTATGGTCAAGCGATGTCAGCACTTAAGGCTAACCAAGGTGTAGCTTTGACTACTGATAACGGTCTTCTTGCTGGTATCGCCCAAGAAAACAAGGGCTACAAGTTAGTCGGCGGTGTTTATAGTGATGCTCCTTATGGTATCGCTGTTGACAAGGGTCAAACCGACATGGCAAATCACATTGACAAGGCTCTTAAGCAGCTTCAAGCAAATGGTACTTACAACCGTTTGATCAAGAAGTGGTTCGCAGGAATTCCTGGTTTTAGTCTTAAGGGGGTATTGAAATAATGTGGCAAATTATTACCAATAACTGGGGCAGCTTTTTGACAGGTTTTTGGAACACTATTTTGTGTAGTGTTATCGCTCTAGTATTCAGTTTGATTTTGGGCGTGTTTTTCGCACTGCTTGAAGTAGCTCCGCCAAAGTTTGGTCGCGTGATCGCTAAGATTTATATCGCAATTTTCCGTAACATTCCATTGCTGGTTATCGTTATGATCTTCTACTTGATCGTTCCACGTTACATCGTTAAGTTGTCAGGTTTCCAAGCCGGAACAATCGGTTTAACGCTTTATACTTCAGCCTTTATCGCTGAAACGGTGCGTGCCGGTATTAACTCAATCGGTGAAGGTCAAATGGAAGGTGCTCGTTCAAACGGGATGACTTATACGCAAGCAATGCGTTACGTTATTTTGCCTCAAGCCATGAAGATCGTGATCCCACCACTTGGCAACCAGTTCGTTAACTTGGTTAAGAACTCTTCAGTTTTAGCCTTCGTTGCTGGTTTTGACTTGATGTATCAAGCACAGCTGATCGCATTTTCAACCTTCCAAACTATTGATACATATATTGTTGTAGGTCTTTTCTACTTGATCTTGACTTTGCCACTCAGCTACTACATGCGTCACCTAGAAAAGAAATTGGCTAAATAGGAAGGGGATAGAAAATGGAAACTTTTATTCATGCATATTCATGGGTCGATATCCGCTTCTTATTACAAGGTCTTTGGGTAACGATTTATGTATCACTTATTTCAATTGCGCTTAGTTTTGTAGTGGGTTTGATCTTAGGTTTGATCCGCTATATGAAGATTAAATATTTTTCAGCAATCGTCGGCTTTATCATCGATATTATCCGTAACTTACCATTGCTGCTTATCATCTTCTTTACCTACTTTGGTTTGCCACAATTAGGTATTGTCACAAATCCAACGTCGGCTTCGATTACGGCCTTGGTAATCTTCGAAGGTGCGATGTTAGCCGAAATCGTTCGTTCAGGTATTGGCTCAGTTTATCCAGGTCAAATGGAAGGTGCCCGTTCAAACGGTATGTCATACAGCCAAGCAATGTATCACGTTGTTATGCCACAAGCTTTGCACAACATGATTCCTGCACTTTTGTCACAGTTCGTATCACTAGTTAAGGATACTTCACTTGCAACGATCATCGTGTTGCCAGAACTTCTTTACCACGCACAAATCATCTACAGTCAAAACACGACTTACTTGATTCCGATGTACGTGATCATCGCTGTAATGTACTTCATCATCTGCTTCTGCTTATCACAAGTGGCCAACTACTTACAAAAGAAGTACAACAATTAGTGGTTATAATCTTATTCAAAAAAACTAACTCATGCTACTATGGTGGTAAGGGTTAGTTTTTTTAGTAGGAAAAATATTATGGGCGTAAATGAACGATTAACCGACCGTGAACGGGTTGAATTAACTAAAAAATCTTATGAACATTTGCAACTAGGCGATAATATTACGATTGGTCCGTATGATATTGGTACAGTTTGCCGGGTTGAACACGCTAAAGATGGGATGAGTGCGTTTGTGATTAGTAGTCCCAGTGAAATCACGATTTTGTTTAAGGGATCTTACGGTATTAAAAAAGGTACATCGCAGACTTGGCGTGATGAATGGTTTAAAACGAATATCCCTATTTTGAGGGCGATGCTATCACAGGAAAGACGCATTCCGAGTCAGTTAAAGACGGCAAGCACGTTTTTGAACCACGTGATTAATCAATTTAGAGGAAGCAGATTCTATATTTATGGGCATTCCTTGGGTTCAATTAATGCGCAGTTTGCTTTGGCTAATTGCAGTCATACGGAGGCGATAGCGGCAGCTTATTTGTATGAAGGTACCAATATTTGGTTGCTTCTTACACCAAAGGAGAGAAGACGTGTAGCACAGATGCGTGAGCGGATTTTTAACTACGTGGATATTTATGATCCGGTGACTTTGGGTATTACGGAAACGCACCATATGGTTGGTAAATTATGCTATGTCGATAGTGAGCCAATGCAGCCGATTAAGCAGCACATGTGGGGCGGATACCAGTTTAATCCAGATGGCAGCTTGAAGTTGCGTAAGATTGACCAGGCGTTTTTGGCAGAAAGCCGTAGTGAGCATAAGCTGCTTAGCCGGTCGGGTGAATTGACGGACTTTATCGAAAAGATCAGTTCTAGTGATGAGATTAAGAAAATGGCAACGGAGAAGATAGATGAGCTGACTAAGCGTTATCCAGATCATAAGAGTTTGGTGAAGTTGGCTGAACTATTTAAGAATGAATTGTTAAAGGATGAAGATAAGTGAAACTAGATGAATTAGCAGCAAAGCAAGTAATTAATGATGAAGTGATTGATCATTTCGATGAAGATTTTTATGGCGACTTCTATGATTTCTTTGTGAACTTTATGAAGTTTAAGGAATTGACGGGGCAAATGAAGAAGAACCCTGATGAGGCGGAGTTTGTCTTTTATTTGAAGAACGATGATGATCATTATGGCTATAAGTTGGTTTTTGATCATGATTTACGGTTTTTGCCCGAGGAGTCTGATATTAGTGCTGCAGTGCTTGGAGCAGAGTCGGTGGAAGATTTTGAGAAGAGTAGGGATGCAGTGATTGAGGAGTTTGCGCGGAAGTTTAGTGCGGAGAATCAGCATGATTTGATTCAGAATTTTAATGTGGAGATTGGTAAGCTCTTTGATCAGTATGATTTGGGTAAGGATAATACTTGCTATGTGTTGAGGTAGAAAATATTTCCCAGTAGTGGGAATTTTGCAGACTAAATTGGGATTTAATGGTTTAATTTAAAGTGGGCTTTGAGTGAATAATTCAGAGTCCGACATTCTGACCACATAAAAAAGGGCATCCCTTCTTTCCTTTGGGGGATGTCCTTTTAATTATCTAAATTAGTCTATCTTTATTGCTTCCAAGAAGCGTCAAGCTTGGCCTTACCAGCCTTAATATCACTGGTCCAGTTTTGACCCTTGCTTGCCTTAGCTAAGATATTTTGCATATTTACATTAACTTGGTCATATGCAGTAATTGAGTTCTTAGTTACAGGTAAGAAGTAAAGCTTCTTTGAAGTTTTAGACAAAATTGCAGGGATCTTGCTGTTCTTAGCTTGTTGGTAAGCTGAGTCGTTCAAAGCAGCAGTGTTAACTGGCATGTAACCAGTTTGCTTTGCCCAGTAAAGTTGTGATGACTTAGAAGTTAAAAACT
This sequence comes from Lactobacillus amylovorus DSM 20531, assembly GCF_002706375.1. NCBI lineage: Bacteria > Bacillati > Bacillota > Bacilli > Lactobacillales > Lactobacillaceae > Lactobacillus > Lactobacillus amylovorus. The sequence goes on from NZ_CP017706.1 coordinate 1,683,188, forward strand.
TAAGGTACTTGAATGCGACAGCCTTTTGCATTGCGCTAGCCTTCTTGAACATGTAGATGTCAGTACCTTGTTGTACGTTCATTTGACTTGGACGAGCAGCTACACCGTAAACGTAGCCCTTCTTAAGTCCTTGCTTAAGGTAAGCTTCGTTAGCAGTAGAACCGATGAACATGGCAACTTGACCATTGTTGAATGGAGTTGACATGTACTTTTGTGTACCAGCTTGCATGAAGTAACCAGCCTTAACGCCATTTGCGTAGTAGTTGATAGCCTTGACAGAATCCTTAGCTGCAAAGTTCAAGTTCTTGTTGAAGTCCTTGCCGTAAGTTTCCTTCATTTGCATCATGTAGTAGTTGTTAAGTGCGTCGAAGCCCATACCGCGTACCTTGTGGTGACTCTTACGGTAAATTTCAGCAGATGCACTAGCAAGTTGACTCATGTTGCTTGGTACCTTTACGCCATATTTATCAAGCAAAGTCTTGTTGTAGAAAAGTACTTCAACAGACTTGTTAAATGGTACACCGTATTGAGTACCGCCAATGTTGGCACCATCCCAAAGTGCCTTCTTAATCCCACTGTTCTTGTATGAGCCCCAGCCGACTGACTTGTTGTTAACGTATGGAGTTAAGTTAACAAGCATGTTGTTCTTAGCCGCATTGTAAAGCCAACCTGGGTAAGCTTGCGTAATAGTTGGCAAGTCCTTTGGTGATTGTAAACCTGACACAAGCTTTGCTTGCAAGTCAGAGTAGTTACCACCTTGGCTTTGCAACTTAATGGTGATGTTAGGGTTCTTCTTTTCAAAGTCCTTAGTTAACTTTTTTAAAGCACTTTGTGAAGTACCAGTTAATGAATACCAGAAGTTAACAGTAGTCTTCTTGCTGATTTTAGTAGGGATCTTTGCAGAAGAACTTGAACTAGAATTATTATTGTTTGAACATGCACTAAGGCCAACTAGGCCAAGTGCTGCTGCACTTACGAGTGCGAGTTTTTTGTAGAATTTCATTCTCTTTTTGCCTCTCAATATTTCTTTTCTTCAAGTAGAAGTTTAACATAATTATACGTACTATTCATAGACAAATTTAATATAATGTTCTTAAATTGATAATAGAGAAAATAGATATCAAGATGAGATTTAGTAGTTGGTTTAGCAGGTGAGAATTATGGATAAAAACCCTTTAGTTTATGAATATTCAATCGGTAAGCGTAAGCCTTATGACTACGACTACGGCAATCGTCAAGGTAACCAAAGCGCTGGCTGTCCCTTCTGTGATGTACGTCATTTAGTTAATATTTTCGATAAAGATGGTGACAAGATCTGGCTGAAAAACAAGTACCCAACTTTGAAGGATACCGATCAAACAATTTTAATTGAATCAAGCGACCACCAAGGTGATATTTCAACTTATACGCGTGAAGACAATAAAGAATTGATGAAGTTTGCCTTGAAATGTTTCCAAAAGATGTACAATTCAGGCAGATACAAGAGTGTGTTATGGTACAAGAACTTCGGCCCCAAATCCGACGGTTCTTTGACTCACCCACACATGCAGATCGTTGGGCTTTACCACAAAGATGGTTATAATGACATTGAGCCTGATAACTTTAAAGGCTTTGAGGTGGGCAAGTCCGGTTCAGTTGAAATGAATTTATCCGCTTATCCTGTGCAAGGCTACCAAGAAGTGAACATTTTGACAAAGGACAACACTAACTTGGATACCTGGGCTGACTTGATTCAAAAGGGTACGCAATATGTTCGTTCAGTTTTGTCACACGGTGTGGATTCCTACAACTTGTTCTTCTACCCAATCAATGACGGCGAAGGTACCTGCTGCAAGATTATTCCTCGTTTCTATGCTTCACCATATTTTGTTGGCTACAAGATTTCGCAAGTCGACGATTCCGATACTTTAAAGTGGGAAGCCGAACGTCTCAAGGGCTTTGTAAACGGCGGTATTTTACATTAGGATTTCAAAAAACGCATTCGAAATACTGAATGCGTTTTTTTGTTATAATTAGAAAGGATTAAATACATTTCTAAGAAGGGATGCTCATGAAGAAGATTGTAGTTATTGGATCAAGCAATGTTGATACCACATTGCATGTAAAGGATTTCCCAAAACCTGGTGAAACGATTAATGCCACAGATGTTACTACTGCTGGTGGTGGTAAGGGTGCTAACCAAGCCATTGCTGCAGCTAAGAGTGGCGCAGAGACTTACTTTATTAACCGTGTAGGTGAAGACAGCGATGGTGGCTACATTACCCACCAATTGAAGAGCTACGGTGTCGACACTACTTATGTTCAAACCACGATGGGTGCCAAGACTGGCCATGCTTACATTACTTTAAATGAAGCTGGTCAAAACGATATTATTATCGACCACGGTGCCAACTATGAATTGACCGTTGAAGATCTTAAGGCCGCTAGCGATTTGATTAATAATTGGGACTGCATTATTGCTCAATTTGAAACGCCAATTGATGTTACTACTTCAGTTTTCAAGATGGCTAAAAATGCAGGCAAGGTTACTATTTTGAATCCTGCTCCTGCAATTGATAAGATTCCAGCAGACTTATTGAAATATACTGATATCATCATGCCTAATGAAACTGAAAGTGCTAAGATCACAGGTATTCCAATTAAAGATAATTCTACTTTGGCTACTAACGCTGAAAAATTGCACTTGCTTGGCGTAAAGAACGTCATTATTACTTATGGTGATAAAGGTGCATATATTTCTACACCAGATGTTGAAACATTAGTACCGGCTTACAAGGTAGATGCTACCGATACTACTGGTGCCGGTGACACCTTTATCGGTTACTTTGCAAGTAACTTGAATGCCGATATGTCTAACTTTGAAGAAGCTGCTAAGATTGCTAGCCGTGCTTCATCAATTGCTGTGCAACGTTTGGGTGCACAACCATCAATTCCTACTGAACAAGAAGTAAAGCAAGCAATGGAGGATGAGGAATAATGGATAAGACTGAGCAAGATCGTTTGAAAAAAGAAGTTGCCGAAAAAGCAGCCGACATGGTAAAGAGCGGGATGATCTTAGGTGTTGGTACTGGATCTACTGTCGCATTTTTCATTGATGCTTTGGGCAAACGCAAGGATGAAGATGGCTTAAAACTTAAGGCCATTGTTACTACCAGTAACAGAAGTAAGAAGCAACTTGAAGGCTTAGGCTTTAAAGTTAGTGAACTTGCGGACATCGATCAAGCCGATTTGACTGTTGATGGCTCAGACCGTGTTGCCGACAACCTTGATGGTATCAAGGGCGGTGGCGGTGCTTTAACCCTTGAAAAGAACGTTGCCATCAACTCAAAGAAGATCGTTTGGATCGTTGATGAATCTAAGTTGGTTCACCGTTTGAGCGGATTCCCTCTTCCTGTTGAAGTATTACCAATCTCTTGTGAGCAAAACTTCAGACGCTTTGAACAAGAAGGCTTGAAGCCACAATGGCGTATGGATGGTGACAAGCGTTACATCACTCACTATGGCAACTACATCATTGATTTAGCAGTTGATCCAATTCCTGCCCCTCATGGTTTAGCAGACTACCTTGATCATACTGTTGGTGTAGTTGAACATGGTTTGTTCCTTGATATGTGTGATGAAGTAATTATTGCTCACAGCGATGGTACGATCGAAGATAAGAAAAGATAAATACTAAATAATCTTGAATAAAGAAAAAGTGGTTTGGATCGAACCACTTTTTTTATTGGTCGTTTTCTTGTATCATTAAGTTACTTACAACGCTTAGAAAGGGCAATTTTTATGACCAAAAAACCTTTAATTATTAGTACCGATCCAGGAATCGATGACATCGTAGCTATGACCATCAGTCTTTTTGCAGACGAACTCGATGTCAGAATGATCGTTCCCACTTGGGGCAACGTGGCGCTTGAATACACTTTGCAAAATGCACTCGATTTAGAAAAATTCTTGCACACTAAGGTTCCTGTCGTTGTCGGTGCTAATCAACCACTTGTGGCACCAAAGATTAGTGCGGCATCAGTTCATGGGAAAACTGGAATTGCCGGTTACGAATTTGAAAAGGCAGATAGAAGTTTGATCAAGCCAGGTCTTGCCGCAACTTTAATGGCTGAGGAAATTAAGAATAGTCCAGAAAAGGTAACTTTGCTCGGCATTGGACCTTTGACTGATTTTGCTTTGCTTTTTAAGCAATACCCTGAAGTAAAGGACAACGTTGAGCAAATCGTGATCATGGGTGGAAACATTGGCCGTGGTAATCACAGTCCACTTGCTGAATACAATATTGCGGGTGATCCAGAAGCTGCACAAGTGGTATTCCACAGCGGTTTGCCAATTAAGGTTGCCCCACTTGAAATTGGTAACAAGGCGCACCTTTTGCCAGATCAAATGGCCAAGGTGAAGGAATGCGGTGAAGTTGGCGATATGCTTTACGCACTCTTTTCACACATTCATGAACCAGATGGCGATCCCCGCATCAAGATTTATGACCCAACTGCAGTGGGCATTTTGCTTCATCCCGAAATGTTTACGATGAAAAAAGCCAACGTTGAAATTGAACTTCGCGGCCAATTTACTTACGGAGCAAGTGTTATTAACTTTATGGATCAAGAGCATGCAAATGCGGAAATTGCAACTGATGTTGATTTAGAGAAATTTGCAAAATGGTTTATCGATAGTATTGAAAAAGCTGATCAAGGAAGAGAATAATGGCGAATTACGTTTATCGGACAATAATGCAGGATATAAAACAGAATATTTTAAATAATAAATATGATGGGATGCGGATTCCCGATGAGCGTAGTTTAGCAGAACGCTATGGCGTTAGTCGGTCATCGATGAAGCGAGCCTTGGAACTTTTGGCTCAACAAGGAATCGTCTTTAAAAAGCGAGGCAGTGGTACCTTTATCAATCCGCTTTATTTAAAGAACCAAGCGATGTTCCGTTATGATGGTTCGAACTTGGGGATCACTGACAGTTTTAAGGTGCCTGGTAAAAAGCAACAGATTAAGTTGCTCGATTTTCATGTGATTAACGCGACCAAAGAAATTGCGGAAGATCTGTTTATCAATGAAAATGACTTTGTGTATGAATTCAAGCGTCTGCGTCTTTTAGATGAGCAGCCATTTTTGATAGAAACTGGCTATTTGCCAATCAAGATTATGCCGGAGCTGAAGCCAGAGACTTTGCAAAGTTCACTTTTTAATTATTTGGAAGATGAGCAAAATAAAACTGTTACTAAGGCATTTTTGAATATCACGGTTGAACCATCAAGTAAGACAGACCAAGAACAATTGCGTTTGAAGGCCACAGAGCCGGTGGGTGTGATGGAAGGTATCTTCTTTTTAGATGATGGTACGCCATTTGAAGTTTCAAATATGCGTGTTCATTACCACTACATGAATTTCAATACTTTTGTAAATTTGGGTAAATAAAAAAGTTGAGCAAAATTGCTCAACTTTTTTTAGTTATTCAAGTAATTATCAAGCACTTCCAAAACACCATCATCGTTGTTAGAAGGAGCTTCATATTTAGCGATCTTCTTAATTTCCGGATCACCGTTTGCCATTGCGTAGCTGTATCCAGCAAGTTTAAGCATTTCTGTATCGTTCAAGCCATCACCAAAGGCAATCAATTCGCTTGGCTTAGCGCCAAAGTAGCGTAAGAAGTATTGCAATGCGCTACCTTTGTTTACGCTGTAAGGCACGATATCGAGCAAGCCGAAACCACTTGAAGTACAGTGGACTTTTTCTGCGTGGTGCTTGTTAAATTCTCTTTCAAGTTCTGCCGAGAAGTCTTTTTTATAGCTCAAAGTAATCTTGGTAACTTGACCATTAGGCGAAACGGTTGAAAGTAGGTCATTAACTTCAACACATTCTGGATAGTAGAAGCTCATTTTTTGCTTAAAGTCAGGGGATGCATTAACTGTTGTGTATGAATTATCAACACCAGTAACAATAACTGAACTTTCTGGATAATGTTCTTGGATGAAGTGAATTAAATCAACTGTTGTCTTATAAGTAAGCAGATGAGTGCTGATAATGTTGTTGTCTTGCAATAAAAGCGAGCCATTATCTGCGATCATGTCGATTCTAGTTAAAAAGCTTGCGAAATCTTCACGCAGTCTGGTATAAGGACGACCACTTGAAACGATAAAGTGGCCACCTTGATCTCTTAACTGGTTTAGAATGCGGTCAAATCTTTTGTGATCAAAAGTTTGATTATCGCGCATGAAAGTACCGTCCATATCGACAGCAACAACTTTGAAGGGAAGTTTATTCATATATATTCGTCCTTTGTAAAAAATCTATATCTTTTGAATCTTATTATAAAGCAAAACTTTAGCTAATTCGATTTAAAAATTAAGCGCTATCAATTTCTAAAAGAAAAAATCTCGAAATTCACATAAGAACCTCGAGATTTTTTAGTCTGCCCGATCGTTTATTGGGGGATTCATCTTTTTGATCTAGGGCAGAGCTGATTTCTATAAATCTTAAACGAATTGCTCGGCAGAATCAATCGGACTTAAATAAACGTAAGAAAGATTTACATATTTTGTAGATTCCGTTAATTTTTTCATGATTGCTTCTTGTTCGCTGCTTAAACGCAAGTGACGTGAAGCAACTCTGGCTTGAATGTACATCACTAATTTGCCGGTGTATTCAAGCGGGTGATCGTTTTCGTCGAATTTATTAATTACGAGACCGATTACGTCTCTGATTTGACGATAGCGATCAATATTCATTTCATTATAAATATTGCTGAAAAAACTGTTGTAAAATTTCTTGAGTTCTTGATAAATTTCTTTTGTGTTGGGTTGGCTTGATTTAAAGAGACTGAACATAATAATTACTCCTTTAATACTGGTATGATTTGCGTTCTTGAATTGAAATGCTGCTTAACTTCATCAGATAAAGGCGTGTCGGTAATTAAGACATCGACCTTATCTAATGGAATTGACATGTACGGAGAAGTAGAATGATTCGTGAATTTGTACTTTTCAGCCACCAAGACGATTTGTTTTGCTCGACTAGCTGTTGCACGTACAATTTCGGCATCCGCCATTGATGATGTATAAACGCCATCGGCGTCAACTTTAGAACCACCAATAAAAGCAGTGTTGAAACGAATTTTTCTAATTGTCTCAAGGGCAGCCTCTGAATAAATGTAGCGCTGTTGTTTATTAATCACGCCGCCCAGAAGTCTAACGGATGGAAATTCACTAGTCAGTAAACTCAAAGCATTATCGATTGAATTGGTTACTACTTGGATATCCATCCCGTTAAGCATGGGACAAAGCTGCTTGAGCGTGGTAGAAGGACCGATAAAATCACATTGACCAGGATGGATGAACCTTTTTGCCATCTTGGCCATTTTTAATTTCACGGGAGATTGAACTTGATTTCTAGCTAGAAAATCAGGTACGTCATTTTGACTAATTTCCATCATCCCACCGTGGATTCTGACTGCTTGACCTGTAGTGGCTAAGTGAATTACATCTCGGCGAGCCGTATCAAAAGATACACCGAACTTTTTAGCGATTTCTTTAGTTGATACTTGGTGTTCTTTTTTGAGCATCTTTTTTATTTGAACTAATCTTTCTTCTTGAATCATTTCGTATCTCCATAAAGTAAGTTAACATGACTGACTAAAATTGTAATTGTTTAATCAGCATTTTATATTTGTTTATCAGCGTTTGTCAGCATTCAATAGCTGAAACACTTATATTAAATGATGAAAATGCTGCTATTGCAAGCTTTATGGCGTATTGATTTAAATCTAAAGACTTATTTAAAATGGTGGGGTCCAATTTGTAAATTAGTTGATATTTATTAGAAAATTGGTATTATGGAGATATAAAGAAAAAGATCAATCAAGAGTAATTTAATGTGCTCAAAGGAGATAAAATGACAGTTAATTATGATTCAAAAGATTACTTAAAGAGCGTCGACGCATACTGGCGCGCTGCCAATTATTTATCAGTTGGACAATTATTCTTAATGAAGAATCCACTACTTAAGAAACCTTTGACAGCTGAAGATGTTAAGCCAAAGCCAATTGGTCACTGGGGTACCATTGCTCCACAAAACTTTATTTATGCTCACTTAAACCGTGTCCTTAAGAAATACAATTTGGACATGTTCTACATTGAAGGTTCAGGTCACGGTGGCCAAGTAATGGTTTCTAACTCATACCTTGATGGTTCATACACTGAACGCTATCCAGAAATTACCCAAGATGAAAAGGGTATGGCTAAGTTGTTCAAGCGTTTCAGTTTTCCAGGTGGTGTAGCTTCTCACGCTGCTCCTGAAACTCCAGGATCAATCCACGAAGGTGGGGAATTAGGTTACTCACTTTCACACGGTGTCGGTGCTATTTTAGATAACCCAGATGTCATTGCTGCCGTTGAAATCGGTGATGGTGAAGCTGAAACTGGCCCACTTGCAGCAAGTTGGTTCAGTGACAAGTTCATCAACCCAATTAAAGATGGTGCTGTTTTACCGATCCTTCAAATCAATGGCTTCAAGATTTCTAACCCAACTATCGTTTCACGCATGAGTGATGAAGAATTAACCGAATACTTCCATGGTATGGGTTGGGATCCACACTTTGTTTCAGTATTTAAGGGTGGCCGTTTCGATGGTGAAAAGGATCCAATGCAAGTCCACGAAGAAATGGCTAAGACCATGGACGAAGTAATCGAAGAAATCAAGGCCATTCAAAAGCATGCTCGTGAAAATAACGATGCAAGTTTGCCACACTGGCCATTGATCATCTTCCAATGCCCAAAGGGTTGGACTGGTCCAAAGAAGGATCTTGATGGTAACCCAATTGAAAACTCATTTAGAGCACACCAAATTCCAATTCCTGTCTCACAAGGTGATATGAAGCATGCCGACATGTTGACTGATTGGCTTGAAAGCTACAAGCCTGAAGAATTATTCAACGAAGATGGCTCACCTAAGGAAATTGTTACTGAAAACACTGCTGAAGGCGACCACCGTATGGCAATGAACCCAATCACTAATGGTGGTAAGGATCCTAAGCGTTTGAACTTGCCAGACTACCGCGACTTTGCTCTTAAGTTTGACAAGCCAGGTTCAATGGAAGCTCAAGACATGGTTGAATGGGCTAAATACTTAGATAAAGTTGCTAAGCTTAACCCAACCACTTTCCGCGGCTTTGGTCCTGATGAATCTAAGTCAAACCGTTTGTTCCAACTTTTGGATAATCAAAAGCGTCAATGGGAACCAGAAATCCACGAACCAAATGATGAAAACTTGGCTCCAAGTGGTCGTGTGATCGATTCACAATTATCAGAACACCAAGATGAAGGCTTCCTTGAAGGCTACGTATTAACTGGTCGTCATGGCTTCTTCGCAACTTACGAAGCATTTGGTCGTGTAGTAGACTCAATGCTTACACAACACATGAAGTGGCTTAGAAAAGCTAAGGAACAATACTGGCGTCATGATTACCCATCACTTAACTTTGTTGCTACCTCAACTGTGTTCCAACAAGACCACAACGGTTACACTCACCAAGATCCAGGTATTTTGACTCACTTATACGAAAAGAATCGTCCAGATTTGATTCATGAATACTTGCCATCAGATACTAACACTTTGCTTGCTGTTGGTGACAAGGCCTTTAAGGATCGTGAATGCATCAACGTTTTGGTAACTTCAAAGCAACCTCGTCCACAATGGTTCTCAATTGAAGAAGCTCAAAAGTTGGTTGACAAGGGCTTAGGCTACATTGACTGGGCTTCAACTGATAAGGGTGCAAAGCCAGATGTTGTCTTTGCTTCAACTGAAACTGAACCAACTATCGAAACTTTGGCAGCCATTGACATTTTGCACGACAAGTTCCCAGATCTTAAGATCCGTTACATCAACGTTGTCGACGTGATGAAGTTAATGTCATCAAAGGACAACAAGAATGCTATTTCTGATGAAGAATTTGACCGCTTATTCCCAAAGGATGTTCCAGTAATCTTTGCATGGCATGGCTACAAGAGCATGATGCAATCAATCTGGTTCGACCGTAAGCGTTACAACGTTCACATCCACTGCTACGAAGAAAATGGTGACATTACCACTCCATTTGACATGCGTGTCTTGAATCACCTTGACAGATTCGACCTTGCAAAGGACGCTGTTGAAAGCGTTGCTAAGTTAAAGGGTAAGAACGCTGACTTCATTAGTCACATGGATAATTTACTTGAAAAGCACCACCAATACATTCGTGATAATGGTAAGGATATGCCAGAAGTTACCGAATGGAAATGGAAGGGCTTGAAGTAATTTCTAAATAAGAATAAATTAGACCTATGTTAGAAACATAGGTCTTTTTGTTTTTGGAAAGGAAAATATGGCAAGCGGATTGGTTCTAGAAGGTGGCGCAATGCGGGGACTTTTTACTGCAGGCGTGCTCGACGTGTTAATGGAAAATAACGTTACGTTTGACGCAGCGGTTGGCGTTTCAGCTGGTGCAGCTTTTGGCGTAAATATGAAGTCAAAGCAAATTGGAAGAGTATTGCGTTATAATCTGCGTTTTGCTGGCAAGCCTTATTATGCTAGCTGGAAGTCATGGCGCAGATCAGGCAATTTATATGCGGGAAATTTTTGTTTCCATATTATTCCTGATAAGTTGGATGTGTTTGATAAGAAAACTTTTGTTGAAAATCCAATGCAATTTTGGTGCGTGACAACGGATGCGGCAACGGGTGAGCCGGTTTACCATAAGTTGAGAGATGCTGGTTATGTTGACCTAGAGTGGATTAGAGCATCATCATCGATTCCATTTTTTGCTAATCCTGTTGCAATAGGCGGCCACTACTATTTTGATGGTGGTGTTTCGGATTCTGTTCCGTATGATTTTTTAATGAAAAATAATTTTGATAAAAAGGTAGTAATTACGACACAGCCTAAGGAATATCGCAAGAAGCAAAGCAAGCTGTTTCCGATTGAAAAGGTAGTTTTGCGTGAATATCCTGCTGTTTTGAAGAAATTGGCGACTAGAGCGGAGGACTATAACGCCGTTTTAGACGAGATACAGCGAGATGAGGATGATGGTCAGACTTTTGTAATTAGACCGCCATATCCGCTTAATATCGGTACTGTCGAGTCAGATAAGAGTGAGATCAAGCGGGTGTATGAAGTTGGGCGTGAAGAAGGAAAAAAGATTTTGCCAGGATTGGTGGAATATTTGAAAGATTAAAGGAGAATGTAGATTGATGGATATAAAAAAGTGGAATATCTGGCTAAGGAGTGAAATGGTTATCGTCATCCTATTTTTGTTAGGGATGGCGGCATATTATCAAACCAAGGCAAATATATCTGATCGCTATTCGGTCAATATCTTTATGGGCGTAGCAGCCAGAATTATTATTGCTGTCGTTTTATTAGTTAATTTTTTGAAAAACAGATCTCAGAGAATGACTACCATTAGTCGCTGGTTAGAGATTTTGATTATTCCGATGGCACTATCGCTAACTTGGGAAGGTTTATTTGGCATTTTACTAAATAGAACTGGGGCTAAGCCAATTCTTACTATTATTTTTGGCTTGGTATTATTAGTTCTTTATTTGCCGATAGCTGTGGTAGATGTAGGTCAAATTAAGAATGCAGTTGGCCGAATGATCGTCGCTTGCTTTTTCCCACTGATGATTATTGCTTCAGATGATGTAAATTTAAGAACAGGTCTATAGTGCGCTTTAGTAAATACCGGCTTCTTAGCTGCTGTTGCGATCTTCATTTGTGCAATTTTTATTTCTAAGGGCTGGGGATTTGGCGATAATCCTAATTTAAAATTTCGAAAATTAAATAAAGGTCAAACTATTTCATTAGTAGTTTTATTGGCGTTAATGATTTGGTTTGTCTTTTGGAATCAGTTCTGTGGTGATGGTAATAATTTGTGGCAAGTACTGTTTAAAGCAAATATCTCACCATTAGAGCTTACTTGGAATATCTGGTTTATGGCACTTGAAGCAGGAATTTTTGAGGAACCCTTTCGCTATTGATGATTATCACATTGATTGCCGGTTTAGCTAAAAATAAGTATCGGCTGGAATGGACAATTATTATTAGTTCGGTGATTTTGGGGTTGATGCATTTTACCAACTTAGGGATGCAAAAATTCGCTGCAACCTTATCTCAGGCAACTTATGCTGAGCTGCAGGATTATTGTTTGCTGTCTTATATTTGTATACTGGCAAAATCCGGGGGACCAATGTTGTTCCACTTTGCTAATGATTTCTTGAATTATGCTCAAGTTGGCGGCATGACGGCGCAAACTTGGAGAGGGGATGCAAACGACTGGCTCAATTTATTAGTTCAAGTGGTTGTTCCTATTGCCATAACTATTTGGATGCTAACAGGGCAAAGAAGATTGGTAATGGAACAAAATATTATGCGTTTGCTAGAAAATTAGTTAATTGAATAAATAAAGAAACGAGTGTGAAATTTTGCACTCGTTTCTTTTGTTTCAGATAAACCGAAATATTTTGCATTTATTTTTATGTGTATTGATAGCTTATATGAATAGCATATTTCTTGACAGACCAAAAGCGTATGTAAAGCAAAATGTTAAACATAGACCAGTAAAGGGCTGAAAGACCTTGAAATAATTGGTCTAGATGGGTTATGAGCATCGAAATAAATTTCAGTAAGTGAAATAATCCCGTAATGCTATGAAACACCAAGTCAGCATTTGTAAAAACGCTTACATAAGGAAGAAACTATGGTATAAATAAAATGTAAGCTAGCTACGAGAGATAGAGCAAGATCTAAATTTGATATCACTTAAGTTTCTATCTCGATCGATTTATTCGAGGAGTAATACTTATGAGCTATTTCATAAGTAGATGTTAGTTGTTCTTGAGCACCTTCCAACTAACTGGATTTAATGAAATAAGATATAGGTGTAAGCGTAAGAATCAGTTAATTTATTTAATTTCTTTCTTTGAGAGGTAAATTATTATGATGCAAAAGATTCAGCGGTTTGGGGCCGCTATGTTCGTCCCAGTTATGCTGTTCTCGTTTGCGGGTATTGTCGTAGCTTTAGGTAGTTTGTTCAATAACCCAACTCTGTTTGGCTCAATTGCCAACCCGGGAACTACATGGAACTCAGTTTGGGACACAATTTCAGCTGGTGGTTGGACAGTGTTCAACCAAGAAGGTATTTTGTTTACTGTAGGTTTGCCAATCGGTTTAGCCAACAAGGCTAGAGGTAGAGCAGCCATGGAAGCAGTTATTGCTTACTTGACTTACAACTACTTCATCGGTGCAATGCTTACCCACTGGGGTGCAGCATTTGGCATTCCTAACTTTGACAAGATTCAAATTGTTGCTAACGCTACTAACCACGGTTTAACTAACATTGCTGGTATCAAGACTCTTGACACTAGTATCTTAGGTGCCTTGGTTGTTGCTTTGATCGTTGTATGGTTACACAACAAGTACTTTGACAAGAAGTTGCCTGACTGGCTTGGTACTTTTCAAGGTTCAACTTATGTCTACGCTTTAGCATTCTTTGTAATGATTCCTTTAGCACTCATTACTTGCTGGGGCTGGCCAAAAGTTCAAATGGGTATCACCAGCATGCAACACTTCATCGTAGATAGTGGATTTATCGGTGTTTGGATTTACCAATTCTTGAACCGTGTATTGATTCCTACTGGTCTTCACCACTTGGTATACATTCCATTCCAATTTGGTCCAGCCGTTGTTGCCGGCGGTTTGCAACCATACTGGTTGAAACACCTTGCTGAATACGCTGCAAGTACTAAACCACTTTCACAAATCGCTTCAGTTGAAGGATTCCAACTTTACGGTAACGAAAAGGTATTCTTAGTACCATTTATCTGTCTTGCCTTCTACGCAACTGCTAAGAAGAACAAGAAGAAGCAAACTTCAGCTTTGCTTATCCCAGCTGCTTTAACCTCAGTATTAGCTGGTATTACTGAACCTATCGACTTTACTTACTTGTTCGCAGCTCCTGTACTTTGGGTAATTTACTCAGTATTGTCAGCTACTATGAACACTGTAATGTGGGCCTTCGGTTTAAGAGGTTTCATGTCAGACGGTGCCATTGGTATCGCATCAATGAACTGGTTGCCACTTTGGGAACACCACTGGCAAACATATGTAATGCAATTTATCGTTGGTATTATCTTCGGTATCATTACTTACTTCGTATTCAAGATCATGATTGAAAAGTTCAACTACATCACTCCAGGTCGTGAAGCTGATGACGAAGACGTTAAACTTATCAACAAGAAAGAATACAAGCAAAAGATGGCTGCTAAGGCAGCAGGTAAGGATGCAAACGACCCTTACATCGCAAGAGCTACTGCATACCTTGACTTATTAGGTGGTGCTTCAAACATTACTGAATTGTCATCATGTGCTACTAGATTACGTGTATCTGTTGCTGATCCAAGCAAGGTTGCTCCAGACTCACAATTTAAGGCTAACAAGGCCGTTAACGTTGTTCACCACGGTAAAGCATTACAAGTTATTGTGGGTCTTGACGTTCCTCAAGTTTTGGACGAAATGACTCAATTGATGCAACAAAGCGGTAGTGACGCTAAGGTTTCAACTGAACAAGATAATCCATACATTGAGAGAGCTACAGGTATCGTTGACCTTCTTGGTGGTAATGAAAACATTAGGGCCGTTATCGCTTGCTCAACTAGAGTAAGAACCCACGTCTTTGACACTAAGAAAGTGGCTCCAGATTCTGAATTCAAGAAGATCGCAGATTCATACGAAGTACAACGCAGAGACGACAACGAAATTGACATTGTTGTTGGATTGGATGCCGATCAAATTGTTGATCAGATGAAACAATTACTATAACTGTAAGCGCTTGTGGTATTATTAATATATAAATTATATATTGATAAGGACACAGCAATTATGGCAAATTTAAGATCAATGGTCTATGACAGTAATACTAAACTGAATGACTCTGAAAAACAGATCATTCAGTACGTATTGAATAATCCAAATGACTGTAGCAAATTAAGTCTAGCCAAGTTAGCTAAAAAGCTATATGTATCCGAATCAGCAATATTTCGTTTATGTAAAAAGCTTGGCTTGAGTGGTTACAGTGAACTGAAATTTGATTTAGTGGAACTCGCTGAATCAAATCAAAAGCCAATCAAAATTGAAAACAATTTTGCAAAAGAGCTTAGCAGGGTAAATATGGATGTCTTAAAGTATTTCAAACAACGAGACTTCAATAGTTTGTATCGTGATTTGGATAATGCAAGTACTATCTACATTTATTCTACTGGTTGGCAGCAAGAACTGATTGCACAATACCTAGCTCACGAACTCTTTGTGGTAGGTAAGAATGCAACAGTTTTGCCATCAGCTCTTGATGAGTTAAAAGCAGCAGCCCGTTTTGCTAAAAAAGGCGACGTCTTATTCATCATCTCTTTCACTGGTGATAACAACACCATCAATGAAGAGATTACGAAGTTAGAATTAATTAACGATAAGTTTAAATATGTTTCCTTCACTAACATGATGCAAAACAAATTAGCTTCGCTTGTTCAGCATAATATTTATTTTCCAACAATCGCTTTTACTGACGACGCTGATTTTAAGAGTGGCAAGGTTGCTTTTACTCCTGCTTACTATCTGATTGACTTGCTTATTAGTGAATATGTAGCTTGGCAACAAAACCAAGGAGAGGATGTTGAGATTAATGTGGGCAATTAGCAAACAAAAAGTGGAAAACTTTTTCGGCCGAATGACACAGAGCATGTATTTGGATGCCAAGAAAATTATTAATTGGTATTCTTACATACTTTTCATTGCTCCATTATTATTCTGGGCATTGATCGCGATGCGCAGTGGAGCTTCGAGAGAATCGATACAGTCGATTATTATGAAGCAGCCGGTCGTCGCAATTGGGACAATCATTGCGATTGTAGACTTTGTGTTAGGTTACTACTTACTGCTTAATAAAAAGAAGTTCATGGTTAACCGCCAGACTTATCGCTTCTTTATGGTGAGTCAGTTAATTGGACAGATTGTTGTCGGCAACTTGCTTTGTGCAATTTTAGCTGTCTTGGGAATGTACAAGGCAACTGCTTTGAAGAAGACGCAAGATAATGTAAATCCCGTGATTATAGCTATTTCAATCGCATCAGCTGTAATCCTTGTCGGATGTCTTGTGTTGATATTGTTACTTGAATTTTAGAAATCCAGAGGTTATGAATTATGTTTAATTTCTTTAAGAAAAAGAATAAAGGTTTAGAAGTAGATGCAGTAGTTGATGGTACAGTAATGCCAATTACTGATGTAAATGATGATGTCTTTTCAACAAAGATGTTAGGTGACGGTTTTGCAATTAAGCCTACTGATACTCAAATTTATGCACCAGTTGCTGGTACTATTTCAACGCTTTTCCCAACCAAACACGCCATTGGCATTAAGACTGACAAGGGATTGGAAATTCTGATCCACTTGGGTCTTGATACAGTAGAATTAAAAGGTGCTCCGTTTACAGTAGATGTTAAACAAGGCGATAAGGTGGAACAAGGCCAGCCTTTAGCAACCATGGATTTCAAGCAAATTACAGATAAGGGCTATGATGATAGCTGTATCGTTGTTTACACCAACATGGATATGGTTAAATCAGTTACTCCTGTTGAAAAGGGTACAGTTGAACATTCCCAAAAAGTACAAACTGTTGAATTTAATTAGTTGCTTTCCCCCTCTCTTATATAGAACTTTTTATAGTGCTAATTAAAAAAGATAGTTGAAAAGCTTAGCTTCTTAACGGAAGTTAAGCTTTTTTTTGGCAATTTTTGTTAAGATATAGGTAATATAGGAAGCGAGGGTTTAGCCGATGAAAAAATATCGTCCAAATACTAAGGCAATTATTGTAGGAATAATCTTTATGCTGGCAGGGATTGCTTGCTGGGTCATTAAGGCCTCATTTATACCCAATGGTGCCGTATTTTTATTTCCAGTAGGATTGCTATTAATTTGTATTGGCGGACTGACGATGACTATTACTGCTTTTGTTGCTATGCGTAAAAATGATCGGGCAATGAGTGCCTTTTTAAAGAAGCAAGAGCAAGAACGAAAAGAAGCAGAAAAAAAGTAAATACTGTCGAGTAATTTTTTAGAAGGATTTGGTGAAAAATGAATTTTAAAGAAGTTTTTCAAAATGAACATGTAACACGGAAATTTACCAACAGAAAAGTGCCTGAAAAAGCTATTGCTGAAATTGTTGAACAAGCACAACAATCTCCATCATTGCTTAACTCTCAGCCTTGGCGTGCATATGTCTTGATGGGGGATGCTTTAGCAGAGTTTAAAAAGGCCGTAATCGAAAATTCTGATAACAAGGTTAAGCCAAACGAAGATTTTGCTTCAATGCTTTCACTTGATTGGGATACTTTCCCAAGCAGCAATATGGCTACTATGGGTGCATCCCAAAGTTTCTTCTTTAGAAACAAGTTGAACTTGTTTACTGAAGCTAATAAGAACATGTTTAATGCACCAGCAATTATCTTTTTAACTATTCCAAGAAAATCACCAGCTTGGTCAGTTTTTGACTTAGGGATTTTTGCACAAAGCATTATGTTGTTAGCTGTTAACCGCGGTTTAGGTATTATGCCAGCTCACTCAATGGTGTCATATCCTGATTTGGTAAGAAAATATGCTGGTATTCCAGAAGATGAATACGTAGGAATGGCCATTGCCGTAGGCTACATCGATAAAAACGCGGAAATCAATGATCCAGTCTTTATTCCTAAGCGTGTACCATTTAATAAAATTTATAAAGTAAGTAATTAGAAATTATAAAAGCAAGCTCTGTAGAATGAACTTTTTTGGTCATAAATGGTAAAATATAGATTAGTTAATATTTGTAAATAATTTGTAAAAAAAGGTGAGAATGTTTTGAGTACAGCTCAAATAGTAACTAATTTAGTTGCAACTGTATTAATTTTTATAGTTGCTTCATTCTTTGTTGCTGCAGAATTTGCTTTAGTACAAACAAGACCAAGTCAGCTTGAAGATATGTTGGCTAAGGGGCAAGGCAATAAGAAAAAGCTGCAACGTGCACTTCATATGACGCACAACTTGAATGAATATTTGTCGACCACTCAGGTTGGTACTACTCTTGTTGGTGTAGTATTGGGTTGGTTCTCTGCAGATACGTTTGCAGTTATCTTGGAAGATTTATTCCATTTAACTCCAATGAGTGAGTCACTTATTAAGTCAGTAAGTGCCATTTTGGGTGTGATCTTGTTAACTTACTTGGAAGTTGTGTTAACAGAAGTCGTACCTAAGAATATTGCGATTGATAAGCCTGTGGGCATGATGATGATGATTGTAACGCCACTACATATCTTCCACACAATCGTTTATCCATTTGTTTGGCTGCTTAATACTAGTTCTAACGGTATTTTGAAGTTGATGGGTTTTGCCCCAGCCGATGAAGAAAACGAAGTATATTCTCAATCCGAAATCATCAAATTGTCACGTAACGCTGTGCATGGCGGCTCTCTTGATAAAGAAGACCTCACCTACATGGAAAGAGCCTTCGAGTTAAATGATAAGATCGCCAAGGATATCATGACAGACAGAACTAGATTGTCTGTTCTTGATTCCACTGATACGATTGCTTATGCTTTGAAGAAGTACCTAGAAGAAGGCTACAGCCGTTTTCCTGTTGTCCGCGACAATGATAAGGATGATGTTGTAGGTTACGTCTACGCTTACGATATCGTCCAACAAAGCCAAATTGATGCTAAGGTTCCCGTAACAAGAATCATCAGAACAATCATTACTGTGCCAGAATCAATGCCAATTCAAGATATCTTGCATTTAATGATTTCTAAGCACACGCCAGTCGTCTTGATTGTTGATGAATACGGTGGTACCAGTGGTATCGTAACGGATAAGGATATTTATGAAGAACTCTTTGGTTCTGTTAAAGATGAAATTGATGATGTTTCTGATGACTACATCATCAAGGATAAGGAAGGTAATGTTCACGTTTCTGGTAAAACTACCTTGTATGACTTTGAACGTTACTTCCACACTGATTTGAAGGCCTTCCAAGATAGCGACATCATTACTATCGGTGGTTATATGATGGAACATTATCCTAACTTAAAGAAGGGCGAATCAGTTGATCTTGAAGGCTACAAGTTCGTGCTTGACAGTATTGAGCAAGGATTCATGCGTTGGTTTATTGTGGAACCAATTAAGAAGAATAAGAAAGTCGATTCCGATCAATCCAAGACGGAAAAATAATGAATATTCAGTGAAAGCGTCGAATTTGACGCTTTTTTTGTATAAAAATGTTATAATTTCAATTATCAGAATAGTTAATTATATAGGATTGAAGGGCAGATTAAATGGTTAAAGGCGACAATATTAACGATATTATTGATCACAAGTTATTTTCTGAAGACGATATTCATGAAATGTGCGTGCGACTTGGCAAGCAATTAACTGAAGATTATGCTGGCAAGAAGCCATTAGTTGTCGGTGCACTTAAGGGCGCAATTTATTTCTTAACAGATTTAACCAGACAAATGGATGTTACTCACCAATTAGATTTCTTAGATGTATCTAGTTATGGTGATGGCTTTGAATCAACTGGTAAGATCAAGGTTGTTACAGACCTTGCAGCTGATGTAAAAGATCGTGATGTATTAATTATTGAAGATATTGTTGATACTGGTCTTACTTTAAAGTTCATGAAGGATCTGATTAAGGGCCGTGGCGCTAAGAGTGTTAAGTGCTGTGCTATGCTTAATAAGGAAGCTCGTAGAAACGTCGATGTAGACGTTGACTACTACGGCTCAAAGGTTGGTAACGAATTCGTAGTTGGTTACGGCTTGGACTTCTTGAATATGTATCGTAATCTTCCTTACGTTGGTGTATTGAAACCTGAAGTTATCCAAAAATACGTTAACAAGTAATTTTAAAGAGCAAAAAAATATCTATCGCAAATTTTGCGATAGATTTTTTTAATTGCGATTTTGTTTTTGTTTGTAGTAGTAAATTGGCAAACCTAGCAAAGTCAAACCAATACCAATAAGCGATAGGATGAACTGATTGATAATCGTGGAAACGACGATGAAGATACCACCTATAATTGAAATAAGTGGAATGATTGGATACCAAGGTACTTTAAATGGACGAGTAAGTTCTGGTTCACGCTTGCGCAAAATGATCACGGCAATTGAAAGCATGGTGTTGAAGATCCACATAACGAAGACCAACATGTCGGTTAAGACTGTGAAGTTGCCTAGCAGAATCATGATGATGGCAATTGCATCGACGATTAAAGCACCAAAGACTGGCACACCGGTATGAATATTGGCCTTACCGATTTTTTCAGAGAATGGCAATAAGTTGTCTTGAGCCAAAATGTAAGGTGTCCGCATCCCCGTGAGCATAAAGGCATTAACAGCCCCGTAAACCGAGATCAGAATTCCTACCGTTACCAATTTGCCGCCGAACTGACCAAACAATTTCATCGAAGCCTCAAAGGCCGCATTATTGTTGTTAACAAGTTCGTGGATTGGCAAGATCGTCAAGAAAGTATAGTTGATTAAAATATAAATCAATGTGATCGCAGACAGGCCCAAGATAATCGCTCTTGAAAGGTCACGTTCTGGATTTTTAACTTCGTTAGCTAAATTAGTAACGACGATCCAGCCTTCAAAAGCAAATAAAGCAGAAAGCAAACCTTGGCTGATTGCACCTGAGAATGATTTGCCGGCGCCAACTGTTAATGGCAAGAGCGGAGCGGCAATCTTATTTTGATTAAACATTCCCCAAATGATGATTAAAGCAATAGGGATGATCTTTAAAACAGTAATAACCGACTGCATTTTGCTTGAAAATCTAGTTCCAATTAGGTTGATGCCTAGTAAAAATAATACCAGTAAAATTGCGACTAGATTCGCATACTTGGCCTCAATGCCAAATAAGGAGACAAACTGTACGCCAAAGATTGAACTCAGCGCCCCGATTTGTGCAGGAAAGTAAACGATCATTTGCGCCCAGCCAAATAAGAAGCCCCAGACGCGGCCATAAGTATAATCTAAATACTTAATCGCACCATTAATTTTTAAACTCGCCGCAATTTCTGAAATGGTTAAGCCAGAAGCAATTGAAATAATCCCGGCTAGCACCCAAACAAAAATCGTCATGGAACTGCTGCCAGTTTGGGCCGTAATTACGCCGATCTTGAAGAAAACGCCGGCTCCAATTACGGATCCAACTACAGTTGCCAATGCTTGACCAAAAGAAATTTGTCTTTTCACATACTTCACCTTCGTAAAATAAATATCTAAATTATTTTAGCACATCCATGTTACAAGTATTGGTGTGACGATTAGGTTCGGGTAAAATAATAGCAGGGGGAAAAGAAATGAAAAGGTATCATCATAAATATACTTTGCCAGCAATTATAACTTTACTGTTATTAGCGATTGCATTTCTTTTAATTGGCTTTTTTAATTTTAAAAGACAAACCACTCTTCCGCCGAATTCTAACTCGAGTGCAATTGGGATTCAGCTTAACCAAGATGTTGACTATGTGGATTTGCATAAATTGCAGGCGAACGGTATTTCCTTCGTTTATTTAAAATCAACGCAAGGCAGATCATACTTTGATGAAAATTATCTATCCTATCGTGATCAGATTTTGGGAACCAAGCTTGCTTTTGGCAGTATGATTCTATATAGTAATGAATCGACGCCCTTGCAGCATTACCGCTACTTTTTTGAAAAAGTGGGCGATAACACGGGAAGCCTGCCAATCCTGCTTGAGCCGGCCGTAACTAGCCGCAGCAAGCGTTATTTAGAGTCGATGAGCCAGTTTGCCAGCATGCTTGAGCAGCGCAAAAAAGAGGTAATTGTTGACGTGGACTATAAGTATCATAAATACTTCACGCCACAAACAAAATTTATGTCAGTCGATGGAAAAACGCCGGATAAATTGAAGTATTCATTTTGGCGTTATACAACTAACGGACGCGTCAAGAACGTCAATGGTCTAGAAAAAGGCGTTACAATGTATGCGTATAACGGAACCGTTGGTCAATATAGACAGAAATATGGACAATTAACACAATAATGTATCAAGAAGAAACAAAACAAGTATTAATTAAGCAACATAAAGAAAAGCCGACTTTGATTCAAAAAGAAACTTATGATGCCATTAGAAATGGTGCTTCTTTAGTCGGTTTAGCTAAAACTGGAACGGGTAAGACTTTGGCCTATGCACTGCCTAGTTTGGAAAGAGCGCAAAAAGGCAACGCCAACAGTGTAGTCATTATCGCGCCAACAACTGAACTGGCCGTCCAGATTCGCCATGCCATCAATCCATTTGTGCACGCGTTAGGCTTAAAGGGTGCAAGTCTAGTTGGTGCCGGCAACCGTAAGCGCCAAGAAGACAACTTGAAGAAAAAGCATCCAGAAGTAATTGTGGCGACGCCAGGAAGATTTTTTGATTTCTTTTCTAGTGGCCGAATTAAGCTTGGTCAGATTAAGACTTTAATTATTGACGAAGCTGATGATATCTTGGAATTTACCAAACTAGAATTATTGTCTTCATTAGGACAAAACTTGGGTCCCGACAGCCAAGTATTATTGTTTGGAGCTACTGATTCTGAAATCACTAGGGATGCAGAAGAAATCTTTAACCGTCATTTTCTTTTAGTCGATGTCAGAAATGAACAAAAATCTACAACCAAGCATTATTTCTTGCAAGTTGATAACCAACACAAGATTGAATTTTTACAAAGAATGACCAAGCTTGATCAATTCAAGGGGATTTTGTTCTTTGATTCAAACAAGACAATGATGCGTTTTGCCGGAATCTTTGGTCATACTAAGACTCGATTTGAACTTTTATCAAACGAATTTGGTAAGCAAAAGCGTGAGCAAGCTTTGCAAGATTTAGCTACAGGTAAAACTAAATTGCTTTTGGCAACAGATTTGGCTGCACGTGGTTTGGATATTCCTGATCTTACTTATGTGATCAATTATGAAATTCCAAGTGAAACCAATACTTATTTGCACCGTGCCGGTCGTACTGGCCGTATGAATGCGGAAGGCTATGTCGTTACTTTAGGTGATGATCACGACTTCAGAGATTTAAAGAAGCTATTGGCAGATCAAATAAAATTGGAAAGAGTCTACTTTGCAGGCTACCATTTGACGACTACTAAGCAGAAGGATAAAAAGCAAAAAGACGAAGAAAAAGAAAAAGCAGCTAATGCTAACAAGGTAGTTAAGAATAAGAAAAAGAAGGGCAAAAAGAAGAGTAATAAGAATAAGGGTTATCACCCACATTATTTGAAGGTGAATAAATGAGTCGGTTAGTAAAGTGGCTAGAAGATTACGTGTTGCCGGTAGCTAACAGATTAGGCCAGGTAAGATGGTTAGTGGCATTAAGGGATGCCTTTATTTCTCTGATGCCAATTACAATTGCTGGCTCGCTGGCAGTCTTAATCAAAAGTTTAATCACGGCAGCTAAGGTTCATTTAGGCTGGAATACTTTTGCCTTTGCGATGCAGCCGCTAGTTTCAATTAGCGATTTAGTTTGGCGTGGTACCTTTTCACTGTATGCCTGCTTCTTTGCACTCGCATTAGGTTATCAACTAGCTAAAAACTTTGAAGGCAATCGGCTGGCTGCGGCAATTGTTTCACTGTCATCTTTTTCATTGAGCATTGCCAACTATGCCAAGGTTAAATTTCATGGTGAAAGCGTCGTAATTAAAAGCGCCTTTGATATCAGTCAATTTTCAACGACAGGTTTGTTTACGGCGATCTTGTTTGGCTCACTGGGGTTTGCTGTCTATTATGCCTGCTACAAGGCAAGGTTTATGTTGCATTTGTCCACCAATTTACCTCATGCGGAACAGGCTGCCTTTGATTCGTTGATTCCAGCGATGGTGTCTATTTTTAGTATCGGTGGAATTAATTATCTGTTCCAAGTGGCAACGGGCAACTATTTTGGCGATTGGCTATTAACTACCATCCAAATGCCATTAGTAAAATGGGGTCAAGGCTTCGGGACCGTATTATTAGTTACCTTGATGGTTCAAGTCTTTTGGTTCTTTGGTATCAATGGCTTGGGTGTGTTGTCACCAATTCTTGATTCTATTTGGCTGACAGCTCAAAACGGCAACATCACGGCTGCGACTAGTGGAAAAGTGCCACCTTACGTTTGGGTAAGAGGCTCGTTTGACGTATTTGCCTGGTTTGGTGGTGCCGGTGGTACCCTGATGTTGATTGTCGCCATTTTGGTATTTTCAAAGCGAAGCGATTATCGTACGATTGCTAAAATTACGTTAGCACCAGGTATCTTTAACATTGGTGAGCCGATCTTGCTGGGACTGCCCGTAGTGCTTAATCCGGTTTACTTAATTCCATTTTTGCTGACGCCGGTTGTAAACGTTGCTTTTTCATACTGGGTTAGTGTCATGGGCTTGGTCAATCCGGTACAAGTGGCGGTACCAAGCATCATGCCGCCGATTATTGGACCGTTTTTGGCATGTAATTATGACTGGCGTGCAATCGTTTTGAGTATTATTGATATGTTAATTGCGTTTGCTATTTGGAGTCCATTCGTAATTGCGGCTGATAAGATCGCAGATACCAACAATCCTAAGACTTTCTTTACTACACAATTTTAATTTAAGAAAAAAGATTAACTATTTACCTAATTTCTGGTAAAGTTAATCTTGTGTTTTGGCCCCGTAGTTCATCTGGATAGAACAATGGTCTCCTAAACCGTAGAGGTGAGTTCGAATCTCACCGGGGTCATCGAAAAAGCCATCTGATTTTTTCAGATGGCTTTTAATTCAGCCCATTGGATTGAGCATGATAAAAGTAATTAGTCCCCAAACAAGGAATACGCAAATTAATGCAGTGTAAAGCAGTCTTCTTCTTGTTCTAGGTAGCTTGGATTTATCTAAGCCGAAGACTAAACAGAAACAACCGATGATGATTACAAGTGCGGTTGTAATTAAAACTAATAAACCATTATTCATAAATATACCCGTCTTTCTCTAGTGACATATTCATTAAAGCATATTGTATAAATGGAGTGCAAGATAGTCCTAAATCAGTTATAGTAAGATTAGGTTTTCGGAGGATTTTTTTATGCAAAAAATTAAAGTAATGACTGTTTTTGGCACGCGTCCAGAAGCAATTAAGATGGCACCACTTGTTTTGAAATTAAAAAAAGACGACCGCTTTGAAGAAGTGACCGTTGTTAGTGCACAGCACCGTGAAATGCTTGATCAAGTGCTTGATATTTTTAAGATTAAACCTGATTATGACTTCAATATCATGCATAAGAATCAGACTTTGGAAGAAATTACTTCTAAGGTAATGATTGATTTATCTAAAGTGATTAAAGAGGAAAAGCCAGATATTGTTTTGGTTCACGGCGACACGACTACAAGTTTTGCGGCAGCTCTTGCGACATTTTACCAACAAACGACTTTGGGTCACGTGGAAGCAGGGCTGAGAACTTGGAATAAGTATTCGCCATATCCTGAAGAAATGAACCGTCAAATGACTGACGATTTAACTGACTTGTATTTTGCGCCAACCGAATTGTCCAAGAGTAATTTGCTTAAGGAAAATCATAAGGCTGACAATATTTTCGTAACTGGTAACACTGCAATTGATGCTTTGGAACAAACCGTGCAAAAAGATTACCACCATGCAGTAATGGATGATATTACTCCTGGCAATAAAGTAATCTTGGTTACTATGCACCGTCGTGAAAACCAAGGTGAGCCAATGCGTCGCGTCTTCAAAGTAATGCGTCAAGTAATCGATTCACATCCTGATGTGGAAATTATTTATCCAGTGCACTTGTCACCAAGAGTGCAACAAGTAGCTAACGAAGTTTTAGGCGGTGATCCTCGCATTCACTTGATTGAACCCCTTGACGTTGTTGACTTCCATAACTTGGCTAAACGCAGTTACTTTATCATGACTGATTCAGGCGGCGTACAAGAAGAAGCGCCTAGTCTTGGTAAGCCAGTGCTTGTATTGCGTGACACAACTGAACGTCCAGAAGGTGTGAAGGCTGGTACTTTGAAGCTGGTTGGGACTGAAGTAGATAAAGTAAGAGAAAGTATGCTTGAACTTCTTGAAAATAAAGAAGCATATGACAAGATGGCTAACGCCAAGAACCCATACGGTGATGGTTATGCTAGTGATCGCATCATGGATGACATTTACTACTACTTCCATAAAGACGAAGTAGCTAAGCCAGCAGATTTTGAATAGAAAAAAGAAGCAGTTTTTACTGCTTCTTTTTTGCTTTTTGTTCTTGAATGCGCCTTTTTGCACGTTCAATCATGGTATGTTCTTGTTTTTGAAAGACAGATCTAGTAGTTAGATAATTGAAAATTCCGACTAAAACTTGGTCAATAATTTTAACCAAGAGGGCATTTAAGTGAAGCCAGGACAAACCAACCAACATGATTAAGGTATCGGGAATTAAACTGATTACTCTGTAAGTAAAGAAAACAATTAGCTTGTGCCAGGTACTGTGTTCATGATCTACGTTGTTAATAAAAACGGCTTTTTGGTTAAAGTAAAACGAAGCCAAGTTGGAAATGATGAACGCAATGGTGTTGGAAATCACCATTACGTTGTGCCACCAAGAGTGTAGAACCATGAAGACTACAGTATTGATCAGCGCAGCTACAAAGCCAAAAATTGTGTAGACCCATAAATTACGGTGCCTTTTGATTAGCTTTTGTCCTAATTTGCGAATCTGAGCTTGATCACCAATAGTAACTTCTTTTTTATTTTTAGTCATTTAATTTATCGGCCATTTCTTTTGCAGCTTGATCGATTAAATCGATCGCATCATCGTCAGGTGCGTTTTCGATGGTAACAGGTTTGGTGATTTCTGTGGCATGACAAGCCTTGAATGCCTTTTCGAAGTCGAATACATTCTCACAGAAGTGTTTGCCATAAGTCTTGTCACCTGATCCCATCACTGCAAAGTACTTATCGGTAAGATCAAGCTTCTTTAATTCGTCGTAAAAGTCTGCAATTTCGTCGGTCATTACACCTTCACCGTAAGTGTAAGTGATGAAAATGCAAAGATCGCTATCTAAATAATCGCTTGCATCAGTGAAGCCTACATCGCTTGTTTCAACATCAACGCCATAATCTTGTAGATCTTCCTCTAAAATATCTGCCATATCTTCATCATTACCAGTCATACTGGCGTAGACAATTCTTGCTTTCATGATTTTTCATACCTTTCACTGCGTTATACGACACCTTATTATACATGAAACTAGGCGTTTTTAGCTAAACTTTTAAAAATCTTCAGTAAAACGTTATAATAGGAGAGAATATATTTTTTAAAGGAGAAATTATTTTGATTACAATTAAATCAATTCGTGAACTTAAAGGCATGCAAGCTTCAGGCCACCTTCTTGCCACAATGTTTGAAGGCTTGCGCGATGTTATCAAGCCAGGCATCTCAACCTGGGAAATCGAAGAATTCTGCCAAGACTTCGTTAAGAGCCGTGGCGGCCGTCTTTCAGAACAAGGTTTTGAAGGCTACAAATACGGTACTTGTATTTCAGTTAATGATGAAATTGCTCACCAAACTCCTAGAAAAGACCGCATTTTAAAGGAAGGCGACCTTGTTAAGGTCGATGTTACCTGCAACTTGAACGGTTATGAATCAGACTCATGTACTACTTACCCAGTAGGTAAAATTTCAGACGCTGATAAGAAGTTAATTGAAGTAACTAAGAAGGCTATGTATCTTGGTATCGATCAAGCCGTTTTAGGTAACAGAATTGGTGATATTGGTGCCGCAATTCAACACTGGGTTGAAGACGAAAACCATTACGGTGACGTTCGTGAATTAATCGGTCACGGTATTCAACCATCAATCCACGAAGATCCAGAAGTACCACACTGGGGCAAGGCTGGTCACGGTATCCGTCTTCGTGAAGGTATGACTATTACCTGTGAACCAATGGTTGAAGCAGGTGGCGATTGGCACATTGACCAAAGAACTGTTGATGATCCTAACGATGACTGGGTTTACTACGCAACTCCAGATAGTTCAAACGCAGCTCAATTTGAACACACCTTTGCCATTACCAAAGATGGTCCTAAGATTTTGACTTTACAACGTCCTTACGATGGTTTAGAAAAGTACATTCCTCACTTTGACGAAATGGACGATTAGGTTTTTGAATGAAAAATAAGAATCGACTCGATTCCAAGCTGGGCCAATTTTTTCTTACTTTACGTACCATTCTGTCTCAAGGTGAAATTCTCGATAGTTCGATCGTCATCGCCTACTATATTTTGTTTTCGATTTTTCCCATCATCATTATTATTGGGAACATTTTGCCGTTGTTTCACATTGATACGGCACCGATTGCTAATTATTTGGACTTTGTGTTTCCAGATCAGATATCAAAGTACATTATGCCGATTATTAATTCGCTGCTAAAAACGACTTCGACCGGATATATGTCTTTTGGTATTGTGTTGGCTGTTTGGTCGTTTTCCAGTTTGGTTAACGCGATTCGGTTAGGCGAAAATAGATTATATGGCGTCCGACAACTTGAACTTAAACTTTCCATAGTTAATTTCCTTTGGACTAGAATGATTACAATTGCATTTACGACGCTAATGATCATACTTTTTACAGGCGCTACTTTAGCATTAGTCTTTGGTCAGCAGCTATTGCATTTTTTGAGTCCAATTTTTCAATTGCCTGTAGAAGAAATCGACAAGATTTTTAGTTATCGTTATCCAGTTGTGCTTTTAATGATGATCTTGGCTGTTTACTATCTCAACTATGTATTGCCAAATATTAAGCTGAAGAAAAGAGTAATTTGGCCAGGGGTAATTGTAACTGTGATTGGCTGGCTAGCACTGTCGTTTTTATTTAGCTTTTATTTGCATCACTTCCCGATTACCTGGGAAAATTACGGCATCATTGGTACTTTTATTATCTTTATGCTGTGGCTAAATATAGCGGCAATCTTATTCCTGCTTGGCGTAGGCGTAAATGCGACAATCGTGCGCAATCGCGAAGGAGAGTTAGAATATTCTGCTGGTAGGGTAGCAAGTTATATTCAAGATAGAAGAAAACAAAAGTAGCTGAAGATTAATAAATTTGCTATGATTATTTCATAAGATAGAAAAAAGAAAGTGTATTTGCATCAATGAAAGTAAGAAAAGCTATTATTCCTGCAGCCGGCTTAGGTACTCGATTTTTACCTGCTACTAAGGCTTTACCTAAGGAAATGCTGCCAATCGTTGATAAACCAACTATTCAATTTATCGTTGAAGAAGCTAAGAAGTCTGGTATCGAAGATATTTTGATCGTTATCGGCAAAAACAAGCGCCCAATTGAAGATCACTTTGATTCTAACCCAGAACTTGAACAAGACTTAGCTGAAAAGGGCAAGAACGAACTTTTGAAATTAACTCAAGGCATTACTAATCTTGGCGTTAATTTATACTACACTAGACAACCACATCCAGCTGGCTTAGGTGACGCTATTTACCGTGCTCGTAGTTTCGTAGGGGATGAACCATTTGTCGTTATGTTAGGTGACGACTTGATGGACGATGAAACGCCACTTACTAAGCAATTGATTGATCGCTACAACAAGACTCATGCATCAACCATTGCCGTTATGCCAGTACCACATAAGGATGTTTCAAAATACGGTGTAATTGAACCAGAAAACGAAATTATGCCAGGTTTGATCAACGTTAAGTCATTCGTTGAAAAGCCAGACATTGATAAGGCACCTAGTGATTACGCAATTATTGGTCGCTACCTCCTTACACCAGAAATTTTTGATATTTTAGCTCATCAAAAACCTGGTCGTGGTGGTGAAATTCAATTGACTGATGCCATTGATACGATGAACAAGACGCAAAGAGTTTTTGCTCATGTATTTAAGGGTGAACGTCACGATGTTGGTAACAAGGAAGGCTACCTTGAAACTTCAATTGAATATGGTTTGAAGCACCCTGAAATTAAGGAACAACTTCGTGCTTATATTCAACGCTTAGGCAAGCAATTTGAAGCTGAAGATAAAGCCAAAAAGTAAATGATCTTTAAAGATTCTGACAGACTACACGAAAGCGTAGTCTTTTTTATGTATTCTTAATAATTTTTTGTTATGATCATATTTATCGAATTTTACATGATGGAGAGAATAAATAAGTGAAGGATATATATATTGTTGCAGCCAAAAGAACACCTTTTGGCAAGTATCGTGGCTTTTTTAAGGATACTTCCGCAATTGAGTTGGGAGTAATGGCATTAAAGGGGACTTTGAAAGCGGAAAATATTAATCCGCAAGATGTTCAAGCTCTTTTTATGGGTAATGTTTTAGGTACAGGTCTTGGTGAAAATATGGCCCGTCAAGTTGCTCTTAATTCAGGGATGAAGCAAGAGTCAGCTGCAGTGACAATCAATGAAGTTTGTGGTTCAAGTTTAAAGGCTGTTCGTTTGGCCCAAGGTCAAATGGAAATGGGCGACTTGGATTTGGTAGCTGTTGGTGGTAGTGAAAACATGACGCGCGCACCATACTTTGTTAAAAAAGAATACAAGGCTGATCCAGCAGATCACTTAACCAGTACGATGATCAACGATGCCTTAGTGGATGCTTTTTCTGGCAAACACATGGGAATTACAGCTGAAAACGTTGCTGAGAGATATCATGTTTCGCGCAAAGAAATGGACGAATTCAGTTTACGTTCACACCAACTTGCAACAAAAGCAACTAAATCTGGCTTTTTCAAAAATGAAATTTTAAAGGTTGAACTTAACGGTCAAACTTTGGATCATGATGAATCAATTCGTCCTGATACTAGTCTTGAAGCCTTGAGCAACTTAAAGCCCGTCTTTAAGGAAGATGGTCAAGTAACAGCTGGCAATTCATCCCCATTGAATGATGGTGCCAGCATGTTAGTACTTGCTACTAAAGAAAAGATGGAAGAATTGCATTTAACTCCAATTGCTAAGTTAGGTGCATTTGCGGAAGCCGGTTTTGATCCAGCTTACATGGGCTATACTCCTTACTATGCCGTTAAGAAGTTGTTAGCTAAGACTGGCCGCAAAATTGATGATTACGACATCATCGAATTAAACGAAGCTTTTGCTGCTCAAGGCGTTGCAGTGGCAAGAGACTTGCACATTCCAATGGATAAATTGAATATTATGGGCGGCGCCATTGCATTAGGTCACCCATTAGGTGCAACAGGTACGCGTTTAGTAACTTCCGCAATTAGTGGATTAAAGAATAGAAATGGCAAGAGAGCTTTGGTTACCTTGTGTATCGGTGGCGGCCAAGCGGTTGCTTATGAAATCGAGATGCCAAATGAAGTTTTATCAATTACAGCCTGAGCAAAGAAGAAAACTTTTACAAGACGAAGGCCTTGAATTAGAAGATATTGATGACCAGGTATTAAAACGTTTGGATGAATTGAGCGAAAACGTGATTGGTCAACTGCGTTTGCCATTAGGTGTAGTTCAAAACTTGATTATCGATGGACAAAAATACATGGTGCCAATGGCAACCGAGGAACCATCTGTAGTCGCTGCTGCAAATCACGGTGCCAGTATTTTTGCCAAAAACGGTGGCGTAAGTACTGTCAGCCATAGGGATGGGATCTATGGTCAAATTGTTTTAAAGGTTGATGAACAATTTTCTTTGGTAGACTTGAAAGATGAATTTTCTAATTTAGTTGATTTGGCTAATCAAAAATTTGCCAGCTTGGTTGGTCATGGTGGTGGTACTCGCTCTATTTCGGCTAGACAACAAGGTAATTTAGTTTATCTTAAAGTTTTAGTAGATCCAGCCGAAGCTATGGGAGCTAATAAGACTAATTCAATTCTTGAATTTTTGAGTGCAAAATTAGGACAGTTGGATCATGTTGAAGAAAAACTTTTCGCCATTTTGTCTAACTATCCGAGTCAATTGACCAAGGCTGAAGTAAAAATTGATCCAGCGACTATCGGTGGCGAAAAAGTGGTTGAACGGATTGTTTTGCTTAGTCAAATTGGCTATGAAGATCCGTATCGTGCGGTAACCAATAACAAGGGGATCATGAATGGTGTCGACGCTGTTTTAATAGCGACCGGCAATGACTACCGAGCAATTGAAAATGCTACTGCCGTTCTAGCAAATCAAGACGGACAATATCGCAGTTTGTCAAAATGGACAATGAAGGATGGCAAGTTGGTGGGTGAATTAACCTTACCGATGGCAATTGGTGTTGTGGGTGGTTCAATCAAGGCTCGCCGCGATGTCCAACAAAGCTTTGCCATTTTAGGTAAAGATATCACCAGCAAAGTTTTGGGTGAAATTATCACCAGTATTGGGTTAGCCAATAATTTGGCTGCTTTGTTAGCTATTTCAACAGTGGGCATTCAAGCAGGCCATATGAAATTGCAGGCTCGCAACGTAGTAGCTGAGCTGAAAGCGACTAAAGAAGAGAAAAAGACTGTTTTAAATAGGATGATTCAAGAAAAGAATTATTCAGAAAGTCATGCAAAGGATATTTTGGAGAAATTAAGAGAGGAAAAATAATGCAAGTAGGTATTGATAAGATTGGATTTTTTACGCCAAATAAGTATGTCGATATGGTTGATTTGGCACATGCAAGAAACCAAGATCCTAGCAAATTCTTGATTGGAATTGGTCAAAATGAAATGAGTGTTGCTGACCAAACTCAAGATGCAGTTTCAATGGGGATCAACGCCACCATGCGTTATATTAACCGCATCGACAAGGATAAGGTTGGTCTGTTGGTCTTTGGTACAGAAAGTAGCGTTGACCAATCTAAGTCTGCTTCTTTATTTGTCAAAACCGCTTTGAAGTTAAAACCAGAAGTTAGAACTTTTGAAGTTAAGGAAGCTTGCTTTGGTTTAACTGCCGCCTTGATGATTGCGCGTGACTTTGTTAGAGTTCATCCTCATCAAACCGCTATCGTAATCGGTAGTGATATTGCGCGTTATGGTGTAGGTACTCCGGGTGAAGTTACGCAAGGTGCCGGCAGTATCAGTATGTTGATCAAGGCTGATCCAAGCATTGTTGCTTTAAACGATGGTCACAGTGCTTACAGCGAAGATATCAATGACTTCTGGCGACCAAACTTCTCACGTGTAGCGATGGTTGAAGGAAAATATTCAACTCAAGTTTACTTGGACTTCTTTACTAAGACTTTCAATGCCTACAAAAAGCAAAAGAATATTAAGACTAGTGATTTTGATGCGATTACTTATCACATGCCATTTACTAAGATGGCGCTTAAGGCAAACAGAATTGCGGTAGAAGGTCAAGATGAAGAGACGACTAAGAAACTAGAAAATAGTTTTGAAGCTGCCAAGCAATTATCACGCCGCGTTGGTAATGTTTATACTGCATCATTATATTTGAGTTTGCTTAGTCTGCTTGAAAATGCCAACTTGGCCGCAGGTTCATTAGTTGGGCTATTTTCATATGGCTCAGGTGCGATGGGTGAATTCTACAGTGGCAACTTGGTCACAGACTATGAAAATGAAATTGATCAGGTCAAGGATATGGCACTACTCGACCGTCGTAAGAAGTTGACTATTCCTGAATATGAAGATTTCTTCAATGCTGCCTTAGAAGATCCAGAAGATGGTCAGGAATTAGATAGTGATGATGAAAAGGGTACTTGGTATTTCGCAGGTACTAAGGACCATGTACGTCAATACAAAGAAAGGTAGCATAAAGATAGAAAAAATAAAACGTTTGGCTTAGCCAAACGTTTTATTAGAGCAAGATTGCTTTGCGTTCATCTTCAACTATTTGCAGGCCAAAAAGAGGATATTCTTTTTCGGCTACTACGGCGATAAGAGGGATGCCGCGGCCATGCATTTTGCCCACTAATTTTACTATTTTCTTTTTGGTTAAAGCTTTTTGTCCTGGATAAAGCAGACATTTTTCTCCTGCTAAAGTTAATTTGCCCCAGGGCATAGTTTTACCAGCTATTTTTAAATAAAAACTTGTATTGAGATTAAGATCATCAATTAATTGTAATAAGTCCGTTAAGCGCATTTTTCTCGTATAATTAAAGTAAAAATATTCAATATTCTTTTAATAATTATAAAATAAAACAGCTTAATTTATTTAGAAAGTGCACGCATATGAAGAAAAAGCTATTATTAACATCACTTCTAGTAGCAGGTACTGGTTTTGCGATTGCTAGTGACTATTTCTTTAAGATGGCATTGACGCCATTTAATAAAAAGCCGGATTCAAAAAAGTTATCAGGTAAAGATTCGCTTTATCGCAATAAAGTTTGGTTTAGAGATTTTCCAAAAGAAAAATGGAGTCTTGAAACTAAAAGTGGCTTGACGCTATTTGCCCGATATTTAAATCATGATTCAGATAAAACGGCTATTTTGCTACATGGTTTTATGAGTGATAGCGATAGCATGGGCGGTTTTGCCAAAATGTTCTATGATTTTGGTTATAATGTGCTTTTGCCTGATGCTCGTGCGCAAGGCAGAAGTGCTGGTAAATATATCGGCTATGGCTGGGTTGAAAAAGAAGATATTCGCAATTGGATTAGGCAAGTGATTGCCAAAAATGGTCAAGATAGCAAGATTATTGTGATGGGCCAAAGTATGGGCGGTGCTAACACAATGATGGTCAGCGGTATGAAATTGCCTAGCCAGGTTAAGGCATTTATCGAAGATTGCGGCTATTCAAGCGTTAAAGAGGAGATCATGTATCAAGCCGGTAATTTGTGCAACTTAAATAAGATTGCTCGTATGCCTTTGGTTGAAGCTGTCAGCGGAATCAATAAAGTTAAGAATGGCTTTTTCTTGGGACAGGCTTCATCGGTTAAGCAGTTAAAGAAGAATACCAGACCATTCTTGTTTATTCACGGTGGTAAGGATCATTTTGTGCCGACCAAA
The DNA here is from genome assembly GCF_002706375.1 of Lactobacillus amylovorus DSM 20531. NCBI lineage: Bacteria > Bacillati > Bacillota > Bacilli > Lactobacillales > Lactobacillaceae > Lactobacillus > Lactobacillus amylovorus. Next base: position 1,718,174 of record NZ_CP017706.1, read on the forward strand.
ATGGTTTATCAAAATTATGCTGCAACTGATGCGCCAAAGGAAATCTGGATTGCGCCTTTAGCAGGACATGCCTTGTCTTATCCAATGTATAAAAAGGAATATCAAAAGACAGTTAAGGCTTTTTTGGATAAATATAAGCTCTAATTATTGCAAGCGGTTACACAACAGGATATAATTAATGGTGTGGAAGAGGTAGAAATAAAGTTAACAAATGTAAAATGAACAATAAGTTTTTATCTCCAGAATTGTATTATTGGAAACTTGAAAGATTCTATATATGTAGAGGTGTCAGCCATAAATCACTTAATTAAATGCTATTTATTAACTGTCAGTGGCTGTTCGCAGAAAACTCCAATTCATTAAAAAGTTACGTTTTATGTAAAGACCCGAACAAGTGAATGTTAATATTGGTTGCGATAGCCATTGTTTTAACACAAATCAAACAACTGAAAATCGTGACTATCAATTGATGAGCTGCCTCATCCACTTGAAATTGCGGCTGCAAAGAGACAGGATTCTCCGGCAGCTGCTTTTTTTATGGCACAAAAAAAGCCTAGTCGTTTGACTAGGCTTATTATTGTTATTATTTACGTAAAACTAATTTAGCAATAGCTTCACAACGAGGTGTTTGTGGCAACATATCGACATTTTGGATTAAGCGAACGTCGTATGCTTCGCTAAGTAAAACTAAATCTTGAGCTAAAGTTGAAGGATTACATGAAATGTAGACAAAGGTTTCTGGTTTAACGCGTAAGATTGTCTTGATCAAACTCTTTGCTAAACCAGTTCTTGGTGGGTCCACGATCAAAGCGTCGATTGATACGCCGCTGTTTTGCAATTCAGGCAATACCTTTTCGGTAGCACCTTGAATGTAATCAGCGTTTTTAATGTGGTTCAATTCAACGTTGTGTTGCGCATCCTTAACTGCTTCAGGAATAGTTTCAATACCGATAACTTGCTTAACGCGATCAGCTGCTAAAATGCCGAGTGTACCTACACCACTATAGGCATCGATTAAAGTTTGATCTGGAGTTAAGTCAAGGTATTTTAAGGCTTCTGAATAAAGGTTAATGGTTTGAACAGGGTTGAGTTGGAAGAAAGCACGTGGAGACAAAGCGAATTTCTTGCCCAAAATTTCTTCGACGATTTGATTTTTGCCCAATAACTTTTCAGTCTTGTTGCCCCAAACTTGTGGGTTTTGCCATTCAGTTTCGTTTTGATAAACGCTGACTACATGATCGAGCTTCATGATTTCTTTTGCAAGTGGGATCAAGTTCTTGAGTTTGTGGTCGATAGTAATTAAGGTAACTTGAATTTCTTTAGTAGCTTCTGATTGACGAACAACCACTGTCTTAATACCTGGCAAGTGACTACGATAGTTTGCGACTGGAACGTGCAATTTTTCGATTAATTCCTTAATTTCACGTTCTGTTTTTTGGGTGTCTTCACTTTGGGTTGGCATCTTAGGCAAGTCGATTAGACGGTGAGAATTTGGTGCAAAAAGACCCAACTTGGTTTTGCCATGGACGCTTTCAATTTGATATTGTGCCTTGTTGCGGTAGTGCCATGGATCTGGAGCAGGAATAGTCTTTTTAACCTTGTATTTAGCGTAGCCACGTGGGTGATATTTCTTAAGTGACTCAAGCATATTGTTGCGCTTGAATTCAAGTTGCTTGTCGTAGGACAAATGAGCTAGCTCTAAACCGCCGATTTCTGGATCAACGCCTTCAGGGAAGTCCACACGATCAGGGCTTTTTTCTTTAATGCGTACTAATTCGCCTTCAATGTAATGAGGGTAGCTCTTCACGATTTTGGCTACGACTACTTCATCTGGCAAAGCACCAGGGATGAAGATGATCTTCTTTTTGTAATAACCGATGCCTTCCCCATTGATGCCTAAGCGTTTAATGGTAATGATGACATCTTTTTCGCGTTGTTTATTCTTGGAAAATTTTCTATTCATTATTCTTATTCTTTCTACTAAAAACTAAATTACATTGCTACTAATTGTACTACCTAAAAAAAGTTCTTAGCAAGCATTACAAAAATTTGTTAGCATGTAATTTAGAATATTGCGAGGTGAAAACAAGTGTTGATAACCAAAGTAAGTGCACAACGGCGCCCAGGACGTTATAATATTTTTTTGGATGGCAAGTATGCTTTTTCTGCTAGTGAAAAGACTGTAGCTGAATTTGTTTTACTAAAAGGAAAAGAACTAAATGATGATCAAATTGAACAAGTTCGTCAATTTGATGCAGATGCTAAAGCCAGTGATTTAGCCGCTCATTTTTTGAGTTATGAGCCTCGAACCGTGTTTGAAGTTTTACAGTATTTGAAAAAGCACGAGATTTCCGATGAAACAGCCAATAGCGCTGTTAGTCAGTTAAATGAATTGGGCTATTTGGATGACCGACAATATGTTAGACTTTTTATCAAAAATGACCTTCGTGTTGGTTCCGATGGTCCTAAGAGCCTGCTCCGCAAATTAACGCAAAAAGGTGTTGATCCCGAAATTAGTCAGGTAGAGCTTGATGAAATAGATGATGAGGATTGGATTGACGTCGGCCAGAGAGTGATTAAGTCAATGGTGCATCAAGTGGGCAAAATCTCACAAAGAGAAATTGAACGCAAGATGAGAAGCAAACTGCTGGCTCATGGTTTTGATGGTGGCATTAGCAGCGAAATCATTTCTTCTTTGGATTTGGCAGATGATGAAGATATGCAAATGGAAGCTTTAAAAAAGCAGGGCATTAAGGCATATAAGAGATTCCGTCGTTTTGATGAAACAGAGCGCAAATTTAAGATCAAAAAGTATTTATTCAGTCATGGCTTTTCATCAGGAGAAATTGATGCTTTCTTAAATGGCGAAGTAATTGATTTAAGTGAATTAGCTGAATATTAGTTGAGGAGAAAAAATGAAGAAAACTATCGATGAAAAAATATTTGTAGGTCGTCCTTTTCCATCTAGCTTGATGAATGCACAAAAGAGTTTCATGGAAGCTAACCAACAAATGGAAAATGATGAAACTTTTCAAAAGTTTTTAGCTGACAACGACTTAGAAAATAAACGTACTGCATTGATCGTCTCAGGAGAAGATAATTTCATATACTGGTACGGCGTGATCGCTAATGCAGATAGCAAAGTGCCAACTGGCTTGATGAAATTTGACTTGCCTAAAGCTGAAGTTGATGAAGAAGTTCAAGAAAATCAAAACCTTGTTTTCTTCAATTTGCCTTTAACTAGCACTGTTTCTACTTTTGTTAAAAAAGTAATGGACAACGGTGTTAAGGTTTACCAAAACTTAGGTGACAGCGATACGCCATACATGGTTTGGGATCTTGATCTGGATACAAAAAGACTGACCCAAGATTTCTACTTAAAGGTCAGTGAATAAATAAAAATTAATGTTGTTGCGGATCGATTGATAAGTTGTCGTATTCGACGTAAGCTCCAAGACAAGTTGAAACGAACATAATCAACAACACGAATCCGATTGAATTGCCTACGATTTGGTCTAGGGTCATAATTGAACGGACTAGATATGTTGATGCAAAGCATAAAATGAAGTCTAGAACAATATTAGCGAACAGCAAGAAGTAGCGTCGTCTAATACTGAAGAAACGCAAAAGTTGTTTTAACAAGTCATCATTGGTTTGAACGGCTAATAAATCAACTGGACGTTGAATTGTTGCCTTAACAGCAAACATGATGATTGAGCCAACTAAAGCTCCGATGATCGTACGGCAGATCTCTGCTGAGTGCAGTACCAATGCATTATAGCCAATACCAATAATTGCTAGACTGCAAATATATGGGATAAGCAATAAAAATGTGAAAACAAGCAAGACGTGGCTTTTTTTCATTGTATCCAACCTCCTTAGTCTTATGTGCTATTTTAACATAATGACACTTGCTGTATGCTATAATATCTTTATTTAGATGACTTTTTAAGAAAGAGAGTATACAAATGAGTAGTGATCCTGGAGCGGATAATTTTTTTGACCGCCTGAAAAATAAACTATCAGGCGATAAAAAAGAAGAAACTAAAGATCATTTAGAAAAAGAAATCGTTAATTTACATGATAGTCATAAAATTGACGACAAAGAATTTTCAATGCTTGAAGGAATCCTTGAATTTCAGGGTAAAACGGCCCGTGAAGTAATGGTGCCAAGAACGGATGCATTCATGATTGATGCGGAAGTGAGCCTTCAGGATAATTTGGATGAGATTTTACGTGAGCCTTATTCACGTGTCCCAGTTTATAAACGAGATAAAGATAAGATCGTCGGCGTCATTCATATCAGAAGCGTTTTGCGCATGGCTAAGCAAAAAGGCTTTGAAAATCTCGATTATGAAGACGTAATGACCGAACCATTATTTGCACCTGAAACAGCTGAATTAGGAGACTTGCTGATGGAAATGCAGCAGACACAAAGGCAGCTGGCTATTTTGATGGACGAATATGGCGGTGTTACTGGTCTAGCAACAATTGAAGACTTGGTTGAAGAGATCGTCGGTGATATCGATGATGAAGTCGATCATACAGAAGTTTTGTATAATCAAATTGCACCTCATAAATACATTATTTACGGCAAGATGCCACTTGATGAATTTAACGAGCAATTTGGTACGCATCTTAAAATGGAAGATGTCGATACAGTAGCTGGGTACGTTATCAATACTCTAAAGGTAATTCCAGCAAAAGGGGAAAAGTTGACAGTTGATATTGGAGATGGCAAGACACTTACCACCAGAAGAATGAAGGGCTCGAGATTGTTGACAGTATTGCTGTCAGAAGATGGACTAAAAAAGGAAGAAGATAAAAAGGACTAATGGATAAAGAGTTAGCAGATAAAGTAAATAAAAGAAGAACCTTTGCGATTATTTCACACCCTGACGCAGGTAAAACGACTATTACTGAACAAATGCTGCTTTTTGGTGGGGTAATTCGTAAGGCGGGTACCGTTAAGGCACGTAAGACAGGTAACTACGCAACTAGTGACTGGATGGAAATCGAAAAAAAGCGTGGTATTTCTGTTACTAGTTCAGTTATGCAGTTTGAATATAAGGGCAAGCGGATCAATATTTTGGATACGCCAGGTCACCAAGACTTCTCTGAAGATACTTACCGTACATTGATGGCCGTTGACTCAGCAGTCATGGTAATTGACTCAGCTAAGGGTATCGAACCTCAAACTAAGAAATTGTTTAAGGTTGTTAAAAAACGTGGTATTCCAATTTTTACCTTTATGAACAAGCTTGACCGTGATGGTCGTCCACCACTAGATTTGATTGCTGAACTAGAAGATTTGCTTGGCATCGAAGGTGTGGCAATGAACTGGCCAATTGGTTCAGGTCAAACCTTGAAGGGTCTTTACGATATTGCTAGCAAACGCGTTGAACTTTACCGTAAAGATGGTCAAGATCGTTTCTTACCATTGAATGATGAAGGTACTTTGCATGATAGTGAACCACTTAGTCAAGATCCACAATTTAAGGATACCCTTGATGAAATCGACTTGATTAAGGAAGCTGGTAACAAGTTTGACCGTGAAAAGATTGCGATGGGTGATCAAACTCCTGTCTTCTTTGGTTCAGCTTTGACCAACTTTGGTGTAGAAACATTCTTGAATAGCTTCGTTGATTTGGCTCCAGCTCCAGAAAGCCATACTGTAAATGGGGATGAAGAATTGAGCCCAGAAGATCCTGAATTTTCAGGCTTTGTCTTTAAGATTCAGGCTAACATGAACCCGCACCACCGTGACCGTATTGCCTTTGTTCGTATTGGTAGTGGTGAATTTAAGAAGGGTTTGGATGTAACCTTAGCTAGAACTGATAAGCCAATCCGTTTGAATAATGCAACAGAGTTCATGTCTAGTGAACGTGTGCAAGTTTCAGATGCGGTTGCAGGTGATATCGTTGGTTTATATGATACTGGTAATTTCCAAATTGGTGACAGTATTTATGCTGGCAAGCGTAAGATTGTTTATCCACCACTTCCAGAATTTACCCCTGAATTGTTCATGCGTGTAACTGCTAAGAACGTGATGAAGCAGAAGTCATTCCATAAGGGGATGAACCAGTTGGTTCAAGAAGGTGCCATTCAGCTTTACCGCAATTACCAAACTGATGAATACATTTTAGGTGCTGTTGGTCAATTGCAATTTGAAGTATTCCAATTCAGAATGAAGAACGAATATAATTCAGAAGTTGAAATGAACAGTATCGGTCACCGTGTGGCTCGTTGGATTGATCCAGATCAACTTGATCCAAGAATGTCTAACAGCCGTAACTTGCTGGTTAAGGACCGCTATGGCAATCCATTATTCTTATTTGAAAATGAATTTGCAGAACGTTTCTTCCACGAAAAATATCCAGATGTTAAATTAACTGAAAAGTTATAATAGACGTAAAAAAGGAGAACTACAAACGTAGTTCTCCTTTTGTTATCTTTAAATTCTGTAATTATTTGTCAACGTGAATTTCAATTACGTGACGGCTCTTATCAACAGTTAAAGTGTATGAAGAATCATAATTCTCGAGCAAACGTTTAATAATGAATTCAACTTCATCTTCACGAACGCGGCGATTGTGGTTTTCAAGTGCAATACCGATCGCATTTTTGCTTTCAGTATAAATGACTGAAGTATTGCCTAAAGAATATACCTTAACGTAGTTGGCATCAGTAGTGTTAAGCTGACTTTGAACCAAATCAGAATAGTTATTGGTTACATCGATTAAATGCATGGATTTCACCTGTCTCTCTTAGCTTTTTCTCTTAATTTTAGTATACCGCAAAACAAGATACATATATTTATTTTTACTTATAAAACTTGTATTAATTTTAGTAATTAACAAAAAAGGTTCTAAGATATTAATCTCGGAATCTTTTTGCGTATAACTTGAATGAGTTTGTTTATTTGTTTGTTAATTATTCTTCGCTAATTACGATCTCGCCATCTTTGACATCAGCCTTTAAGTTCTTGCTGTCAGTGTGGTCGAGCTTGTAGTCAGCAACCTTATCTTCGATTTCTTCTTGAATGGTACGACGAAGTGGACGTGCACCTAAAGCAGGGTTGAAGCCTTCGTCAACTAATTTTTCTTTAGCTGCGTCGGTAACATCAATGTGCAAACCTTGATCCTTAACCATGTTGTTGGTGTTAGCAAGCATCAAGTCAACAATCTTAAGTAGGTCAGGTTTAGTCAATTCGTTGAATTCAATGACGTCATCAAGACGGTTAAGGAATTCAGGCTTGAAGAATTGACTCATGTTGTTTCTAGCTGATTCATTACTTTCGTCTTCATTTTCAGCAGCGAAACCAACGCTAGCATTCTTGATGCCTTGACCTGCGTTAGAAGTCATGATGATGATTGTATCTTTGAATGAAACAGTTCTACCTTGTGAATCAGTCAAACGACCATCATCTAAGATTTGCAAGAAGAGGTTCAAAACGTCTGGGTGAGCTTTTTCAATTTCGTCAAGCAAAATCAAGCTGTATGGGTTGTGACGAACTTGTTCAGTCAATTGACCAGCTTCTTCGTAGCCAACGTAACCAGGAGCTGAACCAATCAACTTAGATACAGAATATTGTTCCATGTATTCAGACATATCGAAACGTATCATTGCATCTTTTGAACCAAACATTTGTTTAGCAAGTTGTTTAGCAAGTTCAGTCTTACCAACACCAGTAGGTCCTACGAATAAGAAGGAACCAATTGGACGACCAGACTTGTTGAAACCGATTCTGTTACGACGAATAGCACGAGCAACTTTGTCAACAGCCTTGTCTTGACCGATAACGTGAGCTTTCAAATCACTAGCCAAATTTTGCAATTGATTTTCTTCTTGTTTTTGAATATCGCCGACAGGGATGCCAGTCTTTTCTTCAACAATCTTGTTCATGATCTTGCTGGTAATAACTGGGGATTTGTCAGGGTCAACTTTTTGATCCTTTACCTTTTCGTATTTATCAATTTGATCACGGTAGTAAGCAGCCTTTTCGTAGTCTTCTTTCTTCAAGGCTTCTTCCTTTAATTGTTCAGCTGCATTGATTCTTTCTTGCATCTTATCCTTATCAATATAAGGAATAGTTAAGTTCATTCTTGAACCAGCTTCATCAAGTAAGTCAATGGCCTTGTCAGGCAAGAATCTATCTTGAATGTAGCGAGCAGAAAGCTTAGCAGCAGATTCAATAGCATCGTCTGTGTAGTGAACGTGGTGGTAATCTTCGTAACGCTTTTGAATACCCTTTAAAATACGGGTAGTTTCATCAATTGAAGGTTCCTTAACTTCAACAGGTTGGAATCTTCTTGCTAAAGCTGAATCCTTTTCAATATTGCGGTATTCCTTAATAGTAGTAGCACCTACTAATTGCAGTTCGCCACGAGCTAGGGCAGGCTTAATAATGTTGCCGGCGTCCATACCGCCTTCAGCATTTCCGGCACCAACAATTTCGTGAATCTCATCAATAAATAGGATGATATCGTCATTTTGTTGTAATTCCTTGATCAATTGTTCCATTCTTTGTTCGAATTGACCACGGATACCAGTACCTTGAACAAGTGATACTACATTTAAGGAAATGATACGCTTGTTTTGCAGTTTAGCTGGAACAGAACCGTCAACGATTTCTTGAGCAAGTCCTTCAACTACAGCAGTCTTACCAACACCAGCTTCACCAATTAAAACTGGGTTGTTTTTAGTTCTTCTGTTTAAAATTTCAATGACACGGGTGATTTCTTTATCACGGCCGATTACTGGGTCGATTTTGCCTTTCTTAGCAAGGGCGGTTAAATCTGTACCATATTGATCAAGCAAGCTTCTGCCGCCTTGACCACCGTTTCCGTTGCCACCACCCATTTGCATTCTTGGGTCGTTGTTTCCCATATTATTGTTGTTTGCGGCATTGTTGTTATTTCCGTTTAATGCGTTGAATAAATCATCAAAGTCGCCAAAAAATTCGTTATTGTAGTTATTCATATTTTCTAGATTTCCTTGTTGATTTCTTAATTCTTGATAACAGTGTTGACATAAATTAATCTCTCGGCTTTGGCCATTCACCTTGGTAAAAAGATGAATAGAGGCAGGCCGTTCATGACAATTTTGGCAAAGCAAATATTCTTACCGCCTTTCATTTAAACTGTACCAAAATTATATTATTAGCACTCGCCTTAGTCAAGTGCTAAGCACTAATGAACTTATTTTTTGTAAGAATAGACAAAATATTAATATTTTTGAAAATTTAGTATAAAGAGTAGAATAAAGAGTAAAAAAATTATAAAATTTAAAAAGTGTGGTGATGTTTTTGGATTATCAAAAAATTTTGGACCAATTGGTTTCAGGCGAAATCAAAGAGTATGAGGTCAAACCTGAAGATGCCTTTGAGCTTCAAAAGACTATAAGGAATTATGGCAAGCGACAGTATATTACTGGTAGGGCTAAAAGAGGCGGTTCTATTGTTTATACCGCGACGAATACTGGTAAGTAAATGATGTAAACTATTACATTATTGTTGTCTTAACCGTAAAAACATGATAATCTAGTACTCGAATGGGTATTTATTGCCAGTTTAATTTTTTAATTTTAAAGGAGATATTCATAATGGAAAAACGCGATTTTCATATTATTGCAGAAACAGGTATTCATGCACGTCCAGCTACTCTTTTAGTACAAGCTGCTTCAAAGTTCGGTTCAGATGTTAACTTGGAATACAACGGCAAGTCAGTAAACTTGAAGTCAATCATGGGCGTTATGTCACTTGGTGTTGGCAAAAACGCAGACGTTACTATCACTGCTGAAGGTGACGACGAAAAGGACGCATTAGACGCAATTGCTGACACTATGAAAAAAGAAGGTTTAGCTGAATAATGACCAAGACTTTAAAGGGAATTGCTGCAAGTGATGGTATTGCCATTGCTCCAGCATATCTTCTTGTAGAGCCTGATCTTTCATTCTCAAAATCTTCAATCAGTGATGTTGATTCAGAAGTATCACGCTACAAGGATGCTATTAAGGAATCAACTACTGAAGTTGAAAAGATTCGTGATACAGCTAAGAAGAGCTTGGGTGAAGAAGAAGCCCAAGTTTTTGAAGCTCACTTAATGATTTTGAATGACCCAGAATTCACTGGTGCTATTGAGAATGAAATTAAGGACTCCAAGATTAATGCAGAAGCTGCTCTTGATGAAACTGCACAAAAGTTCATCTCAATTTTTGAGGGCATGACTGATAATCCTTACATGCAAGAACGTGCAGCCGACGTACGTGACGTTTCAAAGCGTATCATGGCTCACCTTCTTGGCAAGGAATTACCAAACCCAGCTTCAATCGATCATGAAGTTATCGTTGTAGCTCACGACTTAACTCCTAGTGACACTGCTCAACTTAACAAGAAGTACGTTAAAGGCTTTGTTACTGATGTTGGTGGTCGTACTGCTCACTCAGCAATTATGGCTCGTTCACTTGAATTACCAGCCGTAGTTGGTACTGATTCAATTACTAAAGACGTTAAGAACGGCGATATGTTAATTGATGACGGTCTTGATGGGACTGCAATCATTGCTCCAAGCGATGACCAAGTTGCAGACTACAAGAAGAAGGGTGAAGACTTCCTTAAGCAAAAGGCTGAATGGAAGAAATTGAAGGATGAACCTTCAGTTACTGCTGATGGCAAGAAGTTTACCATTGCTGCTAATATTGGTACTCCTAATGACATGCCAGGTATATATGAAAATGGTGCTGAAGCCATTGGTTTGTACAGAACTGAATTCTTGTACATGGATTCTTCAGACTTCCCAACAGAAGATGATCAATTCGAAGCTTACAAGAAAGTTATCGAAGGCATGAACGGCAAACAAGTCATCATCAGAACTATGGATATTGGTGGTGACAAGCACCTAGATTACTGGGACTTGCCAGAAGAAATGAACCCATTCTTAGGTGTACGTGCTATTCGTCTTTCACTTAAGAACGAAAAGATCTTCCGTACCCAATTAAGAGCTTTGCTTCGTGCTTCAGCATACGGTAAGCTTGGTATTATGTTCCCAATGATTGGTACATTGGCTGAACTTCGTCAAGCTAAGGCCATTTTGAATGACGAAAAGCAAAAGTTAATCGAAAAGGGCGTTAAGGTCGGCGATGACTTACAAGTTGGTATGATGATCGAAGTTCCTGCAGCTGCTGTTTTGGCTGATCAATTCGCTAAGGAAGTTGACTTCTTCTCAATCGGTACTAACGACTTGATCCAATACACTATGGCTGCTGACCGTGGTAACGACAACGTATCATACTTGTACCAACCATATAACCCATCAGTACTTCGTTTGATCAAGCATACTATTGATGCTGCTCACGAAAACGGTATTTGGTGTGGTATGTGTGGTGAAGCTGCCGGTGATAACACCATGTTCCCAATCTTACTTTCAATGGGACTTGATGAATACTCAATGAGTGCAACTTCAATCTTACGTATCAGAAGCTTAATGAAGAAGTTTGATACTAAGGATCTTAAGAAATTGGCTAATGAAGCATGCTTCGTTTCACAAACTGCTGAAGAAAATGAAAAATTAGTCGAAGACTTAATGAAGAAGATTAACAAGTAATTTTCATATTAAATCAAAAAAGGAGACCAGTTTTGGTCTCTTTTTTGGGTCTATTTGTTAATTTTTAAATAAAACAAATAAATTCTTCACAAATAATTCACGCTTTTTCTTTAGGATATACTAGGAAATTGATATAAAAGATAAAATAGACACTTACAAAAAAGAAGTTAGTGTGTTATACTGGTTATAAGTTAAAGAACGTATACAATTATTTGTTCTGAGGAGCGTGATTTTTATGGTAGATTTATATGTATCTCCTAGTTGTACTTCATGCCGTAAAGCCAGAGCTTGGCTTGAAAAGCACAATATTCCTTTTAAGGAAAGAAACATCTTTTCTGAGCCATTAACTAAGAAAGAATTGTTGAGAATCTTGCGCATGACCGAAAATGGTACAGAAGAAATCATTTCTACCCGCTCAAGAGCTTTTCAACAATTGAAAATCAATTTAGATGATTTATCAATTGATCAGTTACTTGATTTAGTAGAAAAGAATCCAAGTCTCTTGAGAAGACCAATCATCATGGATGATCGTCGACTTCAAGTAGGTTATAATGAAGATGAAATTCGTCGATTCTTGCCACGCAATGTGCGTCGCTTAGAATTGGCTGAAGCACAAAAAATTGCAGATTTATAAAATTTTCGAAAGTGTTAGTGTTAATGCTAACACTTTTATTTTAGACAAAAAGTACGCTACAATATACTATGATGATTCATGGAGGTGAGATCCTGTGCAAGTAGATCATATTAATGAAAATACAATTAGGGTCAGAATTGATAAGGAAGAATTAGCACGTCGCGGCCTTAAAGTCCTTGATCTTTTGGGTGATAAAGATAAGATTCAACAATTCTTTTACTCAATCCTTGCAGAAGTTGATACAGATCATACCTTTACCAAGGGTGTGCCTGTAACTTTCCAAGTAATGCCAAATAATGGCGGCCTTGATTTAATGATTACTAAAGTTCAACCCGAAGACGCAAATAATTTGCGTAAGATGATGGGTGATTCAATGAGCGATGATAGTGATTCAACACAGGCGGACTCCGATTCAAGAAGAAGCTTTTTCGATCTTGATCCAAAAGACGATTTAAATACCGAAGTTGATCCGCTAACGCAAGAAGAAAATGAAGCTAATGCCAGTGCAGCTGGTAATAATAATGAATATTGGAAGTTCCAAAGGAGTCATGCATATCAATTTACTGAGTTAGGCAATGTAATTGAACTAGCTGATAATTTGAGAGTGAGCGATTTGGCTTCAAGTTTGTATTATCAACGTGGTCAATACTATTTGGAATTGGCTTTTCTTGATGAAGATTATGCTGAATTAAAGCCTGCTGATGCTTGGGCAATTGCCAATGAATACGGCATTAAGATTGATGATGAAGAAATGAACACAGTTAAAGAAACTGGTAAGTGCTTGATGAGTCAAGACGCTTTAGGTCATATTCGCTATTACTTTCTTAAACAAGCTAAATAATTAAGAATTTATAAAGAAAAAGAGACGGAAGAAAAATCCGTCTCTTTTTTGCGTAATAAAACATGGGTGAAAAAATATGTATGCAGCCATGTTAGATAAAAAATTAGTGCTTGCGGTAAGTGAAGCTTACCTTGTTAATTCAAGACAAAAGAAATTAAATCAAGAAATATATCGTTGTCCGCACTGCAATAAGAAAGTAATTCTGATTGTTTCGGAGAAAAAATCTGCTTTTTTCAAACATTTGACTAGTTACACTAATTTAATGGGTGAAAAAGAAGAACATCATCAATCAAAAATGCTGTTTAAAGCGGCATTAACTGCTGCGGGATTTGATGCGGCAGTAGAAATACCACTAGCCGATGGTCAGCTTAGAGCAGATGTGTTAGCTGCTGAAAATTTAGCATTCGAAATTCAGTGTGCTCCGTTAAGTGATGCTGAATTTAAACATCGGCATTCTTTATATCAGAAAATTGGCGTAACTGATATTTGGGTCGTAGGACAGCTCCACTATTTAAAGCACAGTTTAAAACATACGCAATTGATCTTTTTTAGGAGAAACAAAAGATGGGGTAACTATTATTTAGAAGTTAATCCAGCAAAGAATTGCTTTTGTCTAAAATTTAATGTTTTGCAAGAAGCAGTTACGAAAAAGCTTCGCTATCAAACTAAATACTTCGTACTCGATGAAATAGGTATTAGACAGTTCTGGAATTTTAGGCCGAAGTTGAAAAAGTATGTGGGCAATCCCGTTAACCAAAGAAAATATGTCCAGCGTCAGATTAAGCAGAAAAGCAAATTGGGTTTAAAAGTAGCAGAGCTGCTTTATCAACAGAAATTAAGCTTAGAGGATTTACCTAATAGTATCTTTATTAAATATCGCAATCCTGGAGATGAGAATGTATTAATCAATTACTTACAAAAAAAGTGTCTTAATTAGATGAGACGCAAGTGATTTTGCAAGGGTAGAAAATCGGAAAAGTCTTTTTCACAGCCCGGCATTAGTAGGGTAACCAAATCTTGTTGACTAACTGGGCCATCCAATAGCACGCCGTTTTGATCATCATTTTCATCAAATAAAACGATGGTTGGCGTAGATTTAACGTTCCATTGGTTGGCTAGTTTTTGATCGTCTTCAATTGAGGCTTTTAGATAATCTCCCTGTTTGATGGCATTAATCGTTGACGCTTTAATGTTCAACTTGTCGATGATTTTTTGGAACAATTCCGGTGTATATACTGAAGCATCTTTACTTAGATGTTTTTGCAATTCGTATAAATATCTGCGTGCCTTCTTGTTGCCATAGCTTAATTTAATAGCATGGTAGTTGCGCAAAGCTTCGTAAGTTGCAGTAGAAATACTGCTGATATCCGATGATTTTTGGCCATCTTGGCGTCTGCGAATCATATCATCTTTAACTAAACAAACATTAGCAATGGGAATGTAGTGGTAGCAAACATCAATCCCTAATTCATCAACAGTATTGCGAATTAGTTTTTCTGTATCAAAACAGTAAATCCCTATTGGATTGATGAATAGAAAAATCTCAAACATACTCTCGACCTCTTTGTGGTTTATTCATTGTTACTTTAGCAAGAAAAAAAATCAGTGACAAAAAATATGCTTTATTTTCTATATACTATTTTCTGTGAGCGCTTGCGCGGGCAATTTTATTTTGATTAGTGTTGGCTTTTGTTTGCTTAAAGCCATAATCATGCTCAAGTTCAGTTTGCACTTGTTTGATTAAAGCCGGATCGGTGTTTTCAATTTCCAATTCAAAATCTTGATAGCCATCAGGATAAGATGTAGCATCTAAAGTTAGTTCACAATTTTGTAGGCCGTTCATTAAAATACGACGGGTTTTACTCCAAGTGAAAAGTTGTAGTTGCTCTTTTTGGTCAGAGAAGTGTTGGTCAAGGTAGTCTCCAATGTTGCCTTGAAAATCAACGTGTTCTTGTGCAACTAGCTTTTTGGCTTGGGCATGAGTTAAATTGTCGTTGATTTCGATAACTTCATGGAATTTCTTTTGGACAGGATTAAGGTCAGGCACCTTCATTGTTTGTTCCGCATGATCAGCGTAAATTCTAATTCTGAGGCTGATGCGATGATCTTTTAACAAGTCGTCTGGCGTATCAAAATAATAATTTTCCTGAACAAAATCTGCTTTAATGGGAAAACTATTGACGATTTTTTGATAGACATCTTGTGCTAATAACGTTTTTGCTTCGATTTCACGATTTTTACTCATAATTTTTCCTCCAAACTTACGACTTAATTATATGTTAAAATTATATTGTTTGCTAAGAAAGGGATGTTTTCTCATGGACATAGATTGGGATACTTTCTTGTGGCCTTATGATGAAGCAGTTCGCGAATTAAAGGTTAAATTTCGTTCCCTTAGACAAGGCTTTTTAACTAGGGGAGAACATTCACCAATTGAATTTGTAATTGGTAGAGTAAAAACAGTAGATTCAATTAAAGAAAAAATGACTCGAAGAGTAATCAGTCCTGACGTGATTGAGACTGACATGCAAGATATTGCCGGAATTCGAATCGTTACTCAGTTTGTGGATGATATCTACAAGGTAGTTGATTTGATTCATGCTCGCGATGACATGGAGGTAGTTGAAGAGCGTGAT
The DNA here is from genome assembly GCF_002706375.1 of Lactobacillus amylovorus DSM 20531. Taxonomy (NCBI): domain Bacteria; kingdom Bacillati; phylum Bacillota; class Bacilli; order Lactobacillales; family Lactobacillaceae; genus Lactobacillus; species Lactobacillus amylovorus. The sequence goes on from NZ_CP017706.1 coordinate 1,733,888, forward strand.
TACATTCAAAATGCCAAGCCTTCAGGTTATCGTTCCTACCATATGGTAATTAACTACACGGTATATTTGCCAGAGGGTCCTAAGACTTTAATTGCAGAAATTCAAATCAGAACTTTAGCAATGAATTTCTGGGCTACTGTTGAGCATACTTTGAATTATAAATACAAGGGTGTTTATCCAGACGATATTTCTAAGAGACTAAAGTCTACCGCTGAAGCTGCTTATAAGCTTGATGAAGAAATGTCATCAATTAAGGATGAGGTCCAAGAAGCTCAAAAGATTTTTACCAAAAACAAGGGTAAGGAAAAATCATGAAAGTAACAATTGCGCATAATAACTATGATAAGACGCTGCAAACAGTGGCCTATTTGAAAAAATTGCTTAAAGAAAAAGGCGTCATTTTTGATGCTAAATATCCGGATGTGGTAATTAGTGTTGGAGGAGACGGGACACTGATCAACGCTTTTCATCGTTATGAAAATCAAGTTGATTCTGTGCGCTTTGTTGGTGTTCACACAGGGCACCTAGGCTTTTATACTGATTGGCGTAATTATGATGTCGATAAAATGGTTGACGCATTGCTGTTAACTGATGGCGAAGTTGCTAAATATCCATTGCTTGAAATTAAGACGCTAACGGAATCTGGTGAAACGCGTTATCATCTAGCAGTCAATGAATCTGCCGTTAAAAGAGTATCGCATACGCTGGAAGCTGATGTTTATATCAACGATGAATTGTTTGAAAACTTCCGTGGTGACGGCCTCTGTGTTTCAACTCCTACAGGTTCGACTGCTTACAGCAAGTCGCTAGGTGGTGCGGTTATCCATCCTCGCTTAAAAGCACTGCAAATGACAGAAATTGCTTCAATCAACAACCGTGTGTTTAGAACATTGTCTGCTCCAATCGTGATTGCACCTGATCAATGGATTACAATTGTTCCTAACGCAGATCACTTTGTAATGACAGTAGACGGGGCCAGAATTGATGTTAGAAATGCCAAGAAGATTGAATATCGTATTTCACATCATTCAATTCAATTTGATCGTTTTGGTCACCATCATTTCTGGTCACGTGTACAAGACGCATTTATTGGAGACAGTAAAAATGACTAGTTTATTTAAACTAATTGTGCAAGAAAGAGACCCAAAAAAATTGGGCTCTTTTTTGTTAAAAAAAGGATTTTCACATCAAGCATTGAAACATGCTCGATACAATAATGGCTTAATTTTGGTCAATCATAAAAGACGATATACCAGCTTTCGCTTGAAAACGAATGATGAAGTGATTTTTGTGACTGGCGAAGAAAAGAAAAATGATTTTTTAAAGCCGTCTAATAATCCGGTAGAGCCAGTTTTAGAAACGAAGAATTATATTATTTTGAATAAACCAGCAGGTGTGTTGTCAATTCCATCACGCTATGAGGATAATGATGCCATCGTTAATCGTTTGATGGGCTATTTTACTTGCAAGGGAGCAAAAGATTTAAAGCCACACGTAATTACAAGGCTAGATCGTGATACGTCAGGTTTAGTGCTGGTCGGTAAAAATGCTGTAGCCCATGCCCGTTTTAGTAAGATTGGCAAAGAGCGATTTATCAAAAAATATCATGCGATTGTGCATGGCAACTTTGAATCTACTGAATTAACTGGTTTAATTGATGAACCAATTGGCAAAATCGATTCAGGTGTAAAACGAGGGGTAATTCCAGATGGTAAATCTGCTCAGACAGAGTACAAGGTGCTTAAACAAGTGCCGGGAGCTAGTCTAGTGGAATTGCGCTTATTAACTGGTAGAACGCATCAAATCCGTGTTCATATGGCCTATTTAGGTCATCCCCTTTATGGCGATCAATTATATGGAGTAAAGGATTCTTTTTCCCGTCAGGCTTTAAACTGTTTTTATTTAAGCTTTCCTGATCCTGTTAATAGCGAAAAAGATAAAACCGTTGAAATTTCTGATCCAAGTGATATGCAAAATCTCTGGCAAAAGCTAATTAATAAAAAATTCTAAAGCTATTAGAATTCACTACTAAAAAACTTGCATAAAGAAAACGTTTTCTTTAAAATTAGAAGTGTAATATAAAACTATTCGTGTACAGAAAAGAGGACATCTTTATGTATTATTCCAATGGTAATTATGAAGCCTTCGCAGATCCTAAAAAGCCTGAAGGTGTAGATAAAAAGTCTGCTTACATTATTGGTAGTGGATTGGCTGGTCTTTCTGCAGCAGTATTCTTAGTACGTGATGCCCAAATGAAGGGTGAACGTATTCATGTCTTAGAAGAACTTCCTGTAGCAGGGGGTTCGCTTGACGGTGCTGATCGTCCAAATGCCGGATTCGTTGTTCGTGGTGGACGTGAAATGGAAAACCACTTTGAATGTTTGTGGGATATGTATCGTTCAATTCCAAGTTTGGAAATTCCAGGTGCATCATACCTTGACGAATACTACTGGCTTGATAAAGAAGACCCTAACTCATCAAATTGTCGTTTGATTTACAACCGTGGTGATCGTTTACCAAGTGATGGTCAATATGGTTTGGGCAAATGCGCTAACGAAATTGTTAAATTGATCATGACCCCTGAAAAGGAACTTGAAGGAGAAACAATTGAAGAATTCTTCAGCGATGACTTCTTTAAGACTAACTTCTGGTCATACTGGTCAACTATGTTTGCCTTTGAAAAATGGCACTCAGTAGCTGAAATGCGTCGTTATGCAATGCGTTTTATCCACCACATTGATGGTTTGCCAGACTTCACTGCTTTGAAGTTCAATAAGTACAACCAATATGAATCAATGGTTAAACCACTTCTTGCTTATCTTAAAGATCATGGCGTTCAATTTGAATATGATTGCCATGTACAAAACGTCGAGGTAGATCACGAAGGCAATGAAAAGATTGCTAAGAAGATCATTATGACCCAAAACGGCAAGGAAACTGAAATTCCATTGACTCCAGATGACATTGTCTTCATTACCAATGGTTCAATTACTGAAAGTTCAACTTATGGTAACCAAAATACCCCAGCTCCAATTACTCACGCTAAGGGTAGTTCTTGGAAGTTATGGGAAAACTTGGCCAAACAAGATCCTGAATTTGGTCACCCAGATGTCTTCTGTGAAAACATTCCAGAACGTAGTTGGTTTGTTTCTGCGACGGCAACTTTGGAAAACAAGAAGCTTGCCCCATACTTTGAACGTTTGACTAAGCGTAGCTTGTACGATGGCAAGGTTAACACTGGTGGTATTATCACTATTGTTGACTCTAACTGGGAACTTAGCTTCACCATTCACCGTCAACCACACTTCAAGAGTCAAAAGCCAAACCAAATTGTTGTTTGGATCTACGCACTTTACTCAGACACTGAAGGTAACTATATCAAGAAGAGAGTTGTTGACTGTACTGGTAAGGAAATTGCAGAAGAGCTTTTGTACCACTTAGGTGTTCCAGAAAGTCAAATTAGTGAAATGGCTAGTGAAGAAAACATGAACACTGTTCCTGTTTACATGCCATACATCACTAGTTACTTCATGCCTCGTCATGATGGTGACCGTCCAGCTGTTGTTCCAGATGGTTCTGTAAACATTGCCTTCATTGGTAACTTCGCTGAATCACCAACCAGAGATACTGTCTTCACCACTGAATACTCAGTAAGAACTGCTATGGAAGCTGTCTACACACTTCTTAACGTTGATCGTGGTGTTCCAGAAGTATTTGACTCAATCTACGACATTCGTCAACTTCTTCATGCTATGTACTACATGTCAGACAAGAAGAAGTTGGTTGATCAAGACATGCCACTTCCTGAAAAATTAGCTGTGAAGACCGGGATGAAGAAGATCAAGAGAACTTGGGTTGAAGAATTACTCAAGGAAGCTAACTTGATTTAATTTGAAATAAACCATAAATAAAAAGCTTGAGCGATGCTCAAGCTTTTTTTGCGTGCTTTTTAAGACTTTTCATGATTAATAAAATTACTGCGGCAATCAAGGCAATGACGATAAACATGATCACGGCCTTGATGATACGGCTGCTGTCTAAGTGCAGGATAGAGTCGCCACCGTAGGCGTAAATATAAGCAAATGGGGCAACACCAATGACAATTGGAATGATTTGCTTCTTGAATTGGTTTTTGTTAATCATGACATTGACATAACTAACCGTCGCACTCGGGATGAATGGAATCAGATAACCAATCATTAAAGCAATCATTGGATATTTTTGCGTCGTTAGCAATTTATAAATCTTGCTGTGCGAGATGTCTCTCAGATCATATAATTTCCGCAATAGTTCCATCAGAATGATCTGACCTAAGATATCACTGATCCAATTAATAATAAAGCCAAATGCCGGTCCGTACAAAATACCGTTTAACACACAGAAGATACCATTGGATAAACCAGGAATGGCTACGCAAATAGTGTTTAAAACGAATAGAAAAGCTAGATCTTCAATACCATGGCTACGGACCATTTTTACTAGCAGCTCTTCATTGTGGTGATCAAAGTTAGTCAATAATCTTAATTCAGGCAGGTAGCTTAAATACAGTTTATATAAAAGAAGCAAACCTAATATGCCGCCTAAAATAAATAAACTAATACGAATAATTTTTCGTTTCACTTCGTCACCTTCTATACATAGTCTTTAACTCTATTCTACTTTAATTTTTGACAATAAAAAAGCTATGACGCTTTTGCCATAGCTTGAAAAATTATTTAGTGAATAAAACGCGGGTACCTTCAGGCACTTCGATATCTTTTTGAATAAGGGTTAAAGTTCCAGTACCGCCGTTTCTCAAATAAAGAGTTGCGTTATCAGAATTTTGGTTTGCGGCTACCAGGTATTTTTCGCTTTCGTCCCAGTTGAAGTCACGTGGGAAGTCGCCAAAAGTTGAAACGCGTTGAACTAAGCTCAAAGTATGATTATCGCTTACTTTGAAGACGACGATTGAGTTGTGGCCGCGGTTAGAAACATAAATGTATTTGCCATCGTTACTGATGTAAACGGCAGCAGCACCGTTATGGTCGGTAAAGTCGTCTGGAATAGTCTTGTAAGTAGCAATATCTTCGAAGTCCCAGGTGTCTTCGTTGAATTTAACTACATTAATCTTGCTGGAAAGTTCACCAACAACGTAGAAGTAGTTGCCATCTTTAGAAAAGACGATGTGACGATCGCCAAAACCAGCTTCGTTTTTGTATTGTGCCAAGTGCTTTAATTCATTATTTTCAAGGCGATAAAAATCAACGGTATCATTGCCCAAGTCGCAGCAAACTAAATTGCCGGCAGGAGTTTCGTCGAAGAAGTGTGGGTGAGGACCATCTGCTTGTTCTGGACGAGGGCCTAAGCTTTCAGGCTTGTGGGTAGTGGTAGTGATCAAGTCAAGCTTGCCACTGTCATTATAATGAAATACTGATAGAACTGCGGTGTGGTAGTTAGCAGTGTAAAGCAATTTCTTATCACGGTTGATGCCTACATAAGCTGGTGAAGAGCCAGATGTTAAGTAGCGATCAACTTCGTTTGAGCCGCCTTCATTTACTTTAAAAACGCTAATGCCGCCCTTGTCACCGGCATTATTGATTGCAAAAATTAAATCGCCATCTTTTTGGAAATAAGTAGGGCCGCCAACGCTGACAATGTTTTCAGCCTTGCCTAAACGAGCATCGTTATTTTCACCAGTAAAGGGCAATTCGTAAATTCCTTTTGAAGTTTTTTTAGTATATCCTCCGATTAAAACCTTCATATATGGCCTCCAATTTGATATAAAGAAATATTAACTAAAACAAGTATACCATGGGAAATGGAGGCCTGATTATGACTATTTCGAATAAAAAGTGATACAGTTAGAACTATAAGTATAAGCGAATAATTTTTGTTAGGAGGCGTATGTAGAATGGACGAAAAAAAGATCCGTGAACTATATGCTCAAACTGATATTAAAGACGTTTTTGACAATCTACATTCCTCTGCTGATGGTTTAACGTCAGAAGAAGCTGACAGGCGACTGAATAAATATGGTGAAAATACCATTAAAAAGGCTGCTGCAGAATCTGAATGGAAAACATTTTTTAAAAACTTTATTAGTACAATGGCAATTTTGCTTTGGATTTCAGGGCTGATTGCCATCATTTCAGGTACGGTTGAATTAGGTATTGCTATTTGGTTAGTTAATGTCATCAATGGTTTGTTTAGTTTTTGGCAGGAACGTGCTGCTAAGAAAGCCACAGATGCGCTGAATAACATGCTTCCAACTTATGTTGATGTGATTCGTGACGGTAAAAAAATACAGATTGATAGTAAAAAGCTGGTTCCGGGGGATGTGTTTGTCCTGCAGGCAGGTAATTCAATCCCAGCGGATGCCAGAATTATTTCGGCAAGTTCAATGCAAGTCGATCAAAGTGCATTGAATGGTGAATCAGTACCAGAATCCAAGACTACTAAATATGATCCTGGTGAAGGCAGTTATGCGGAAAGCAACTTGGTGTATTCAGGTACTACCGTTGGTGCCGGTACTGCACGAGCAATTGCCTTTGCGACAGGGATGAACACCGAGTTTGGTCGAATTGCTAGTTTAACACAAAAGCAAACTAAGACGACTAGTCCATTAACGGCTGAACTTAATCGTTTGACCAAGCAAATTTCAATTATTGCGATTACGATCGGTGTCATTTTCTTAATCGCGGCAATTTTCTTTGTTAAGTATCCTTTCGCTAAGGCTTTTATCCTTGCCTTAGGGATGATCGTTGCCTTTATTCCAGAAGGATTGTTGCCTACGGTAACGCTGAGTCTGGCTCAAGGAGTAAGAAGGATGGCCAAAAAACACGCTTTGGTCAAGGAGCTAAATTCCGTAGAAACCTTGGGTGAGACGACAGTTATTTGTTCAGATAAAACGGGTACGTTGACTCAAAATCAAATGACTATTCACTATATTTGGACACCAAGCAACGAATATCATGTAACAGGCAATGGCTATGTGAATAATGGGCAAATTGAACTAAACAATAAGCAATTGTGGTATGAAGAAAATCCAGATTTGCATAAATTAGTTCAAATTGCAGCTTTGGACAATGACACTTCTGTTCAACCCGCTAAAGATGGCGGCAAGCCAAAGATCTTGGGTACGCCAACAGAAGCTTCATTGATCATCATGGCTGAAAAAGCCGGTTTTGATAAGCAAAAAGTTTTGGTTAAATATCCACGTTTGCGTGAATTGCCATTTGATTCTGATCGTAAAAGAATGTCAACGATCCACCGCTGGAATGATACGCAATATATTATCTTTACTAAGGGTTCATACAGCGACACGATTAAGCAATGCGATCGTATCCAAGTTAATGGTAAAGTACGTGAGATGACTGATGATGATCGTCTGCGTTCTAAGAAAGCCAATGCGGATTATGCTTCTCGCGGTTTGCGTAGTATGGCTTTGGCCTATCGCGTAATTGATCGTGATGTTGATATTAATAAGATGCCAATTGATGAGGCAGAAAATCATTTGGTCTTTGTAGGTTTGACTACAATGAGTGACCCACCTCGCCCAGAAATTTATGATGCTGTTAAACGTTGTCACCAAGCTAAGATTAGAATCATTATGGTAACTGGTGACTCTAAGTTAACTGCTAAATCAGTTGCGGTTCAAATTGGTTTAACTTCAGATAAAGCTCGCGTTATTTCAGGAAACGAACTTGAAAAGATGAGCGATGATGAGTTGCGTAAGGCTCTGAAGGGCGAAGTAATTTTTGCCAGAGTAGCACCTGAACAAAAATACCGGATTGTTAAGAACTGTCAGGCTAATGGCGAAGTCGTTGCTTCAACTGGTGACGGGGTTAACGATGCACCAGCCTTGAAGCAAGCCGATATTGGTATTGCGATGGGCCAAACTGGTACGGACGTAGCTAAAGAAGCAGCTAATATGATTCTGACAGATGATAACTTTGCTTCAATCGTGGCTGCTATTGAAGAAGGTCGTGCTGTTTATAGCAATATTCGTAAGTTCTTGACTTACATTTTGACTTCAAATGTGCCAGAAGCTGTGCCATCAGTTTTGTTCTTGTTCTCAGCCGGTCTTATTCCTTTGCCAATGACAGTTATGCAAATTTTAACCGTTGACTTAGGTACCGATATGCTTCCTGCATTAGGATTAGGTGCTGAAGCTGCTGACCCAGATATTATGAATCAGCCGCCACGTAAGCGCAGCGAGCACCTGTTAAACAAGAGCGTAATGATTAAATCATTCTGCTGGTACGGTTTGTTATCAAGTCTGATTTCAACTGGAGCATACTTCTTTGTTAACTGGCAAAATGGTTGGCCAACCAAAGCTTTAGCGGCAAGTGGTTCAGTTTATATGCGTGCCACGACAATGGTTTTAGGTTCGATTGTCTTTACTCAGATTGCTAACGTTTTGAACTGTCGTACTGATAAGACTTCTGTCTTCAAGAAGGGCTTGTTTAGCAACAAGAACATCTGGTACGGTATTATCTTTGAAATCTGCTTGTTCTTTGTATTGACGGTAACACCAGGCATTCGTCAGTTGTTTAATACGACGCCATTATTCGCTTCAGATTGGCTATTCTTGTTCTTATTGCCAATCCCATTAGTACTTCTAGAAGAAGCAAGAAAATGGTTAATGTACCATAAGAAAAATAATTAAAAATATTCGCTTATTTTGGGCCGCCTAAGTTTTTAAGCGGCTTTTCTTATGCTAAAATTATTTTTAAGGAGAGAATTAATATGAAGTGGATTTCAACTATTAAAAAGATTGGTAAAAAAGCTGTCGATAACAAAGATGGCATGGTAATTTTATTTAGCGAAGGTGCTAACAAGGAATTGGAAGACGTTTCAGTCATCCAAAAGTTTGATGAAAGCACCCCAGTTAGCGGCTTTGTTTTTAAGAAGGGCGACACCATTACTGTTGATGGTCAAACCTATGTAGCAAATTATGTAGGTCCAATGGTTGAAAGCAACATGAAGGCCTTGGGTCACGCTACTTTATTCTTTAACCGTCCAGTATCAAAGGCTCCATTGGCTAATGCTGTTTACTTTGATCCAGATGTTGCTCAACCAATGCCTAACTTTAAGGTAGACGATGACATTGTTTACGAGCACATTTGATAATTAGGACAGGTAGATGGATTATAAACGAAATCATAGGGGCGGAACAGTATTTAAAAAATGGTTTTTAAATAACCGTTTTAGCATTGTTTTATTAAACATCTTATTGTTCTTGTTGATTATCTGGGTTTTCAACAAGATATCATTTGTCCTAAATCCAGCATGGGTTTTCTTTAGTGCGGTTTTGCCACCACTATTATTGGCGGTTATTCAGTACTATATTATGAATCCCTTGGTTGATTGGCTGGAGAGAAAGGCGAGGGTACCGAGAGTATTAACAATTGTTGTTCTGTTCTTATTCGTAATTGTTGTCCTGATTTGGATTATCAATATTTTGGTACCTATTGTTCAAAACCAGATCAATTCTTTGATTAAGAATTGGCCGCATATTTGGAATGATGCTGTTAATGCAACGCAGAATGCATTGAACGATCCGCGTTTGCATCCCATAAGAGGCAGCATTAAAAACATGATCGACAATACGCAGAAGACTTTATTTAAGTCAGGTCAAAGTGCAATTAACACTACTTTAGGCAATATTTCATCTGCCGTAAGTATTATTACGATGGTCGTGATGACTTTAATCACTGCACCGTTCATTTTGTTCTTCATGTTAAAAGACGGTCACCAGCTTCGTCCATACATTACAAAATTCGCACCAGAAAAATGGCAACCTAGTTTCAGCAAATTGCTTTATGACATCAACTATGCATTAGCATCATATATTCGTGGTCAGATTACTGTTGCCTTCTGGGTTGGCGTAATGTTTGCAATTGGTTATTCAGTTGTTGGCTTGCCTTATGGGACAGCACTAGCAATCTTAGCTGGTTTCTTAAACTTGATTCCATACTTTGGTACGCCAATTGCTTTGATTCCGGTAATCGTAATTGCGATCATGACTTCTGGCTCAATGCTGGTTAAAGTTTTAGTTGTCTTTGTAATTGAACAAACAATTGAAACAAGAGTTTTGAGTCCATTGGTGATGGGCAACAAGATGGCCATGCACCCTGTTACTACGATCTTGCTTTTGATCGGTGCAAGTTCCGTTTGGGGACTTTGGGGCGTAATTTTTGGAATTCCAATTTATGCAATCTTGAAGATTATTGTGTCTCGCGTGTACAATTATTATCGAAGAGAATCTGAAATTTTTAGCGAAACGGATGCTGCTTCTTTAACCACGGGGGATGCAGATAAAACAACGAAAAATACTGCTAAATAGTTTTAAAGCGTGGCTTAAAAGCACGCTTTTTTGATTAAGGAGCTTTTTGAATGACAAATCACGTAGTTTTATATGAACCATTAATGCCAGCAAATACTGGTAATATTGCACGTACCTGTGCTGGTACAAACACTGTCTTAGATTTGATTGAACCATTAGGCTTTCAAATTGATAATAAAAAGATGAAGCGTGCAGGGCTAGACTATTGGGATAAAGTTGAAGTGCATATGCACGATGACTTAAATGCATTTTTAAAGACATTGGGTCCAGACGATGAAATGTATCTTATTTCTAAGTTCTCATCAAAGAATTATTCTCAAGTGGATTACACTGATAAGAATAAGAATTATTACTTTGTTTTTGGTAAGGAAACTACTGGTTTACCTGAGACATTTATGCGTGAATATTACGACCGCAATTTAAGAATTCCAATGTCTGATAATATTCGCTGCTATAATTTATCCAATTCAGTGGCCATGGTTTTGCTTGAAGCACTTCGTCAACAAGGCTTTCCAAACATGGAAACAACCCACCACTATGAGAATGATAAGTTAAAAGACGATTATGACCGTCCAGAAAGATATGAACGTAATTTAGGAGAAAATAAATAATGGATTTTGAAAAACAAACACCCGTAACAGTACAATCATTTCACTATGATTTAACTGACGAAAATGCCAAAGCTAAGAGTGAAGTTAACCCAGGAATCAGAAAATTAGACGTCAGTGGTGATGATGAACACTCAGAAGAAAATGGTAGCTACTACGATGTTGCTGTCTTCTTTGACGTAATTCCTGAACCAGTTGAATTCGAAGTAAGCGGAGCAATTCACCAAATTGTTCAAATTAAGGATTATCACGGTGATGGTTCTGATATTGGTAACGCTGACTGGCAATTACTTAGCAGACCGCTAGTTGAATATATTGAAACTTTGACTTACGAAGTTACGCAAGTTACATTCGATAAACCTGTCAACTTGAACTTCAAGGCCAACTTTTAGTCACTAATTAAGGTGAGTACATGCCTGTAAAAAGGAAAAAGAGAAAGATAAAAACTAAAAGAAAATATAATAAAAGCAAGGCTAAAAAGCAGAGCTTAAATTGGAGCATTGTAGGACTGGTACTAATTTTAGTATCAGTTTTGGCGTTTATGAGGTTCGGCATTTTAGGCAAGCAAATTGCTAATGTGATTCGTATGCTTTTTGGTGACTCATATCTGTTTGCAAGCGGCTTATTGGCATTATTTGGCCTAGTAAACTTGATTTATAATCAGCCGATTCATTTAACCGTTAAGCGTTCTATTGGTCTGAGTTTAACTTTTATTGGGGTGCTGCTATTACAAAGCAATTTAGACTTTGAACATGAACTGGTTAATAGCGGTTTTTTGAACTCGTTTTGGCATGCAATGTCTGCAGAATTTGGCCGAGCTGGCGTAACTGAAAGCGTCGGGGGCGGTTTTGTAGGTGCATTAGGCTATCAGATTTTTTATCCATTGCTTGGGCAAATCGGCATCAACGTTTTTGCCGTGCTGCTTTTGCCGATCGGTGTTCTCATGTTCTTTGACGTTAAGTTCAGAACGATTATTGAGAAGTTTCAATCGATCAGTCAACTCTTTATTCAGAGAAATAAAGAAGCCGGAGCCAAATTAAAGGATAAGTATGGGGATGCCATTGAAAAGAGAAAGCAGGCGCATTTAGCTAAAAAAGAAGATGAGCCTGCCGATCCAGATAAGCCAATCTTTCCTGACGTAGCCGATTTTGATCCTGATGATGACGATGAAAAGGAGAACACGGAAGATACTACGCCAGCTGTACAAGATGTTGCTCCTGAACCCGAACCAGAGCAAGAACCGCAGATTCAAATTGCCCCTCAACACGGTGAGGCTGAAAAGGATTTGCCTAAATCTCATTCATTTGCCGATGAAGATAAAAAATTAGAGCAAGAATTAGGCCAGGTAGATCATGGGGAACTCAAGACAAACGAACCCGTTAATAAGGCATATAAAATGCCGCCGCTTAGCTTGCTTGATCCAATTAAGTCGACCGACCAAAGTGCTGATCGTGATTTGATCAAGAAAAATACGCAGATCTTGCAATCTACGTTTAAGAGTTTTGGCGTCAAAGTTATCATTAAAAAGGCTATTTTAGGACCAACAATTACGCGGTATGAAGTTCAGCCTGCCGTTGGTGTAAAAGTTAGTCGAATCGTTAACTTGGCAGATGATTTAGCCCTTGCTTTAGCAGCTAAAGATATCAGAATTGAAGCGCCTATTCCAGGCAAACCTTTTATTGGTATCGAAGTTCCTAACCGAGCAACTTCCGTAGTATCCTTTAAAGATGTAATGGAACATCAAGATAAAAAGGCTAAAAAAGTTCCAATGGATGTGCCTTTGGGTAAGGATGTTACAGGAAGCATCATTTCAGCTAATTTAACTAAAATGCCGCACTTGCTGATTGCCGGTTCTACTGGGTCAGGTAAGTCTGTAGCGATTAACACGATTTTAGCCAGCATTTTGATGAAGGCTAGACCAGAAGAGGTTAAGCTGGTTTTAATCGATCCTAAAATGGTAGAATTGTCGGTTTATAATGGCGTACCTCATCTGCTGATTCCAGTCGTAACGGACGCTAAACTGGCTTCTAACGCTTTACGCAAAGTCGTTAAAGAGATGGAGCGCAGATATAAATTATTCGCTGCTGGCGGCGTTAGAAACATGGATGAGTACAACCGCAAAGTTGCTGAAAACAACCAGGATAAAACTAAGCCAGCTATGAAACCATTGCCTTATATTTTGGTCGTGGTTGACGAACTTAGTGATTTGATGATGGTGGGTGGCCACGATGTTGAAGGAGCAATCGTTCGTTTAGGTCAGATGGCCCGTGCTGCCGGAATTCATATGATCTTGGCTACTCAGCGTCCTAGTGTTGATGTTATTACTGGTTTAATTAAGGCCAACGTCCCATCACGTATTTCATTTGCCGTTTCCAGTGGTGTAGATTCAAGAACTATTTTGGATCAAACTGGTGCGGAGAAACTACTGGGTCGTGGTGATATGCTTTATATGCCAATTGGTGCTTCAAAACCTGAACGTGTTCAAGGAGCTTATATTGCTAGTGATGAAGTTGAACGCGTGATTGATTGGGTTAAGAAACAGCAAAAAGTCGATTACGATGAAACAATGATTCCTAAAAAAGGTGAGAGTACATCAAATGATGTAGGCAATAATGACGAACCAGAAGATGAGTTCTATAATCAAGCTGTCGATTTGGTTCGTCGTCAGCAAACTGCCAGTGTATCAATGCTGCAAAGACGCTTTAGAATAGGCTATAACCGTGCGGCTAGAATCGTTGATGAGATGGAAGCCAAAGGAATCGTTGGCCCATCAGAGGGATCAAAGCCGCGCCAAGTATTGGTGCCACCAGTAAAGAATGAAGGTAACTCAAACAATGCTAACAACTAATATTGAAATTAGAAAAAATAAAAAATTTACAACAGCCGTAGTGGGCTGTTTTTTGCGTTTGCCACTTACTAGTCACAATCTTGCCTTTTCTAGTTTGCTTGCACGCTTGCAGATGAACACTTCATTGGCTTATCCAACGATTGCTACTCAGCAACAGAAGTTGGCCCAGCTGTATGATCTGCAATTTGATGTATTACCACAGCTTTTTGGTAAAGAGATCATTCTTACTTATTATGCTAATTTTGTAGAACCAGCTGAAATTCTTGATCCGGATTATACATATGACGAAATAATTGAGACGCTTAGTCAAATCATTAAGTCGCCTTCATATGATCAAAATCTACTTGCTTATGCAAAGCGCCAGCTGGAAGAAGATTATAATGAACTAATGGAACAGCCAGCTAATTATGCCATCGATCGTTTCTTTAAATTATGGTATCGAGATCACCCTGATTATGCGGAAAACTTTATGGGGCCAATTCAAGAAATCAAAGATGCTGGCTTAGACGAAATGAACAATTTTGTTAGCAGCTTGCGCGACGTGCCCATGGCAGTACTAGGCATGGCCCGCGACAATAATCAATTAACCAAATTGGTTAACCAATACTTTAGAGGTGCCGGCATTATCAAACAATTTGAGGTAGACGATTTAACTATTCCGGCAGAAAATAATCCACTTGAAAAGACGGAAGAGCAAGATAATGCTCAAGCACAATTATTAATGGGCTTTGGTTTTAAGCAAAAAATCACGTATCAAGGTCAAATTGCCGGTTTACTATTAAGTCAATATTTAGCTGGTGATCAATCTTCAAAGCTATTTAATCAAATTCGTGAAAAACTAGGCGCAGCTTATGATGTAGAAGCAAATAGTTTTGCTAATAACAATTTGTTTTTGATAAATGCTGGACTTGATCCGGCTAAAATCGAAGATGCTAAACGAATCGTATTTAATGAAATGCAACGGGTAGCAGATGGAGAGATTGATGAAGCTTTGTTTAAGAAGTCTAAAAAATCGCTTGAGCGTAACACTAAGATTGGCTTAGACGGACAAAACTGGCAGTTAGGACAGGTCCTGCGCAGTGCACTATTTCCTGAGTATACGAATTTTGATCGTGCAGCTGCAATTAAACGAGCAACGTCTCATCAATTGGTCGATTTTGTTAAAAATCTATTCTTTAATGAAAGCTATATTTTAAAATGATCATACCTAAGATAATTAAGAGAGAATATAAATCAGGCTTTAAGGCCGAAGTTATTTTAAAACCACATTTTTATCAACGTTTTTTTGGCATTATTATTGATTTTGGAAGCAGTGATCCACAAAAAGTTGCCGGTTCAGCCCATTTTTTAGAGCATAAATTATTTGCTAAAAAAGATGGTGACATTTCTCATAAATTTGAAGAAATCGGTGCAGATGTAAATGCCTTTACTTCGTTCAATGAAACAATGTTTTATTGCAGCGGCATTGACCATACGCCTAAAATGATTGATCTGTTGTTTGAACTAGTTGGCCAGCCATATTTCACCAAGCAAAACATCGCTAAGGAAGCACCAATTATTACGCAAGAGCTGGCAATGTATAAAAACGATCCTATTTGGGGCATCAATAATGCCATTATGACTGAGATGTTTGGTCATTCTAACTTAGGCGTCGAGGTAGTTGGTACAGAAAAATCAATTGCTAGCGTAAATAAAAGTAATTTAACTGATGCTTATAGTAAGAATTATGTCCCAGCAAAAATGCAGTTTATTGCATGTGGCGATTTCTCAGATAACCAAGTTAAGACGATCTTGAGACAAGTTGGAAAATTACAAGAAAAATACTTCCAAGCTGCTAAGGTAGAACTAGATCAAAAAGAAGCACCCGTGGGTGAAATGAAGGACATAGTTTTGCCTGTAAAGGGAAATTCTAGAGCGTTCGGAATTGGTATTCGTTTTGAAAACTTTAAGAAAGTATTATCAAGTTTTGATTTGACTCAAATTCTGCTTGAAATAATGTTAGAATCAAAATTAAGTGTGATGGGAACTTGGTTTGAAGAGATGCGAGATAAACAAATATTGACCAATCCGCTTCAAATCTCAGTTAATTACACTAGACAGGGCGATTTTACGACCATTTTTGGTGTAAGCCAACAAGCTGACAAAGCAATTCAAGAAATAAAGCGTGAGTTGACTAAGCCAGTAGCTAAGAATTCTGAAGAATATCATTTTCTTGAGAAGAATTTTGCTTTGCAAAAAGAAGAATGGTTAGCACGTACTGTTAGGACAATGAATGATCTTTCATCTTTGGCAATTGAAATGATTGAGGAAAATCTGGATCATGAAAATTTGGATTTGAATTTGAAGAAGCTACAAGTAATGGGCTTTGACGAATTTAATCAGTTATGCAAACAATTGATGAAAGATAGTACAATTTGTTCAGCTTATTTAGATCCTGATAGGGAGTGATATTGAATGAAGCGAGCAATTGTGTTTGGTGCAACCGGTGGAATCGGGCAAGAGATTTGCCGAGATTTAGCCGCTGAAGGCTGGTCGCTCTACTTGCACTACAATTCACATGAGCAAACGGCATTGGACCTAGGCAAAGAGTTATTTGATAAATATCCTAGTCAAGATTTTTTACCAATTAAATTGGATTTTGCATCAAGTGATGCTGAGCTGGCAGACTTTGTAAAAAAGCTTTTGCCAGTAAATGCAGCTGTCTTTGCTCAAGGAATTACCAAGTACGGTTTTTTAGGCGATGAAACACTTGATAACATTACTAAGTTAATCAATGTAAACCTTACTGTACCGATAAAACTGACTAAGCTGTTAGAACCGCAATTAATGCGGCAAGACTATAGTCGGATAGTTTATCTAGGATCCGTTTATGGCGGCGTAGGCAGCGCGCTTGAGGCTGTTTATAGCGCAACTAAAGGCGGGTTAACGCGTTTTGCCCAGGCATATGCTCGTGAAGTCGCATCTAATAATTTAACGGTTAACGTGATTGCTCCAGGTGCCGTTAAAACTAACATGAATGCCATCTTTTCTGAAGATACGATTCAGGAAGTACAAGATGAGATTCCTATGGGACGTTGGGCTAAAGCAAATGATATTTCATATTGGGTAACGACTTTGTTAAATAAGCGTAGCGGCTACTTAACAGGGCAAACTATTTATGTAACTGGCGGCTGGCTTTTATAACTAAGACGTTGCAAGTGAATTTTTATGGTATACTCAATTTGTTAAACTTAATTTTGAAGAGGTAAATATGGCAGACATCGGAGATAAATTAAAGAGCGCCAGAGAGGCTAAAGGACTTTCAATTCAAGATATCGAAAAGGCAACTAAGATTCAAAGCAGATATCTTGAAGCAATTGAAAACAATGAATTTGATAAGCTTCCAGGTGATTTTTACGTTAGAGCATTTATTAGACAATATGCTCAAGTTGTTGGCTTAGATGGTAAGGAACTTCTTAGCGACTATCATGAAGATATTCCTGAATCCAAGCCGGATGAATACGTAGAAAACTCGATTGACAATAAGAGTGAAGAAGTACGTGAGACTACTGATAATAAGAAGAATCTGTGGAAGAATTACTTGCCACGGATTGCGATCGGCCTTGGTGTTATTATCGTAATCTTGGTTGTATATGTCTTATATGCACGCTTATCATCTGGTGGTCAACAAAATGAAGCAGATAATAGTGGTGTAACTGTTTCATCACAAAAATCATCATCTTCTTCATCAAAGAAGCCAGCTAAGAAGGTGGCTGTAAGTCAAGTTAGGGTTAAGAAGATCAGTGATAACGAATACCGTGTTACTGGTTTGAAGAATAACCGTCGTTTAGTTGTTCGTGCAGGCTCAACTCAAAATATTTCTGCTAGCGTATCTACTGACGGCAATACTATTTGGCAATCAACTTTAATCGCTAAGCAAAAGCATACTGTGGCTCTCCCATCTAATGTACAACGAGTAGTAATAACTTTAGGTAACGACAATGGTACTTCAATTACCATCGGTGGCAAGAAGATTCCTTATGCACCAAACAATGCATACCGTACCATTACTTTGTTGATTGGTAAGGCTAAGAGAACTTCACATAATTCTAATACCCAAAACGATTCAAACAACACAAACGATAACAATTCTACTAACAACGGTGGTTCAAATACTCAAAGCAGCCAAACTCAAAGTAGCAAAACCACTACTAGCAGAACTGAAACTCAAAGTAGCCGTACGCAATCATCAACTACTCAAAGTAGTCAAGCTAATGAACAAAGCAGACAAACACAACAATCATCTGCTGCGCAATCATCAACTACTACCCAAGGTAACGCTGGTGGTAACAACGGCGGTGGCAACAACGGAAACAATGGTAATTAAGGCTTAGGAGAAGTAAAGAATAATGAATTTACCTAATAAACTTACTGTATTTAGAATCTTTTTGATTCCAGTATTTATGTTAATTATAATTTTTGGTGGGGATGCACATACGGTAGCTGCAGGTTACACCGTTTACTGGAGTAGAGTAATTGCTGCGATCGTATTCGCAATTGCTTCAGCAACCGACTGGTTTGACGGTCATATTGCTCGTTCACGTAACATGGTTACTAACTTTGGTAAGTTTGCTGACCCATTGGCAGACAAGATGCTAACTATGACTGCATTTATTTACTTAGTTGACTTAAAGCTTGCTCCAGCATGGGTTGTAGCAATTATCGTTTGCCGTGAATTAGCAGTTACTGGTTTGCGTTTAATCTTGGCAGAAAACAAAGGCCAAGTTTTGGCAGCTAAGATGCCAGGTAAGATTAAGACCACTTGCCAAATGCTTTCAATCATTTTCTTGTTGATTGGTAACTTCTGGTACATTGGTACTATCTTACTTTACTTAGCATTGATCTTTACTATTTACTCAGGTTACGACTACTTCCACCAATCATGGGGCGTATTCAAGGGTTCAATGTAATAGATTATTAATAATTGATTAAAAGAAGCAAGTTTTTGCTTCTTTTTTTATTTTCTCAGAAAAAAATGAGCCTTTTTTGCGTAATAAAAAGTGTAGGGAAAATGGTTTGAACATTCGTTTGCATTTTGCTTGCAAATTGGTTGTTGAACAAAGTATAATTATTAAGTACGAAAATTTAGGAGG
Source organism: Lactobacillus amylovorus DSM 20531 (assembly GCF_002706375.1). Classification (NCBI taxonomy): domain Bacteria; kingdom Bacillati; phylum Bacillota; class Bacilli; order Lactobacillales; family Lactobacillaceae; genus Lactobacillus; species Lactobacillus amylovorus. The sequence continues at coordinate 1,752,803 of NZ_CP017706.1, forward strand.
TAGCAATGGCCAAAGATGAAAAGCAAGCTGCATTAGACGCAGCTCTTAAGAAAATTGAAAAGAACTTTGGAAAAGGTGCCGTTATGCGTATGGGTGAAAAAGCAGATACGCAAATTTCAACAGTGCCAACCGGTTCACTTGCCTTAGATGCCGCTATTGGTGTTGGTGGTTATCCTCGTGGCAGAATTATCGAAATTTATGGTCCAGAATCATCTGGTAAGACTACTGTAGCCCTTCATGCAGTTGCTGAAGTGCAAAAACGTGGCGGAACAGCTGCTTATATCGATGCCGAAAACGCAATGGATCCGGCTTACGCAGAAGCTTTGGGCGTGGACATTGATTCATTGATTCTTTCACAACCTAATACTGGTGAAGAAGGTTTGCAAATTGCCGATACCTTGATTTCCAGTGGTGCGATTGACATTGTGGTAGTTGACTCTGTAGCTGCCTTAGTACCACGTGCCGAAATTGAAGGTGAGATGGGGGATGCTCACGTCGGCTTGCAAGCTCGTTTGATGAGTCAAGCTTTGCGTAAATTATCAGGTACCATTTCTAAGACTAAGACAATTGCGATATTTATTAACCAGATCCGTGAAAAAGTTGGTGTCATGTTTGGTAACCCTGAAACCACACCAGGTGGTCGAGCACTTAAGTTCTACTCAACTATTCGTCTTGAAGTAAGAAGAGCAGAACAAATTAAGCAATCAGGTGATGTTCTTGGTAACCGCGTTAAGATTAAGGTTGTTAAGAACAAGGTTGCTCCACCATTCAAGGTTGCCGAAGTTGATATCATGTATGGCAAGGGTATTTCACAAAGTGGTGAATTGCTTGATATGGCTGCCGACAAGGATATTATTGATAAGGCTGGTTCATGGTACTCATACAAGAATGACCGAATTGGCCAAGGGCGTGAGAATGCCAAGAAGTATCTTGAAGATCACCCAGATATTTATCAAGATATTCAAGAACAGGTTCGTAAGGCTTATGGAATTGACGAAAAGTCAATTGCTGATCGCGAGAATCCTGAAAAGATCAAGGAAAAGCGTGAAGAAGCACAACAAGAAGAATCTGATGCCAAAGATGCTGAAAAAACTAAATAATATTAGTCTTTACCTTGGAATTTATTCCAAGGTTTTTTTATCATGATTGACATGGACTCATAGGTTCTTTATCATAAAAGTTGTGTGAATAATTCTAAAAAAAGGCGATAGTAATCATGAATACAATAATTATGATTCCCGTCGCAACTGCCATTGTTTCACTTTTGGTGGGTACAGGTATTGGTTATGCAATTCGTAAGCATTCTTGGGAACAAAAGGCCCAGAATGCGCAAAATGATGCAGACCATATTTTGGCTGATGCTAAAGCACAGGTAGCTGCCGCTGAAGCAGAAGTCAACGCACAAAAGCAAGCAGCAGAAGCTGTTAAGCAAAGTGCTGAAAATACTAAGAAAGAAAAGATTCTTGAAGCTCAAGAACAAATTCGTGATTTTAGGCAAAAAACCGAAGATGAGTTAAATGTCAAAAAGGACAACTTAGCTCGGGAAAAGAACCGTTTACAACAACGTGAAGATACCTTAGATCATAAGACTTCTTTGTTAGATGAAAGAGAAACTGGACTCACGCAAAAAGAAGATCAATTAAAGCAGCAAGATGCTAGCTTACAGGCGAAGTTAACTGAGGCTGATGAATTAGTTGAAACCAGACGGCAAAAACTTTATGACGTAGCTAAATTAGACAAGGAACAAGCTAAAAAGATTGTTCTTGATCAATTATCTGATGAATTAGTTAAAGAACGGGCTGAAATGATCAGAAACAGCAATGAAGAAGTTAAAGCTAAAGCTGATCATTTTGCCAATCAAGTCATTGTTGATGCCATTCAAAGCAGTGCAGCAGATACTGTAGCCGAGACTACCGTATCTGTTGTTGACTTGCCAAATGAAGAAATGAAGGGACGGATTATTGGTCGTGAAGGTCGCAACATCCGTTCATTTGAGGCTTTAACTGGAATCGATCTAATTATCGATGACACACCAAAAGTTGTCACACTGAGTGGTTTCGATCCTATTAGACGTGAAATTGCCAAGAGAGCAATGGAACGATTAATAAAGGATGGTCGAATTCACCCAGCTCGCATTGAGGAAATGGTTGATAAGGCCAGAAAAGAAGTAAACGACGATATTTACGAAGCTGGTGAAAGTGCCTTGATGGAATTAGGTATCCATCGAATGAACCCTGAGTTGGTTAAGACACTTGGTCGCTTGAAGTATCGTACTTCATATGGACAAAATGTTTTGTCTCACTCAATTGAAGTCGGCAAGCTAGCAGGTACTATGGCTGCGGAACTTGGTCTAGATGAAAAACTAGCGGTTCGCGCGGGATTATTACACGATATTGGTAAAGCCATCGATCATGATATCGAAGGTTCCCACGTAGAAATTGGGGTTGAATTAACCAGAAAATATCATGAACCCGATGTTGTAGTTAACGCGATTGCTGCTCACCACGGTGATGTGCCTAAGTTATCGTTTATTGCTGAACTTGTTGTTGCAGCAGATACGATTTCTTCAGCTCGTCCAGGTGCAAGAAGCGAGAGTTTGGAAAATTACATTAGACGTTTAACTGAACTAGAAAAAATTGCTAAGAGCTATCAAGGCGTTAAGCAAGCTTATGCTATTCAAGCAGGGCGTGAAGTTCGAGTTATGGTTGAGCCTGATGAAATTTCAGATGATCGAACAGTAATTTTGGCACGTGATATCCGTAATCAAGTAGAAAAGGAACTGGATTATCCAGGAAATATCAAGATTACCGTTATCCGTGAAAAACGTGTTGTAGCAATTGCTAAATAAAGAAAAAGGTTTGGAATGCAAAGTTCCAAACCTTTTTTCGTTATTTGTACAAAAGCTTGTCTACTTGTATAATTAGAACAAGTATATAAGGAAAGTAGCCACATATGTTTAAAATTATTGTTGAATTATTCTTATTAGTAATTATTTCAGCGGCCATTACACCTTTTATTAGGCGTCTTGCCTTTGTACTGGGTGCCGTTGATAATCCTAATGCTCGTCGTGTTAATAAGAAACCAATGCCAACTATCGGGGGACTAGGCATTTTCGTTACTTTTAACATTGGCGCTTTTGTGCTTTTAAGAGAGCAGTTCCCTACTCATGAAATTTTTTCAATTCTGCTAGCTTCCAGTGTAATCGTGCTGACAGGATTAATTGATGATATTTTGGAATTGAAGCCTAGACAAAAAATGTTTGGTATTTTTATTGCCGCGCTGATCATCTATTTCTTAGCGGGCATCAGAATGAACGTGTTGAAGCTTCCTTTCATTACACATGAAATCAATTTGGGCTGGTGGAGTTTTCCAATTACCATTTTCTGGATATTAGCGTTAACTAATGCTGTTAACTTAATCGATGGATTGGATGGACTAGCCGATGGAGTTTCGATGATTTCTTTAACCACAATGGGAATTGTCGGATATTTCTTCTTGCACACGCATCAGCTTTACGTGCCAATTGCTTGTTTCATGCTGGCAGCTTGTTTATTAGGCTTTTTGCCATATAATTTCCACCCAGCTAAGATCTTTTTAGGCGATACTGGTGCGCTCTATATCGGTTTTATGATCGCGGTTTTATCGTTAAAGGGCTTGAAGAACGTCACCTTTATTTCATTGCTCGTACCAATCATTATTTTAGGTGTGCCAATCACCGATACGGTTTATGCAATGATTAGACGTAAGCTTAATAAAAAGCCGATTTCAGAAGCTGACAAGCACCACTTGCACCACCAGTTAATGCGAATGGGGTTAACTCATAGACAAACAGTGTTAACTATTTACGCATTATCATTAGTCTTTTCATTTATTTCACTATTATTCTTGCTTTCACCAGCTTGGGGTACTTGGCTCTTGATCATCGGCTTGCTATTTGCTCTTGAGTATTTCGTGGAATCGATTGGATTATTAGGTGAAAAATATCATCCTTTGATGCATGTAATTCAAAAGATTATTAACCAAAAGATTAGAGTAGATCCTACTGTTGAGGTCTGGCACTTAGGGGATGAAAAACCTGATCAATTGAAGAGCAAGAAAGATCAAGATAAAAAAGAATAAAATAAAAGGTTTAGCATCGTTGCTAAACCTTTTTTATTGCTCATGGAAATTATTATCTTTGACAGGAATTTCATTGTAGCGTTTTTGTCCCTTAGTAAATTCAATTTGACCAGATAATAAGTTAGTCAGATCAGTCTTAGTTTTTTCTTGATCGTCATCATCTAAGAAAATATGAATTTTTACATCTACGCCATATTCAGTATCGGCAATAAAGACGTCATTGGTTTTTAGATAATGATCTACCTCGTCAAAGCGGTTATAAGGAACGCTAAAAAGTAATTCTTGTTGCAGTACGCGTTTAATTACACCAACTTTTTCTACAGCATTAGTTACGCTGTTAGAATATGCACGAATTAAGCCGCCCGCACCTAATTTAATGCCGCCAAAATATCTGGTGACGACTACGGTAACGTTCTTTAGCTTCATCAGCTGCAATGCTTTTAATTCAGGAACACCAGCGGTACCGGAAGGTTCACCGTTATCACATTCTTTGACTTGATCGTCGTTTAAACCGATCGTGTAAGCAAAGGTATTGTGGGTAGCATCGCGATATTTCTTCGAAATTTCTTGAATAAAAGCATTTGCTTCTTCAACGGAATTGGTTCTAGCAATGCTGGCAATAAATCTACTCTTTTTAATGATCAATTCGCCGCTGCCGTTTTCTTTAATAGTTAAAAAATTTTCTTTTTCTGACAAAAAAATCGCCTCTTTTTGCGTAATAAATAATAGAGGGGTGAAAACAATGGAAGATTCAACTCTATTATTTGGTCGTCAATGGGTTGTTAGTCAAAAGGATTCTAGCATACTTACGCTTTCTAGCAAAATTCCCGCAATTGAAAACGAAAAATGCAACCGATGCGGCACGAAGGTTGAACATAAATTACCGAGTGACAAATATTATTGCCGTGGCTGCATTGGAATTGGTCGGATTGTTGAAGGTTGTTTTTTAGTAAGACAAAACGAAAATTATGAGTATCCTGAAAAAAAGAAAGGTGGCCTGACCTGGGCCGGACAATTAACGCCACTGCAGCAGAAAATTTCTGATGAACTAGTCAGTAATTTTAAACAGAGGAAAAACAGTTTAGTTCATGCAGTAACTGGAGCAGGTAAAACGGAAATGCTGTTTCAATTAATTGCCGAATGTATGAAAAACGGCAAAAGAGCCTGCATTGCTACGCCAAGAATTGATGTGGTTAATGAGCTGTTTCCTCGTTTTCAAGCCGCTTTTGCAGAAATTGAGATTGGTAAATATCATGGCCGAGAATTTAAAGAGCCAGGACTAGAACAGCTGACGATTTGTACCACGCACCAGTTAATGAAATTTTATGAAGCATTTGATTTATTGGTTATTGATGAGGTGGACTCGTTTCCCTATGTAGGCGATCCGCAACTGCATTTTGCGGCTAAGGCAGCCGTTAAGAAGACTGGCGTGAGGGTTTATCTAAGTGCAACGCCAACCGAAGATCTGCTGGAAGAGGCAAAACAAGGAAAGATTCAAATTTTAAAGTTAAATCGACGCTTTCATGGCGGACTTTTACCAGTACCGCGAGAAAAATTATTTATTAAACCATTCTTAGATAAGAAAAATCAGATTCATCCAAAATTGTTGCTGGAAATAAAAAAGGTGATTAAAAGTGGACACCCATTATTGGTCTTTGTCCCGAGAATTGAAGAGATCTCTGTTTATTTACAAATTTTGCAAAAAAGTTTAAAGGATAAACAAATCAAAATTGCTGGTGTGCACGCTCAAGATCCTCAGCGACTAGAAAAAGTACAGGCATTTCGCGAGAAAAAAGTTGATTTGCTTTTAACGACGACTATTTTGGAGCGAGGCGTAACTTTTAAACACGTTTGGGTAATTATTATTGCGGCAGATGATCCGATTTATACGGCCGCAAGTTTGGTGCAGATTGCAGGACGAGTAGGTAGAGCTAAAGACGATCCTAGTGGACTAGTGCTGTATTGTTACCATCACTATACCAAGAATATCCGCAGCAGCATTAAGCAAATTAAGGAGATGAATAAATGAGAAAGTGCCTGCTTTGTGAACAGGTTTTTACGCCTGATATTTCCTTTGCCGAGATTTTTTCGCTAAAAAAGTATCGAGAAAGAAAAATCTGCCTGCACTGTCTAAAACAATTTCGACGTTTGACAGATAAAAAGTGTGCCATTTGTTCCAAAATGCTGGACAAAGGAATTATCTGCACTGACTGCGTGAGATGGAAAAAGATCTATCAAGGAGATGTTTTACGTAATCATGCACTGTATCGCTATGATGCGACTTTTCATGATCTGATGGTTTCTTATAAGCGGCGTGGCGATTATGCGATGCGCGAGATTTTGCAGGAATTATGCTATGAATATTTGAACAAAAATAAATACGATTATTATGTTCCAGTACCTACATCGCCTGAGCATCAAATGAGACGGCAATTTGATACAATTTCTGCCATTTATGGTGATATTTTGCCGCTTACGCCGGTTTTAATTAAGAAGGAAGGCAGTCATGCCCAGGGGGAGAAAAACAAAGAAGAAAGGCTAAAAACGCCGCAAGGGTTTTTAATTGATAAAAATATTAATATAAGAGAAAATATACAGACAGGGAAAGTATTAATTTTGGATGATATTTACACTACAGGACGAACGCTTTATCACGCACGGGACTGCTTAAAAGAGGCTTTTCCAGGGATGCAAATTGAAAGCTTTTCAATTTGTCGATAGATTTGTTGTGAAACGCTTTCATTTTTTGGTATAATGAAAGAGTAAAGAAAAACCGTATAACGGTGAAAGGAGAATCTTATATGTTAAAGTACAATGTTCGTGGAGAAAATATCGAAGTAACTGACGCTTTAAGAAGCTATGTTGAAAAACGTTTAAACAAATTGGAAAAATACTTTGAATTGAATCAAGACGTGCTCGCACACGTAAACTTAAGAGTTTACCGTGATCACTCTGCCAAGGTCGAAGTCACTATTCCTTTACCATACTTGGTTTTGAGAGCTGAAGAAACCACGGATGATATGTATCGTAGCATTGACTTCGTTTCAGAGAAACTTGAACGTCAAATCAGAAAGTACAAGACTCGTGTTAACAGAAAGAGTCGTGAAAAAGGTTTACAAGATTTCTTCGTGGAAGAACCTCAAGAAGAAGAAAAGAAGCCTGGTCAATTCGATATCGTTCGTAACAAGCGCGTAAGTTTGAAGCCAATGGATCCAGAAGAAGCAATTTTGCAAATGGATATGTTGGAACACGACTTCTTCGTATTTGAAGATGCTGAAACTAACGGCACTAGCGTTGTTTACCGTAGAAACGATGGTCGTTACGGCTTGATTGAAACTAACGAATAATTGAGTTGAAATACTCGTTACATAAAAAACCTCGCGTTTGTTTGAGCGTGGGGTTTTTTATTTAGAATATTTTTATTTTGTAGATAAACATGTTAAAATTATTCTGTATTTTTAGACTTTACGACATATAAGGACCGATTTAATGGTAAACATTTTAAAGAAACTATATAACGACGATAAAAGAGAACTTAAGAAATTTGAAAAAATCGCAGCTAAGGTAGAATCTCATGCAGATGAAATGAGCAAGCTATCTGATGAACAATTGCAAGCAAAGACGCCAGAATTTCGTGACCGGATTAAGAAGGGCGAAAGCTTGGACGATCTTTTGCCAGAAGCATTCGCAGTTGCTCGTGAAGGTGCTAAGCGTGTCTTAGGCCTTTACCCATTCCACGTACAAATCTTGGGTGGTATTGCACTTCACTATGGTAACATTGCCGAAATGATGACTGGTGAAGGTAAGACTTTAACAGCAACCATGCCTGTATACTTAAATGCGCTTGAAGGCAAGGGTGTACACGTTGTTACTGTTAACGAATACCTTTCAAGTCGTGACGAAGAGGAAATGGGTCAACTTTACAAGTGGCTTGGTTTAACTGTTGGCTTGAACTTGAACTCAATGTCACCAGATGAAAAGCGTGCAGCTTACAACTGTGATGTTACTTACTCAACTAACTCAGAACTTGGCTTTGACTATTTGCGTGACAACATGGTTGTTTATAAGGAACAAATGGTTCAACGTCCATTGAACTATGCAATCATCGACGAAGTTGACTCCATCTTAATTGATGAAGCTAGAACTCCATTGATCATTTCTGGTGAAGCTGAACAAGCAAACAGCGACTACATCCGTGCTGACCGTTTTGTAAAGACTTTGACTGAAGATAAGAGCGATGATGACGCCGACGATGATGAAGATCACGGCGATTACAAGATTGACTGGCCAACTAAGACCATTTCTCTTACTAGAACTGGTATTGAAAAGGCTTGTCAACACTTCGGCTTAAAGAACTTGTACGATGTTGAAAACCAAAAGTTAGTCCACCACATCGATCAAGCTCTTCGTGCTAACTACATTATGCTTAAGGATATCGACTACGTTGTCCAAGATGGCGAAGTTTTAATCGTTGACTCATTCACTGGTCGTGTAATGGAAGGCCGTCGTTACTCAGATGGTTTGCACCAAGCTATTGAAGCTAAGGAAGGCGTAAAGATTCAAGAAGAATCAAGAACGCAAGCTACTATTACTTACCAGAACTTCTTCAGAATGTACAAGAAGTTGTCAGGTATGACTGGTACTGCCAAGACTGAAGAAGAAGAATTCCGTGAAATCTACAACATGCAGGTAATCACGATTCCAACCAACCGTCCAATTGCCAGAAAAGACATGCCAGACATCTTGTACCCAACTTTGGATTCTAAATTCCATGCTGTAGTTGAAGAAATCAAGAAGCGTCACGCTAAGGGACAACCTGTTTTGGTTGGTACTGTTGCTATTGAAAGTTCAGAACGTTTGAGTAAGATGCTTGATGAAGCAGGCATTCCTCACGCAGTTTTGAACGCTAAGAACCACGCTAAGGAAGCTCAAATCATCATGAACGCTGGTCAACGTGGTGCTGTAACTATCGCTACTAACATGGCCGGTCGTGGTACTGACATTAAGCTTGGGCCTGGTGTTAAGGAACTCGGTGGTTTAGCAGTTATTGGTACTGAACGTCACGAATCACGTCGTATTGATAACCAGCTTCGTGGTCGTTCTGGTCGTCAGGGTGACCCAGGTTACACTAGATTCTACTTATCACTTGAAGATGACTTGATGAAGCGTTTCGGTGGAGACCGTGTTAAGGACTTCTTGGACCGTTTGTCAGACAATGATGAAGACAAGGTCATTGAAAGTCGTTTGATTACTCGTCAAGTTGAGTCTGCTCAAAAGCGTGTTGAAGGTAACAACTACGATACTCGTAAGCAAACTTTGCAATACGATGATGTTATGCGTATTCAACGTGAAATCATCTACGGCGAAAGAATGCAAGTTATTGAAGCCGACAAGTCATTGAAGAATGTTTTGATTCCAATGATTCACCGTACAATTAACAGTCAAGTTGACATGTTTACGCAAGGTGATAGAAGTCAATGGCGTTTGGATTCATTGCGTGACTTTATTTCATCAAGTTTAACTTCTGAAAAGGTAACTGATTCAATTGACTTCAAGACTATTAGTGTTGAAGATTTGAAGAAGAAGTTATACGACATCGTTGAAAAGAACTTTGAAGACAAGGAAAAGGCTTTGGGTGATCCAAGTCAAATGCTTGAATTCGAAAAGGTCGTTATCTTGCGTGTTGTAGATGATCGCTGGACTGATCATATCGATGCAATGGACCAATTGCGTCAATCAATTGGTTTACGTGGTTATGGACAACTTAACCCACTTGTTGAATATCAAGATTCTGGTTACAGAATGTTTGAAGAAATGATTTCAAATATTGAATTCGATGTAACTCGTTTGTTCATGAAGGCTGAAATTAGACAAAATCTTAGTCGTTAATAAAGAAAAAGGGGAGTTAACAGCTTCCCTTTTTTGTAATAGAAAAAGGAAAAACTATGGAAATTAGTGAAATTCAAAGTGTGTTAGACGAGTTGAAAAAGCGTCTAAATCACTTTAGGGGGTCTCTTTGACCTTGATGCGATTGATGAAAGCATTGAAATAAACGAAGCTAAAATGGCCCAGCCTGATTTTTGGAATGATCAGGAAAAAGCGCAAAAGCTGATCAGTGAAAACAACGTTTTAAAAGAAAAACGTGACTCTTTTTTGAAACTGCAAAAAGGCTATGAGGATGAAAGCACCGCAGTTGAGTTATTGCGTGAAGAGCCTGACCCAGATTTGCAAAAAGAAACAGAAGAAGACTTGGCCACTCTGCAAGATGAATTCCACAATTATGAGCTAGATTTGTTGCTATCAGGCAAATACGATAGTCATAATGCGCTGATGGAAATTCACCCAGGTGCAGGGGGTACAGAAGCGATGGACTGGGGTCAGATGCTTTTGCGGATGTACCAACGTTATTGCGATAGTGCAGGTTTTAAATTTGAGATCAATGACTATGAACCTGGTGAAGAGGCAGGACTAAAGAGTGTAAGTGCCAGAATTGTCGGCAAAAATGCTTACGGGATGCTTAAATCTGAAAATGGTGTCCATCGGTTAGTCAGAATTTCGCCGTTTGATGCAGCTAAGAGACGGCACACTTCTTTTGCTTCCGTTGAAGTGATTCCAGAAATCGATGACAGTATTAAAATTGATATTGATCCTAAAGATCTGCGAATCGATGTTTATCGTTCAAGTGGTGCCGGTGGTCAGCACATTAACAAGACTTCTAGTGCCGTTAGAATTACGCACTTGCCAACTGGAATTGTGACAACCTCACAAGCTCAGCGTTCACAGCTTCAAAACCGCGAAACTGCCATGAATGAATTGAGAGCCAAGCTTTTCCATTTGGAAGAAGAGAAAAAGCGTAAGCAAAAACAAACTTTGAAAGGCGATCAAAAGGAAATTGGCTGGGGTTCGCAAATTCGGTCATATGTTTTCTATCCTTATAATTTGGTAAAAGATTTGCGTACGGGCTATGAAACTGCCGATGCTAATGGTGTAATGGATGGGAAGCTACAATCATTTATTTATTCATATTTACAATGGCTGCTTAGTCAAGAAAATCCGGAATAGGTGAAAAAATGAGTTTTTTAGGAATTGTAACACTTGTTTTAGTAGCATTAATTATTTTGAGTTTGTTGTTTGTATTTTTTAAAGCATTTATTTTGCTTTTGCCGGTAGCTTTAATTGCCATTGGAGTTATGTGGTTGGTTCTTTGGATTTCAGGTAAGAGAAATAAAAATAGAGTACCAGCTAGTGAAACTTACTTTGATTGGTTTAAAGCTAGTGAGCCTGAACCAAAAAATACTAGAAAACGGGCTCGTAATGTGACTATCAAAGATATTGATGATGATAAATAGTTAGGAGGCATTATCATGGCCAGTGAAGTTAAGTTAAGCAAATTAGTTCAAGATAACAGAAGCATTCTTGAGATTTATCAAGGCGAAGAATACATCAAGGATAAAGATGTTTTGGTTTCAGATATTTATCGTCCAGGTCTAGAATTAACAGGCTATTTTGATTTTTATCCTGCACAACGTATTCAACTTCTCGGACGGACTGAAATTTCTTATGCGGCTCGACTTGATCATGATATTAGAAAACATGTATTTACTAAGATGGCTACTAAAGCCACTCCTTGTTTTTTGATTTCACGTTCACTTCCAGTTCCGGAAGAATTATCGGATGCAGCAGAAAAAGCACACATTCCAATTTTGCAAACTAGTGAATCAACGACCTATATTTCTAGTGTCATGACCGAATACTTGCGTGCCCGTCTTGCAAAAAGAACTATTATCCACGGTGTATTGGTCGAAATTAAGGGTATGGGTGTCCTTTTAACAGGTGCTTCTGGTGTTGGTAAATCTGAAACCGCCTTAGGTTTGGTTCAAAGAGGCCACAGATTAATTGCGGATGACCGTGTAGATGCCTTCCAAAAGGATCACAACACAGTTGTTGGTGAAGCACCAAAGATCCTAAAGCACCTAATGGAAATCAGAGGAATCGGTATTATCGATGTTATGAACTTGTTTGGTGCTGGTGCCGTTAAGAATAGAACCGAAATTCAACTAGTCATTAATTTGGTTAACTGGGATCCTAAGGCTAACTACGACCGTTTGGGCTTCCAAGAAAATACGCGTGAAATCTGCAACGTAGCTATTCCACAAGTTAATATTCCAGTTAAGGTAGGACGCAACATCGAAATTATCATCGAAGTAGCAGCTATGAACTTCAGAGCTAAGAAGATGGGTTACGATGCAACTCAAACCTTTGATAATAATTTGACTAGCTTAATCTCAGAGCACTCTAAAGAAGATACAAATAAGGTGCATCACGATGACTAAACTAGTGATTAACCCGGTGGCATTTCAATTAGGAAATTTAAGTGTCAAATGGTACGGCATCATTATGGCAGTAGCCATTATTTTAGCCGCTTTTATGGCGATTAATGAAGGTAAAAAAAGACACATTATCCCTGATGACTTTGTAGATCTACTTTTATGGGCCGTGCCGTTAGGCTATGTTGGTGCACGAATTTACTATGTCATCTTTGAATGGTGCTATTATTCGCAGCATCCTGATCAAATAATCGCTATTTGGAATGGCGGAATCGCCATTTATGGTGGTTTGATCGCGGGTTTGATAGTGCTGCTGGTCTTTTGTTATAAAAGAGAATTGCCACCATTTTTGATGCTCGATATTATCACGCCAGGAGTGATGGCCGCCCAGATTTTAGGACGCTGGGGCAACTTCGTTAACCAGGAAGCTCACGGTGGTTCTACAACCTTGCACTTTTTACAAAGTTTGCACTTACCAGAATTTATTATTCAGCAAATGAAGATTGGTGGAACCTATTATAAACCAACATTCTTATATGAATCATTTTTCAATTTGATTGGTCTGATTTTAATTTTATCCTTGCGTCATAAAAAACACGTTTTTAAACAAGGTGAAGTTTTCATGACGTATCTTCTTTGGTATAGTGTAGTTAGATTCTTTGTTGAGGGGATGAGAACGGATAGCCTATACATTTTTGGTATAATACGTGTATCACAGGCATTAAGTTTAGTCCTATTTATTGCTACAATTATTTTATGGATTTATCGACGCAAAGTTGTTAAACCTAAATGGTATTTAGAGGGTAGCGGGTTAAAATATCCGTATACAAGAGATTAGTTAGATTATTAAAGGTACTAGTTTAGAAGGATAGAGAGATAAAAAAATGACAAAGATTGCAGTTTTAGGTAACGGTTCATGGGGTTCAGTATTAGGCTCAATGTTGGCCGACAATGGCAATGACGTAACTTTTTATGGTAATATTGAAAGCGTTAATGAAGAAATTAATGCTAAGCACACTAACAGTCACTACATGAAGGACTGGAAGTTAAACGAAACTACTAAGGCAACTGGCAACTTGGAAGAAGCACTTGACGGTGCAGAATTGGTATTATTTGTTTTGCCAACCAAGGCTGTTAGAATTGTTGCTAAGCAAGTACGTAAAGTTTTAGACAAGACTGGCAACAAGCCACTTTTAGTAACTGCTACCAAGGGTATTGAACCAGGTACTAAGAAGCTTATTTCAGAAATTTTAACTGAAGAAATTTATCCTAATGACCAAGACAAGATCGTAGCTATCTCTGGTCCAAGTCACGCAGAAAACGTAGCTCAAAAGGACTTAACCGCTATTTCATGTGCTTCAACTGATGAAGAAAATGCTAAGAAGGTTCAAAAGATCTTTTCAAATGATTACGTTCGTTTCTACACTAACGATGATTTAATAGGTGTTGAAGTTGGTGGTGCCGTTAAGAACGTTATTGCTATCGCTGCTGGTATTTTAGTAGGTCAAGGCTATGGCGATGATGCTAAGGCTGCCCTTATGACTAGAGGTTTAGCAGAAATTACTCGTTTAGGTGTTAACTACTTTAACGCTAAGCCAATGACTTTCAGTGGTTTGTCAGGTATTGGTGACTTGATCGTAACTTGTACCTCAGTTAACTCACGTAACTGGCGTGCTGGTAAGCAAATTGGTGAAGGCAAGACTCTTGACTACGTACTTAAGAACATGGGTCAAGTTGTTGAAGGTGCTACTACAGTTAAGGCTGTCCATGAACTTAGCGAAGAAAAGCACATCGATATGCCAATCAGTGAAGCTATTTACCGCGTTCTTTACGAAAATGCAGATGTAGCTACTGAAATCAAGAAAATGATGGGTAGAGCACCAAAGCCAGAAATTAGTTTATAATTTGTAAGCAAAACAATTGCAAAAATTTAAATCTATAGTATGATTTACTTATAAAAAGTAAGTAAAGGAGAAAATTATGGCTGATAAATATGATGCAATTGTTATTGGTGCGGGCCCTGGTGGTATGACAGCTGCCTTATATGCTACGCGTGCCAACTTAAACGTATTAGTACTTGACCGTGGTCCATACGGCGGCCAAATGAACAATACTGATGCAATTGACAACTATCCTGGTTTCACAGAAATTAAGGGACCAGAACTTAGTCAAAAAATGTATGATACTTTGATGAAGTTTGAGCCAGATTATAAGTACGGCAATGTCCAATCCGTTGAATTGGATGGGGATGAAAAAGTTGTCAAAACTGATGATGACAAGGAATACCGTGCACCTATTTTGATCATTGCCACTGGTTCAGATCATCGTCATTTGAATGTCCCAGGCGAAGAAGAATATTCAGGCCGAGGCGTTTCATACTGTGCTGTCTGCGATGCTGCATTCTTTAAAGATGAAGATGTAGTTGTGATCGGTGGTGGTGACTCAGCTATTGAAGAAGGAATCTACCTTTCACAATTAGCTAAGAGCGTTACTGTAGTTCACCGTCGTGACAAGTTACGTGCACAACCAACTTTGCAGAAGCGTGCTTTTGCTAACAAGAAGATGAAATTTGTTTGGAATGCTCAAACAGAAGAAATTCTTGGTGATGGAACTCGTGTAACTGGCATTAAGTATCGTGATAAAGAAACTGGCGCAGAAAAAGAAATTAAAGCTGCTGGTGTATTTATCTATGTTGGTGTTTTGCCACAAACTAAACCATTCGAAAACTTGGGTATTTTGAATGAACAAGGTTGGATTCCTACTAACGAGCATATGGAAACCAAAGTTCCTGGTATTTTTGCTTTGGGTGATGTTCGTGAAAAGGATTTGCGTCAAATTGCTAACGCAGTTGGTGAAGGTAGCGTAGCTGGTCAGGCTGCTTACAATTACTACCAAGACTTAAAAGATTAACTAAATCTAGTAAAAGATAAATAAGAGTTTACTAATAATATAGTAAACTCTTATTTTTTTGCTTAAAAGGAGGATAAGTAGTTTATAATAGAAGTCGAAGTGATAACTTATTTTTTTGCAATGAAAAGTAAGCGCTTTCTGAAACTTAACATTTATTTTAACGATTCTGGAGAAAGCAGGATGAGGAAGATGGTGAAAGTTAAACAACGAATTGAGGATTTTGCTTCGGGTCATGAGCTAAAATTGCAAGAAATTTTAGGTTGCCATCGTGAAGATAGCGGCTATGTTTTTAGAGTTTGGGCTCCTAATACACAAGCAGTATGGCTAGTAGGCGTGGAATAAGACGCTGGCGATGCAGCTCACGAGTAATGGAGTTTGGCAAATAAAAACTGATTTGCCACAGGCAGCTCCAAGTTATGTATTTGCTAAGCAAATTATCAAGGTAATCAATGAAACAGCCAATATGATCAACAATGATCCAGATATTCACGGCAAGCTAAAAGTTGTTTTCCTTGAAAACTATAACGTTTCATTAGCTGAAAAAATTATTCCTGCGGCAGATATCAGCGAACAGATTTCTACTACAACTAAAGAAGCTAGTGGTACCAGCAATATGAAATTGATGGCTAACGGTGCTTTAACTGTAGCCACAATGGATGGTGCAAATATCGAAATCAAAGATGCTGTTGGTGAAGAAAATATCTTCACGTTTGGTTTGAACAAGGATCAAGTTTACAAGTATTATGCCGAAAAATCATATCATCCTAGAAAGATGTATGAGGAAGATCCTGTAATGAAGAAGGCCGTTGATGCGTTAATTGATGGTACGGTTCCTAACTGCTCATCAGAAGGACAAGCTTTGGTAAATAACTTCTTGTCAGATAACGAGCAATTCTTGGTATTAGCTGATTTTGAAGCTTACTTGAAGGCACAAGAAAAAGTTGAACAAACTTGGGCACAAAAACGCATATGGCAACAAATGAGCTTAGTCAATATTGCGCACTCAGAACGGTTTGATTCAGATAAAACAATTGAACGCTATGCTCAAGATATTTGGCATTTAAAGAAACTAAAGATTGAAAAAGTTGATCGCTGATGAAAGTAACTTATGATTCTTGGCAAAAACAATATAAAACTCCTTTTGGAGCAATTCAGGCCAATACTTTAGTAACGTGGGCAATCGCAATCGATCAGCCAGTGCAAGAAGCAGATCTGTGGCTAACTAAACTTAATGAAGATCCAGTCGCCTATCCCATGAATTACAATGATGAGACTCAAAAGTATGAGACTCAGGTAAGAGTTGGCAGCTCCGGTCTATATAATTATTATTTTGCCATTAAGCAGAATAATCAGATGTTTTATGTAGATCAAGGGCTCTTCGGCCAAGGCAGATTAAGGCAGGATGATCACAACTTGAAGCAATATCAATTAATTTGTTATGAGCGCAAGGTACCGCAAGTTGATTGGTATGATCAGGGCATAGTTTATCAGATTTTTCCTGATCGTTTTGCTAATGGTAATCCTTATGGTGAAGTCACGGGACGCAAGAAGAATAGTTTCTTGTATGCAACTGAAGAAGATACGCCATATTACGTCAAGAATAGTCGAGGAGAAATTACGCGTTGGGACTTTTTTGGTGGCAACTTGGCCGGAATTCGAAAAAAGCTGCCGTACCTAAAAAAGCTAGGCGTAAATACTATCTATCTGAACCCGATTTTCTTAGCTACCAGCAATCACCGCTACGATACGGTTGATTATATGAAGATCGACCCCATGCTTGGGGATGAAGATGATCTGCGCGGTTTGATTCATGATTTGCATCAAAATGGCATGCATCTTTTACTAGATGGCGTGTTTAATCACGTAGGACAAGAGAGTATTTATTTCCAAGAGGCTATTAAGGATAAGAGCAGTCATTATTATTCTTGGTTTAACTTTATTGATTATCCTGAAGAATACCAATCATGGTGGGGCGTATCGTCTTTACCTGAAGTTAATAAGAGTAATCCAGAATACCAAGATTTTATATATGGTGATCATGGCGTATTAGCCAAGTGGATGAAGGATCAAGTAGATGGTTGGCGCTTAGATGTCGCCGATGAATTGCCGATGGACTTTTTACGCAATATTCGCAACCGTCTGATGAAGGAAAATTGTCAGGTGATGATTGGTGAAGTATGGGGAGATGCCTCAGACAAATTCGTAAATAGTGAGTATCGGCCGTATACTTTCGGTGATAATTTAACCGGAGTTATGAATTACCCCGTACGTAACTTTATCGTTGGTCTGTTAACAAGTGAAAATAATGATGCCGAGATAGCGTTGATGAATAAGCTGGCTTTATTAGTAGAACACTATCCAACTAACTTTTTAAGAAACTGTTTGAACAACATTGGTACGCATGATACTGTGCGGATTAAAACAGCACTGCAAAATGATGAAAAGCTGGTGCTATTGGCCTTTGGCTTAATGTTTATGCTGCCAGGCGTACCTTGCATTTATTATGGGGATGAAGCCGGATTAATTGGTGATAAAGATCCTGATAATCGACGCTTCTTCCCATGGGGACGCGAAAGCCGTAGTCTAATTGCACAAGTTAGCAAATGGATTAATGTGCGAAAACAAAATCCGGTGCTGGTAAAAATTAAGATTGGCTTTTTGCATATAGCAACAGGAATTAATGCAATTGTCAGATATGATGAAAAAGTCATTATGGTTTATTGCATTAACAAAAATAAAGCAGAAACTGTTTTAGCTAAAGAAAACTTTGCTTTCTATTGTTTGCCTAAAACTATTGCAGAAGAAGTGGCAGCTGAGTTAGATCAGACGAAACTCTCCGGTGAAGATAGCATCCTTAGGAAAATATCAAGAAAATCAAATATAGGTTAAACAAATAAATTTTTAGTTTTATAATTATAAGAGATAATAGAAAACATTGATAGTAAAAAGACAGCGTTAATCCATCAATTATGTAGATTTAATGAAATAGAGGACAAAATGGACGCTAAAGAAATTTATGAAGAATGGCAAAATGCTACTAACTTACCTGATTATTTAAAGGATCAATTAAATAAATTGGGCAAAGATGAAAAATGGATTGAAGATGCCTTTGGTCAAGATATTAATTTTGGTACTGCAGGGATGAGAGGACGCCTTGAACCAGGTACCAATAGAATCAATTTATTCACTGTAGGCCGAGTTACTGAAGGCTTGGCACGTTTAATTGAAGAGAACGGTGAAGAAGCTAAAAAACGTGGTGTCGCAATTTCCTTTGACTCAAGATATCACTCAAGAGAATTTGCAGGACATGCAGCTCGCGTACTTGGAGCACATGGCATTCACGTTTACTTATTTGATGACTTAAGACCAACCCCTGAACTTTCATATGCGGTTCGTCATTTACATACTTTTGCAGGGATTAACATTACTGCTTCTCATAATGCTAAACAATACAATGGTTACAAAGTTTATGGTGAAGATGGTGCACAAATGGCACCAGAACATGCTGATCGTTTGTTTAGCTATGCTCAAAAAGTTACCGATATTTTTGGTGTTAAAGCTGCACCAGTTAAGGAACTTCGTGCAAACGGCACTTTACAATTAATCGGTGAAGACGTCGATGAAGATTACTTGAACGAATTGAAGCAAGTTACTGTTGATAAGGACATGGTTAAGGCAAATGCCGATAAATTGAAGATTATCTACACACCACTTCATGGTACTGGTAAGATGCTTTACGACCGTGCCTTTAGACAAGGTGGTTTTGATAACGTCATTCCTGTTCCAAGCCAATCAATTATCGACCCAGAATTTCCAACAACTATTAAGCCAAACCCAGAATATCGTGATGTATTTGAGCCAGGATTCAAGCTTGCTGATAAAGTAAATGCTAATGTCATTATTGCTACTGACCCAGATGCAGATAGAATGGGTGCTGCAGTTAGAAAAGCTGACGGCGATTTTAAAGTTTTAACTGGTAACCAAATCGCTACTTTGATGGCTTACTACTTACTTGCTCACCTTAAAGAAAATGGCAAGTTGAGTAGCAACTATGAAATTGTTACTTCAGTAGTTTCAAGTGCTTTGCCATTTAAGATTGCAAAGGACTTTGGAATTAAGACCAAACATGTTTTGACTGGTTTTAAGTATATCGGTGAAGAAGTTGACCGCATGAACAAGGCTGGCGATGCTAAGTTTTTGATGGGCTTTGAAGAAAGTTATGGTTACTTGTTCAAACCATTTGCACGTGATAAGGATGCTATGCAAGGCGCATTGATGTTTGCCGAAGTTGCTAGCTACTACGCTTCACGTGGCATGACTGTCTTCGATGGTTTACAAGAAATCTGGAAGAAGTATGGTGTCGCATACGAAATCACCAAGGCCATTGAAATGCCAGGTATTGGCGGTCAAAAGAAGATGGCAGAATTGATGAGCAAGTTGCGTAATGAACACTTGACCGAAATTAATGGTCACAAGGTATTCAAGATTCAAGACTTCTTGAAGAAAGAAACTGTTGAAGATGGTAAGGTAACTCCACTTGAAGGTTTCCCAGAATCAAACGTTTTGAAGTACTTCTTGGACGATGAAACTTGGGTTGCACTTCGTCCATCAGGCACCGAACCTGTTATTAAGGCTTATGTAGGTGTCAACAAGAAGGACATTGCAACTGCAGAAAAGGCTGCTGAAGATTACCAAAAAGCTTTGGCTGAACTTCTTAAATAATTAAGCATATTTAGTGCGAAAACACGTTCGCAGTAGTAAAATATAAATACTAGTTGTAAAGTTGGACAATCAAGTCCAACTTTTTTCTTGAGGAGTAACTTATGATTAAACGACAAAAAGACCGGAAATTTGAATTAGTATCTAAATTTAAGCCCGCTGGAGACCAACAGCAAGCTATTGATAAATTAACAGCTGGTTTTAAAAAAGGTTATAAAGAACAAATTCTTGAAGGTGCAACTGGTACTGGTAAGACTTTTACTATGGCCAATATTATTGCAAAGCTTAATAAGCCAACTTTAGTAATTACACATAATAAGACTTTGGTAGGACAGCTTTACGGGGAGTTTAAAGGCTTTTTCCCACACAATGCTGTTGAATATTTTGTATCTTACTATGATTACTACCAACCAGAAGCCTATGTGCCACAATCTGATACTTATATTGAAAAGGATTCATCAATCAATGATGAAATCGATCAGTTGCGTCACGCTACTACTTCAGCCTTGATGGAACGTAACGATGTAATTGTCGTAGCTTCAGTTTCGTGTATTTATGGTTTGGGTGATCCTAAGGAATATGCCCGTAGCGTACTGATGATTCATGAAGGCCAAGAATATGAACGCAATACATTATTGCGTGACTTGGTTAATCTGCAATATGATCGTAACGATATTGATTTCCAACGTGGACGCTTCCGTGTTCGTGGGGATGTAGTAGAAATCTTTCCTGCCGGCAACTCTGAACGTGCTTATCGGATTGAGTTCTTTGGTGATGAAATTGACCGAATCGTTGAAATAGATTCCTTAACTGGTGAGGTAATCGGCGAACGTGAAAGTATTTCTTTGTTCCCAGCTACGCACTTCATGACTAATGATGAACAAATGAGACGTGCGCTTAAGGCTATTTCTAAAGAAATGAAAGTGCAAGTTAAGAAGTTCGAAGGCGAAGGTAAGCTACTTGAAGCTGAAAGAATTAAGCAAAGAACGACTTATGATATGGAAATGATGGGAGAAGTTGGTTATACCAATGGTATCGAAAACTATTCTCGTCATATGGAAGGCAGAAAAGCTGGTGAACCACCATATACTTTGCTTGATTTCTTCCCTGATGATTTCTTGATTTTAATTGACGAATCTCATGCTACTATGCCAGAAATTCGTGCCATGTATAATGGTGACCGTAACCGTAAGAAGACTTTAATCGACTATGGTTTCCGTTTGCCATCAGCCTTGGATAACCGTCCGCTTAAGTTGTCTGAATTTGAAAAGCATGTAAATCAAATTTTGTATGTATCTGCTACGCCTGGTGATTATGAGCTTGAAAGAACAAATCATAAGGTAGAGCAGATTATTCGGCCAACTGGTTTGCTAGATCCAAAGATTGAAGTAAGGCCAATTGAAGGGCAAATCGATGACCTGGTTGGTGAGATTAACAAGCGAATTGATCGCAACGAGCGTGTATTTGTTACTACTTTAACCAAGAAGATGGCTGAAGATCTGACCGATTATCTGAAGGATTTAGGAATAAAGGTCCGTTACTTGCACTCAGATATTAAGACGCTAGAACGAATGCAAATTTTGCGTGATCTGCGACTAGGCAAGTTTGATGTCTTAATCGGTATCAACCTTTTGCGTGAAGGGATCGATGTACCAGAAGTTTCCTTAGTGGCAATTCTAGATGCGGATAAGGAAGGCTTTTTACGTGCATATCGACCATTGGTTCAAACGATGGGACGTGCTGCTCGTAATGCCAACGGTGAGGTAATTATGTATGCTGATACGATTACTGATTCCATGAAGGCAGCGATTAAGGCCACTAAGAGACGGCGTAAGATTCAGGAAGAATTTAATAAAGAGCATGGTATTACGCCTAAGACGATTATTAAACCAATTCAAGATGTAATTTCGGTTACTAAGCCTGCTAGAGATGCTAAGGAAGAAAAATCCGATAGCTTTGCAGATTTGAACTTTGATGAGTTAACAGCCAAGCAAAAGAAGAATATGATCAAGAACTTGCAAGAGCAGATGAAGGAAGCTGCCAAGAAGCTTGACTTCGAAGAAGCTGCTAACTTGCGAGATGCAATTATGGAATTGCAGTCATCATCAAGAAAGCCGAAGACAAGAAAAGGGAAGAATTTTAATGACAAATGATAAAATTATTATTTGCGGTGCACGTGAACATAATTTAAAAGATATTAATTTAACCATTCCTAAAGACAAGTTAGTAGTAATTACCGGTTTGTCTGGTTCTGGTAAAAGTTCTTTAGCATTTGATACGTTGTATGCCGAAGGTAGACGTCGTTATGTACAATCACTGTCTAGTTATGCTAGACAATTTTTGGGCCAAATGGATAAGCCAGATGTTGATTCAATAGATGGCTTAAATCCTGCTATTTCAATTGACCAAAAGACTACTTCACATAACCCTCGTTCAACTGTAGGAACGGTTACTGAAATTAACGATTATTTGCGTCTTCTTTGGGCTAGAGTGGGTCACCCAATTTGTCCTAATGATGGCACTTTAATTGAAAGACAATCCGTTGATCAAATGGTTGATCGAATTATGGCGCTGCCCGAAAGAACCAAGATTCAATTACTAGCTCCTGTAGTTCGTGCTAAACGCGGTGAACATAAGGAAGTCTTCAAGCGAGTTCAACGTGCCGGATATGTCCGTGTCATTGTTGACGGCGAAATGCATGAGATTGGCGAAGAATTTAATCTTGAGAAAAATAAGCGTCACTCAATCGATATCGTGGTTGACCGTTTAATCGTTAAAGACAGTATTAAGTCTCGTTTATTTGATTCAGTTGAAGCCGCATTGCGTTTGTCAGATGGTTACATGAACGTTGATGTCATTGGCGGCGAAATGATGAACTTCTCTGAATACTATGCTTGTCCTAAATGTGGTTTTACAGTTGGTGAAATGGAACCAAGATTGTTCTCATTTAATGCGCCATTTGGTGCTTGTCCTGACTGTGATGGCTTAGGAGTAAAGCTTGCCGTTGATGAAGATTTGGTTGTTCCCGATAAAAGTCTGACTTTAGCTGAAGGGGCACTTGCTCCATGGAAGACTTCTAATTATTATTCAGAAATGCTTGAACAAGCTTGTACCGCATTGAAGATTCCAATGGACAAGCCATTTAATAAATTAACTAAGCGTCAAAGAGACATCATTTTGCATGGTTCTACTAAATCGGTAA
Organism: Lactobacillus amylovorus DSM 20531; assembly: GCF_002706375.1. Lineage (NCBI taxonomy): Bacteria > Bacillati > Bacillota > Bacilli > Lactobacillales > Lactobacillaceae > Lactobacillus > Lactobacillus amylovorus. Next base: position 1,776,080 of record NZ_CP017706.1, read on the forward strand.
AATTCCATGTTACTGGCGATTTTGGTGTTAATGATACAACGCAACCATTCGAGGGCGTAATGGCTAATGTTGAACGACGCTACAGACGACCAATGTCTAAATTTATGCGTGACGTAATGGGCAAGTACATGACTGAATTAACCTGTGCTACTTGTCATGGCAAGCGTCTTAATGAAAAGGCATTGGCAGTCAAAGTTATGGGCAAGGATATTGCCGAAGCTTCAGATTTGTCTATTAATAAAGCATTGGCATTCTTTAAGAGCGTAAAGTTTAGTGAACAAGAAACTGTGATTGCCAAGCCAATTCTAAAAGAAGTAAAAGATCGTCTTTCATTCTTGGATAGTGTTGGACTTGATTATTTGACCCTTTCTCGTTCAGCAAATACTTTGTCTGGTGGAGAAGCTCAGAGAATTCGTTTGGCTACGCAGATTGGTTCTAACTTGTCTGGTGTTATGTACGTCTTAGATGAACCTTCAATTGGTTTGCACCAACGTGATAATGATCGTTTGATTGCATCACTTAAACGCATGCGCGATTTAGGCAATTCACTGATTGTGGTTGAACACGATGATGAGACTATGCGCCAAGCCGATTATTTGGTAGATATGGGACCAGGTGCCGGTGTCTATGGTGGTAAAGTGATGGCACAAGGTACGCCAGAAGAAATAGAAAAGAATCCTAATTCACTAACGGGTCAATATCTTTCTGGTAAAAAGTTCGTGCCAGTGCCATTAAAACGTCGTAAGGGCAACGGCAAATTTATTACAATTACTGGCGCACAAGAAAACAATTTAAAGAATATTGATGTTAAATTCCCATTAGGTAAATTTATTGTAGTTAGTGGCGTGTCTGGTTCAGGTAAATCAACTTTAGTTAATATGATTTTGAAGCGAGCTTTAGCACAGAAACTAAATAATAATTCCACTAAACCTGGTAAATATAAGTCGATCAAAGGTTACAAGAATATCGAAAAGATTATTGATATTGATCAAAGTCCAATCGGTAGAACTCCTCGTAGTAACCCTGCAACTTATACCAGTGTCTTTGATGATATTAGAACGCTTTTTGCTCAAACCAATGAAGCAAAGATGCGTGGTTATACCAAGGCACGTTTCTCATTCAATGTTAAAGGCGGACGTTGTGAAGCCTGTCACGGTGATGGTATCATTAAAATTGAAATGAACTTTTTGCCAGATGTTTATGTACCTTGTGAAGTGTGCCATGGCAGCAGATATAATTCAGAAACACTTGAAGTAACCTACCGTGGTAAGAATATTGCTCAAGTGCTGGATATGACGATCAATGAAGCATGCAAGTTCTTTGAAAATATCCCTAAGATTCAACGCAAGTTGCAAACGATTGTCGATGTAGGTTTGGGCTATGTTAAATTAGGTCAGTCTGCTACGACACTTTCTGGTGGCGAAGCTCAAAGAATGAAGTTGGCCGCAGAACTGCAAAAATTATCTACAGGTAAAAATTTCTACATTCTTGATGAACCAACTACTGGTTTGCATACAGATGATATCAAACGCTTGCTTAAAGTATTGCAACGCTTGGTTGATGAAGGAAACACCGTTTTAATCATTGAACATAATCTTGATGTAATTAAGAATGCCGACTGGTTAATCGACTTAGGTCCTGAAGGCGGTGATGGTGGTGGTCAAGTTGTTGCCACAGGTACACCGGAAGAGGTCGCTCAAGTTAAGGAAAGCTATACTGGTCAATACCTTAAGCAAGTACTCGAGCGTGATACGAAGTTAACCGAAGAAGCGCAAAAATAAATTAGAAGTTATCTTTTATCCTCAAATAAGTGTAAAATATGTAGCAAGGAGGATAAAAATGGATATTTTTTCAAGTTCTAGAGATAACCGCAGTTTTGACTGGGGTGCCTTTATTGCAGGTATCTTAATGGTAGTTACTTCATTTATTCTTTTGAGACACCCTGCTAAAGGTTTACATGCATTCGTTTTAATTTTTGCAATCATTTCAATCGTACAAGGTTTAGTATGGCTTGCCGGCTATTCACGTTTTAGAAGCTTTTTCTCACGTAGCTGGGTAGCACTTATTTCAGGTATTTTGGACATTATCGTTGGTATTTTGTTCTTATGCTCATACGAAGTAGGTGGCTTAACCATTGCATACTTGTTCGCAATTTGGTTCTTTGTAGACTCAATTGTGGGTATTGCCTTTTCATGGCACTTACGTGATTTCTCAGGTGGCTATTTCATCTTTAACCTAATTTTGAATATCATCAGTTTGATCATCGCAATTTGCTTGATCTTTAACCCAGTTTTAGCAGCATTAAGCTTGGTATGGCTTGTTGCCTTCTGGCTTTTGGTATTCGGAATCAACGAAATCGTTTTAGCATTTATGCATCGTTAATATTAAAAGAAGCCGTAAGGCTTCTTTTTTTGCTGTCAAAATGAAACGCCCGGGTGTATGATATAATTTATGCAAGGAGGAACTAACGATGGCTGATGAGAAAAAACAATTATTAATTGTCACGGGGATGAGTGGTGCAGGTAAGACTGTTGTTGCTCATGACCTTGAAGATATGGGCTATTTTGTAGTCGATAATCTTCCTCCCACATTGCTAGGAAGCTTTTGGGATTTAATCAATAATTCCAATGATTTCCATAAAGTAGCAGTAGTAATTGATTTACGAGTAAAAAGTTTTTACACAGATTTATTAGATGAAGTTAATTCATTAGAGGATAACGGCAATGTCCAAGCAACTATTCTCTTTTTGGATGCTTCAGATGATGTTTTAGTAGCTAGATATAAAGAAACAAGACGTTTGCCTCCATTAGCTAATAATGGTAAGGGACGATTGCTTGATGGTATTCAAGAAGAACGTCACATTTTAACCCCAATTAAAAATCGTTCTAACTACATTATTAATACTTCTAACTTGTCTACTAAGGAATTAAAGCAAAAGTTAATTAATACTTTTAGTGATCGTAAGCGACAACCATTTTCAATTGAAGTTATGTCATTTGGTTTTAAGTATGGGATGCCAATCGATGCAGATATTGTAATGGATGTACGTTTTTTGCCTAACCCATTTTATATTCCAGAATTGCGTCCATTTACAGGACTAGACAAACGTGTCTTTGACTACGTAATGAATAAAAAAGAAACGCAAGTCTTTTATCATAAGTTGTTAGACCTGCTTGAGACGGCGATTCCTGGCTATATCAAAGAAGGAAAAGAGAAACTTACAATTGCAATTGGTTGTACAGGCGGTCAACACCGTAGTGTGTCAATTGCTCAACAACTTGCTCGCGATTTAGCTAAAAAGTATCCAGTCGATATTACTCACCGTGAAGTGAGTCGCTATATTAGAAAGTAGGCATGACAATGTCATACGGAGAAACAAGAATCGTTCGCGTTATTAAAGGCAGACGCCCACGGATAGTCGTAATTGGTGGGGGAACAGGCCTGCCAGTTATATTAAATGCCTTAAAAGATCAAAATGCGGAAATTACTGCAATCGTTACTGTTTCAGATGATGGTGGCTCATCTGGCTCCATTAGAAACTTTATTAACGTTGTTCCGCCTGGTGATATTAGAAACGTATTGGTTTCATTAAGTGATTTACCACAAGAAGAAAAAGATATTTTCCAATACCGTTTTGATTCCTCTGATGCATTCTTCTCAGGTCATGCGATTGGTAATTTGATTATCGCTGCCTTGAATGAAATGCACGGCAATATTTTTGATGCGGTTCAATCTTTATCTAAAATGATGCGAGTAGATGGCCATGTTTTCCCTGCTTCAAATGAACCATTAACCTTGAATGCGGAATTTATCGATGGCACTACTCAGTCCGGTGAAACCGAAATCACTTCTAAAGATAAGCGAATTAAAAGAGTATGGGTTACCGATACTGACTCATATGCAAAACCTAAGGCAGTATTACCGGTTCTTGCTTCAATTATGCAAGCCGATGCCGTTGTTCTAGGACCAGGTAGTTTGTTTACTTCAATTTTGCCTAACTTGATGATTTCTAACTTGGGTGAAGCTGTTCGTGAGACTGAAGCAGAAGTTATCTATATTTGTAACATTATGACTCAGCGCGGTGAAACTGATCACTTTAGTGATGCAGAACACGTAGAAGTAATCAATAATCACTTAGGTGGTCACTATATCAATACTGCTTTGGTTAATGGCGCTAAAATTGATATGAGCAAATTCCACCCTGAAGATTATGATGCTTATCTTGAACCTGTAAGAAATGACTTTGAAGGTTTAAGAGCACAAGAATGTCGTGTAATTACCGATGACTTTATTGATCAAAGACATGGTTTAGTCTTCCATGATGGTGAAAAGGTAGCTAAGGAAATTATTAATCTGGCATTTGAAGCAATGTCACGAAAGAGAATGAAGGAAAATTAATGGCTAGTTATGCTAGTGAGGTCAAAAAGGAGCTAACTTCGCTTGAGGTGCATCCAGAGCATGCAAAAGCAGAGTTAGCCGCTTTTTTGCGGATGAATGGAGTTTTAAATCTTCATGATCATCAATTTAGTTTAGATATTACAACAGAAAATCCTGCGATTGCGCGACGCATTTTTAAATTAATCAAAGTAGCTTACGGTATTGAGCCATTGCTGATTGTTTCGCGCAAGATGAAACTAAAGAAAAATAATCAATACTTAGTTCGTCTTAATCAAAAAGTGCAAGAAATTCTGGAAAATTTGCAAATTTGGGATCCTGAAAAGGGATTAGTAACCAGAATTCCTGAACGAATTCGTAAGTCTCGTGAAGGGGCAATGTCATACTTGCGTGGTGCCTTTTTAGCCGGTGGTAGCGTCAATAACCCTGAAACTAGTCGTTATCACTTAGAGATTTATTCAACTTATGAAGATCATAATGAAGATCTAGCTAAGATTATGAATGAATATTTCTATTTGAATGCTAAAATGACTAAGAGAAGAAGAGGCTATATCGTTTATCTCAAAGAAGCTGAAAAAATTGGCGACTTTTTGCATATTGTAGGTGCATTAAATGCCATGCTTAATTTTGAAGATTTGCGGATTATGCGTGATATGCGTAACTCAGTTAACCGTTTGGTTAACTGCGATACCGCAAATATGAAAAAGACAGCTTCTGCCTCGGCTAAACAAGTTGAAGATATTCAAACAATTCAGGCAGAAAAGGGCTTAGATGATTTGCCAGAAAAATTGCAAGTGCTAGCTCGTTTTAGACTGGCCCACCCTGAATTAACTTTAAAAGAAGTAGCGGATCAGATTCCCGATGGTCCTATCTCTAAATCAGGAGTAAATCACCGCTTTAAAAAATTACATGAAATTGCGGAAAGTTTAAGAGCATAAAAAAGATCACTTCAATCGAAGTGATCTTTTTTTGCGTAATCAGTTAATGATTACTTCTTCTTGTTGACCATAATTTCGTCAATTAAACCGTATTCCTTAGCTTCTTCTGCAGTTAAGTAGTTGTCACGTTCAGTATCCTTTTGAATCTTGTCCAAAGGTTGACCGGTAGTTTCGTGTAAGATTTCGTTAATCTTCTTACGACTCTTTAAAATTTCGTTAGCTGCAATTTGAATATCAGTTTGTTGACCTTGTGCACCACCTAATGGTTGGTGAATAAGGACGGTTGAGTTAGGAAGTGCGAAACGCTTGCCCTTAGTACCACTAGTCAAAAGGATGGAAGCCATTGAAGCAGCCATACCAATTGCAATAGTAGAAACATCCGACTTGATAAAGTTCATGGTGTCCATGATAGCAAGACCAGAGGTAATAACACCACCAGGAGAGTTGATGTAAAGTGAAATATCCTTAGTGTTGTCTTGAGCATCTAAGAAGAGCAATTGAGCAATGATTGAGTTGGCCATTTGGTCATTAATTTCACCACCCAGCATGATAATTCTGTCTTTAAGCAAACGTGAGTAAATATCGTAAGCACGTTCGCCACGAGCAGTTTGTTCAATAACTGTAGGTACTAGCATAAATTTGCCTCCTAAATTTTTCGTTATATTTAATTAGCACTCATTCAAGCACAGTGCTAATTAAATCACTTCGTAATAAAAGTGTCAAATAATGAGACTTACTTGTATTGAAATTGTATTTTTGCGAGTGAATCTTATATATTATAATTACTATGTAAAACCAAAATTATGTAATATCGGAGGATAGGCTTGAAGTATACAAATAAAATTTTAACCGCTACATCTGCTGTAGCACTTAGTGTAGGTTTGTTAATGGGCTATGCTAAACCTGTTTCTGCTGCTGACGCTAACTCAGCAAGTAAGACAACAGATACTAATAGCTCTAGTGATAGTAAAAAAGCACCAGTTCAAACCAGTACTTCTTATGATTTGATGGTTAAAGTGGGTAGTGGTAGACGCTACAATGTTTACAAGAAGATCAGCAATGGTAAGCCTTCTGGCAAGATCGCTGATGCAAGTGACTACCAATACGCTCATATTCAATCAGATCAAAGTATTAAGACTAGAGATAATGGTACTTATTGGCGTATTTACGTAGACGGCCGTAAGGTTGGTTACGTAAACCAAAACTATTTCACTAGAAACACAATTGCTGTTCCTAAGACTGTAAGTTTGGTTAGAAATAGCAACTACCTCTTTGATCCTACTGATGCAATCAGTTATGTAACCAACAATATGGGTACTGTGATTGATAACCAAGATGTAGATGTATCTGAAGATATGATCGACTGTACTGATCCAGGTACTTACAATGTTAAGTACAGCTATGGTTCTGCTAAGGCAACAGTTAAGGTAACTGTTAGAAAGAGCACCAAGGAAGGTATTGCCGACGCAAGCAAGGTTCAAGCTAAGTCATTTGACGGTAACTTGAAGTCTTGGAAGACTTACTATGGTAGTTCAGCTAACTATGTAACTAAGACTGACTTTGCTCCTGATAAGTCTAAGCATACTTATACTAGTGATGGTGGTAATTTAACCTTTAAGACTCGTTTCTTCCAACCAGTTTTATTGAGTGTTGCTAGAGACATTAAAGATGACGACTACATTAACCGTGTAGGTCACATTCCAGAAGGTATCACGATGTCAAACGGCTGGCTTTACACTAGCTTGCTCAGCAGTACTACTATTACTGACGGTCACATTGTGGGTTACAACTTGAACAACTTGACTAACGCCTTTAATGGTCAATACTTACTTGATATGTCACAAAGCAAGTTTAACTCATATGTTAAGAACATTAAGGTAAGTCCTTATATTCCAATTGGCCACGGTCAAGCTATGGGTTCTACCGACAAGTACGTCTATGTATTGAACAACAATAATAAAGTTTCATACAAGAGTAACTTCTCAACTGAATTAGTTCAAATCCGTAAGAGCGACATGTGCATCAACAAGATCTGGACTATTAAATGCTGGAACGGTAGTGAATCAGAAGGTCGTTACTTCCAAAACGGCGTAATCGTAAGTGATAACAAGATGTACACTACAACTTACAACAAGGATGACGATCAAACTGAATACTGGGAATTCAACCGTAAGGGTGACAACTGGTATCCAACTATTGTAGGTGCAACTAAGGGTGGCATTGTTTCAAACACTTACACTCAAGGCTTCACTTATGATCCTAAGAACAACAACTTCTACATTGCATTTAACGATGTAATTGCTAAGATTGCCAAGAACGGTGAAGTTAAGGATACTTACCAATTCCACACTGGTCGTGAAATTGAAGGTATCGCAGTAGCCAACAACAGACTTTACACTAACTTGGCACAACGTGCAGAGTTGCTTGAAAGTAGTCAAACTTTGACTAAGTAAAATTTAAGATATAAAAAATAGCGATGATTTTAATCATCGCTATTTTTTATGCTTTAGTATTAGTTGGCTTGAGCATCTTGATGTTTCTTAATTGTTGGAAGGATTAAACCTAATGCAATTAAAATGATTGGAGTCAAGATGTTTAAGAGTAATGTGAATGGATCTGGTGAGTAAATACCAAAGATACAACATGCAGCAGTAACTACGAAACACCAAATACCAGCAGTGTAAGCTAAACCTTGATGTTTAGTCATTTGATAAGTAGTTTCAAACTTTTCTTGGTGCTTTCTTAAAGCAATGTAAGCTGTGAATACCCAAAGGTAACGAAGTGGCATAGTAGTTGAGTTTAACTTAACCAATTGAGCCATAACAGCTTGTGCGTTAGGTACAAGGGCTTGAATTGCGATCAAACCACCTGACAAGATAACTACCATCCAGATACCGTTGATGTAGGCACCGTGTTTGTTAAGCTTGAGCAAACTCTTTGGAATAAATTCCTTAGCTTCTTTACTACCTAGAAGCATTCTAAGTGGAGCATCGATACTAATTACCAAAGTTGAGAATTGGCCGATTACGTTACACCATGAATAAATGTACATGAATAAGCCACCAACATGGTAATATTCACCAAGCTTTTGGAATGCCATGTAAGCACCGTTTGAAATGTATTCGTTAAGGTTAGCGTTAACTACCTTAGGATCAAACATCAATGCCATGGCAAAAGTACCTAAGATAGCTGAAACCATAACCATGATTGCAAGAGCCATCATTGCCTTAGGGAAGTTCTTTGATGGATCCTTAACCTTATTTACATAAGGAGAAATCTTTTCACAACCACCAACGGCAAATACCAAAATTGAAAGTGAAGTAAAGTACTTAACATTAAATGTTGGCATTAAGTTCTTCCAATTGAAGTTGATGCTGTAAAAACCAGCATGTGGGTTGATAGCTGGAGCTGCGAACATCATGATAATGAATAAGATTGACATGATGAACATTGAAGAACCGGCAACAGTAGCTAAGCCTTTTAAAACTGGAATACCACGACTGGCAACCCAGCAGAAGAACAAGAAGACAACTAAAGTTGCAAATTGAGTCCAAGCAGTAGGTAAACCATCGTACCAATGAGTATTACCAAAAATACCCCCAGGCCATGGCTCTCAAACCACCGGTACCCTTACTTGAAATATAAACAACGTGGCAGGCCCAGTAAGTCCAACCAGCGTAGTAGGCCCATTTGGCACCCATTGTGGCGTTAACCCAAGATGAAACCCCACCTTCAGCGTTTTTGAAAGTGGCACCAAGTTCACCAACCATCAGTGCATAAGGAACAAAGTAGAGAAGGAACATTACGATCCAACTGAAGATGACCTTTGTTCCATCAAAGTAGACGTAGCCGTTAACAACGTTACCAAATCCCCATACGGTAGAGAAGGCCATCATTGCCAAGGTCGTCCACATCATCTTTTTAGGATTGTTTTGTGATTCAACCATAAACTATATCTCCTGTATTACTAAAATATTTATGTGAACTTTTTAATTATATAACAATAACGTTTGCAAAATTTTAATGTTAATGCTACTCTCATAAGAATTTAACGCCTTATTTTTGGGTAGCTGGTCACTTATAAAGGTGCTTTTATGAATATTATTTTTTAATGTAAAAGATATTATATATTTACTTTATTTTTATGGGAGAAAAGAAAACATACTAATCTAGTGTTGGATTATGAATCGACGGATTCATGATCTGGCACTTTTTATTTTGTCTAAAATAGAAAGTGAAGATAAAGCAAATAAAGTCTTGGTTCTTTTGGACGTGTAACGTCGCAAAGAAAACGGACTGCTTTACCGCCTATTTATAAGTCTCTTCGAAGTCTGTGGGCACTTGATGCCGAGTTCAGAAAATGAGAATTCATAGGTTGATAAAACTGTTTGTCTTCACTTGGAGGTTAGAATGATGAAACAAAATATTATCTTTGGCATTGATGTTAGCAGTAAATCGTCTACAGTTTGTGTAGTAATTGATCGAATTAAGCAAGGTGAAACCTTTAAGATTACTAATGATTCCTTTGGCTATCAAGATCTATTGGATCGTTTAAATCAATACTTGATCACGCCTTTAGTAGTTTTTGAAGCTACGGGAGTTTATTCATTGAGTTTACAGGCTTTTTTAGAAGATTATCATATCAAGTATTTAAAGCTTAATCCCTTAAAGGCTAAGAAGCTGATGGACAATAATCTAAGGCATAATAAAACCGATAAAGTTGATGCTTATCGGTTAGCTTTAATTCAATTCAATGCGCCACAAAAATTGCGTGCTCCTCAACCTAAGGAATATCATGAACTGCAAAATGCGAGTCGTTATTACGAAGAGCTTACTCAAGCCCTGATAATCAATAAAAATCAGCTCCATCGTAATTTGCAGTCTACTTTTCCTCAGATAGAGAGTATCCTTTCAACTTCATCTGGCAGAGTTTATTGGACGATTGTCAGCTTATTCCCGCATGCCCAATATGTTTTAAATCACAATGAAAACCAGGTCTTTCAAAGTTTGTTGGCCATTTCAGGAATTGGCAGACAAAGAGCTCATTATTTAACAACTAGGCTCTATGCCTTAGCCAGACAAGCTTATCCATATGACAATGAAAGCAGTATTACTATTCGAGCAATTCAGCGTAATATTGCCAATTTGCTTTCTCTAAGTGCCGAAAGAGATAATGTGATCAATTATATGGAAAAGCTTGCTATGCAAGCAAATGCACGGTCTTTGAATATCTATGAGAGTATTCCTGGCATTGCCAAAACTACTGCTGTTAGGTTGGTAGCTGAATTAGGTGATTTAAGACGGTTTGATACTTCAGCCCAAATTGATGCCTTTGTTGGCATTGATCCAGGCCGCTATCAATCAGGTGAGAATAACCAAACATGGCAATCACTTAGCTAGAAAGATTCTTTATCGAACAATTACTCAAATGGAAACTGTCAAAGCTACTCAGCCTTGTCATATCACTGATTATTATGATAAGAAAAAACGATCTTCAAATAGCCGGGGCTATAAGAAAATCGCCATTGCATCAGTTCATAAACTGATACGTACAATGTTTGCTCTTATCAAACATGATCAATTATATGATTACAACGTAGCCACACATAACCAAAGACTTTAGTTGAAATCAAATGATCAACTTCAGTATAACAACCTATGAAAAAACTACAAGTACTCATAGGCTTATTTGTGTTACATATAATTATTAATAAATTTAGTTTTCTAACTTAATTAGCTTCATTCGTACCAATAATTCTAATAAAATAATCTATTAAATTATTGATATTACTTGACTTAAGGTAGAAAAAAAGAGCGATGAACTATCGAAATAATTCATCGCTCTTTTTTCTTAAGATGGGTCCCCTGGGAGTCGAACCCAGATTTTAAGAACCGGAATCTTACGTGCGATCCATTACACTAAGGACCCGTATAACTCTTTCAGTATAACAAAAAAAGATAGCAAAGAAAAATGATTTCACTTAACTTGTAATATTTTTAAATTCGCACATCTTTTTCTTGAATTACGAAAAATACATTGTTATACTAACAGTGTCGATTGGGAAATGTATGGATGTTGGATGTACGTTTCTCTTATATTTTTAAGTATTCTGGGACAGAAATCGACACAGGCATGGTCACAATTCGTCCCAGGGAAAGGAGGGAACGATGGATTCGGACTTTTCTTTGCTCGAAGCGCTCGTTCCCGACGTCTTAAAGATTCTTCGACAAAGGCATCTTGTCCTTGAGCAGATCGCGTTACATGCGCCAATTGGTCGCCGTAGCGTAGCTCAACATTTAGGCCTTTCGGAAAGAAACATTAGAACCGAAACGGAATATTTGAATCAGTTAGGCTTGATTGAAATCAAAAGTTTCGGAATGTTTTTAACCGAAAAGGGCGAGAAAACATTGAAAGATGCAGGACCATTGATTGACCGCCTCTTTAATGCCGGAGAGACAGAGGTAGCTCTTGCTAAGAAATTAGGAATTGATAGAACTCTGATTGTCCCTGGTAACGCTGATCTACAAGATCGTGTGTATGAAGAGATGGGTGAGAAGTTAAGTTCAGCTTTGAATTTACTCTTGCCTTTAGGACATTCAATAGTTACAATTCTAGGTGGAGCGGCTTTAGCAAAATCTGCGAAGTATTTATCTCAAGATTTAGCTAATAACCGTCAACTGGAGTTTGTTCCAGGTCGCGGAGCCTTGGGCGAGAATGTTGAAACGCAAAGTAATACAATCGTTCAAGAGATGGCTGCTAAGACTTCGGGTACTTATAAGACTTTATATTTGCCTGAGCAAGTTTCAGCAGATGCGTATAAATCGCTTATACGTGAATCCTCGATTGCAGATGTCCTGCAAGATATTTCACAAAGTGATGCTGTGATTCATGGTATTGGGTTAGCCCAAGAAATGGCACAGCGTAGAGGCTATGATTCAATTAAGCTCTCTAGACTTCGTGAAAAGAAGGCCGTCACCGAATGTTTCGGGTGTTTCTTCGATGAAAATGGCAAGGTTGTCGACCGTATCACCCAGGTTGGATTGCAGTTTGAGAACCTATACAAAATACCCCACATATTTGCCTTTGCTTGCGGTAGTCGCAAGGCTGAAGCAATCAAAGCTTATATGCCTAATGCACCACATCAAACCTGGTTAATTACTGATGAAGGTGCCTCAAATATGATTTTAAAGGGGAAATAAAAATCCCGTTTAAAATAAATGTTGTTTATAGTTCTTAAGGAGGACTTTAGGTTATGACAGTTAAAATTGGTATTAACGGTTTCGGCCGTATCGGTCGTTTAGCATTCCGTCGTATTATGGACCTTGGCGAAAAGACTAAGGACATCGAAGTTGTTGCTATTAACGACTTGACTACTCCAGCAATGCTTGCTTACTTGCTTAAGTACGACACTACTCATGGTACTTTCAACCACGAAGTTTCATCAACTGATGACTCAATCGTAGTTGACGGTAAGAAGTACCGTGTTTACGCTGAACCACAAGCACAAAACATTCCTTGGGTTAAGAATGACGGTGTTGACTTTGTTCTTGAATGTACTGGTTTCTACACTAGCAAGGCTAAGTCACAAGCTCACCTTGACGCAGGTGCTAAGCGTGTATTGATCTCAGCTCCAGCAGGTAACGACTTGAAGACTATCGTTTACTCAGTAAACGAAAACACTTTGACTGCTGACGACAAGATCGTTTCAGCTGCTTCATGTACTACTAACTCACTTGCACCAATGGCTAACGCTTTGGACAAGGAATTCGGTATCGAAGTTGCTACTATGACTACCATCCACGCATACACTGGTACTCAAATGACTTTGGATGGTCCTGCACGTAGTGGTAAGGAACAAGACGCTCGTGCTGCTGCTGAAAACATTATTCCTCATACTACTGGTTCAGCAAAGGCTATCGGCTTGGTATTGCCTAACTTGAACGGTAAGATGAACGGTCACGCACAACGTGTTCCAGTTCCAGACGGTTCAGAAACTGAATTGGTATCAATCTTGAAGAAGAAGGTTACTGCTGACGAAGTTAACGAAGCTATGAAGAAGTACGAAAGCCCATCATTTGCATACAATGGTGACCACATCGTTTCAAGCGACGTTATCAACATGACTGCTGGTTCAATCTTTGACCCAACTCAAACTATGGTAACTACTGCAGGTGACAAGCAATTAGTTAAGACTGTTGCTTGGTACGACAACGAATACTCATTCACTTGCCAAATGGTTCGTACTTTATTACACTTTGCTACTCTTTAATCATTAATTAAATTTAACTGATTATAGGTTAAGTGGTAATTGAGAAGGCGGAGGGAGATTCTTCCTTCCGCCTTTTTTGAAGGAAAAATATCAAAATAATCGGAGGATTATAATGGCTAAATTAATCGTTGACGATCTTGATGTTAATGGCAAGAAAGTCTTAATGCGTGTAGACTTTAATGTTCCTATTAAAGATGGTGTTATTGGTGATGACAACCGTATCGTTGCTGCACTTCCAACTATTAAGTACATCATCGAACACGGTGGTAAAGCAATTCTTTTGAGTCACTTGGGCCGTGTAAAGTCAGATGCTGACAAGAAAGAATTATCATTAAAGCCAGTTGCTGAACGTTTAAGTGAACTTCTTAAGAAGCCTGTAACTTTTGTACCATCAAACGAAGGTAAAGAAGTTGAAGACGCAATCAACGCTATGAAAGATGGCGATGTTGTTGTTCTTGAAAACACTAGATTCCAAGATATTGACAATGACTTTGGTAAGCGTGAATCAGGTAACGATCCTAAGCTTGGCGAATACTGGGCAAGCCTTGGCGACATGTTTGTAAACGACGCCTTTGGTACTGCACACAGAAGCCACGCTTCAAACGTTGGTATTGCTACTGCTATGAAGAAAGACGGCAAGCCAGTTGCTGCTGGTTTCTTGATGGAAAAGGAAATCAAATTCTTAGGTAACGCTGTTGAAAACCCAGTTCACCCATTCGTAACTATCCTTGGTGGTGCTAAGGTTTCAGACAAGATCGCTGTTATTAAGAACTTGATTCCTAAGTCAGACCACATTTTAATCGGTGGTGGTATGGCCTACACCTTCTTAGCAGCTCAAGGCCACAAGATTGGTAAGTCATTGTTTGAAAAGGACAGAGTTGAACTTGCTAAGGAACTTTTGAAAGAAGCTGACGGCAAGATCGTTCTTCCAGTTGACAACGTAGCTGCAACTGAATTCTCAAACGATGCTTCGCGTGAAGTTGTTGGTGACGATATTCCTGACAACATGATGGGTCTTGACATCGGTCCTAAGACTGTTGAAAAGTTCGCTGAAATTCTTAAGGACGCTAAGACTGTTGTTTGGAACGGTCCTATGGGTGCTTTCGAAATGCCTAACTTCGCTAAGGGTACTTACGCAATTGCTGATGCCTTAGCTAACTTAACTGATGCTACTACTATTATCGGTGGTGGTGACTCAACTTCTGCTGTTAAGAAGTCTGGAGTTGCTGACAAGATTACCCACATCTCAACCGGTGGTGGTGCTTCACTTCAATACCTTGAAGGTAACGAATTACCAGGTATTGCATGTATTTCAGACAAGTAATTTAAGTTAAGGAGATAATAGACTAATGAGTCGTACACCAATTATTGCTGGTAACTGGAAATTACACATGAACCCAGAACAAACTACTGAGTTCGTTGACGCAGTTAAGGACAAGTTACCAGATCCAAGTAAGGTAGAATCACTTATTTGTGCACCTGCAGTTGACCTTGATGCTTTGAGAAAAGCTGCTAAGGGTTCAAACTTGCACATCGGTGCAGAAAACTGCTACTTTGAAGACGAAGGTGCTTACACTGGTGAAACTTCACCTAAGGTCCTCAAAGAAATGGGTATGGACTACGTAATTATTGGTCACTCAGAACGTCGTGGCTACTTCCACGAAACTGATGAAGACATTAACAAGAAGGCTAAGGCAATCTTTGCTAATGGCTTGAAGCCAATTATTTGCTGTGGTGAATCACTTGAAACTCGTGAAGCTAACAAGCAAGAAGACTGGGTAGTTGCTCAAATTAAGGCTGCTTTAGATGGTCTTACTGCTGAACAAGTATCTTCACTTGTAATTGCTTATGAACCAATTTGGGCTATTGGTACTGGCAAGACTGCTTCATCAGACCAAGCTGAAGAAATGTGCAAGACTATTCGTGAAACTGTAAAGGACTTGTACAACGAAGAAACTGCAGAAAACGTTCGTATTCAATACGGTGGTTCTGTAAAGCCAGCTAACGTTAAGGAATTAATGTCAAAGCCTGACATTGATGGTGGCTTAGTTGGTGGTGCTTCACTTAAGCCTGAATCATACTTAGAATTGGTAAACTACCAAGACTAATTTTGATCATAAAGAAAAGGCTCTTTGTCAAACACCCTAAAGTATAAAGGTAGATAGAAACATGACGATGTTTTTATCTACCTTTTTTCTTATACTTAGATTGAGGTTGAGGTCGACAACAGAATGGAATATTAAATTCGACTGTCAAACGGGCCCATAAATGTTTATTTTCAATCAAACTAGATTAAGGGCGTGGATCTCAGAGATCGTATAATCAAGAAATGGAGCTGAAAATAAATATTTGCCTCAATTGATTTAAAACGGGGTGATTAGGTGAATATTATTGGTATTGATGTTAGTCAAGGTGAAAGTCATGCCACTTTGATAACAAAAGAAGCGGAAGAAATAGCTTTTAAATTTAAGCATAATAAGAGCGGTTTCCAAATATTAAATTCTTATATTAAACCCGGTACAATAATAATATTTGAAACTACAGGTGTTTATTCGGCTCAGCTTACTACTTATTTAAAAAATAAAAAGGTCAAATTTTATGAGCTAAATCCCCTAGAAGCAAAATTAAGAATGGCTTCTTTGAGAAGAAATAAAACTGACAAGAATGATTCATTTAAATTAGCTTTATTGGGTAAAACTCAATTAGCGGAAATAAAGAATCACTGTAATAAACAATCTAATTCGTTGTATGAATCTTTACGGATTTTATCTTTGAGATATAAGCAGTTAATTAAATGTAGAACCAGAATACTTAATTTCCTTCGTTCTAGCTTAGAGCTTACTTTCCCAGAACTAAATCAGATTTTTAAAAATGCTTATGCAGTTTTAGCTCTTCAAGTATTTAGAATGTATTGTCATCCTGACTTTTTGGTAGGATTAACTCTTAAAGAAATGACCACTAGAGTTTACCAATCTGTTAGCAGGCGAATACATAAAGATGTAATTCAAAGTTATTGTGCTCAAGTTTGGTTAGCAGCTAAAGATTCTTATCCTGCTGTTCCAGCAAATTCTTTAGAAATTGAAATTATTTCAGAATATTGCGATGAGATAGAAAGCTACAATAAAGAAATAGCCTATATTCAAAACAAGTTAATCAAGACGGCTGTTGGCTTGGATGATTTCAAAGTTATTTCCAGTATTCCCGGAGCCGGTCAATTAAATAGCGCTCTATTATTAGGCTTTACTGGTGATATTGCTCGCTTTGATAATTATAAACAACTCAATGCTTTCCTAGGTTTGGATTTAAACAGATATCAGTCTGGTAAATAACATTAAAGGCGATACAATTAATCGTAGAGGTAGTAGTCAAGGCAGAGCTGTTGAAACAGACATGATTCGAAGTATGTTAAGAAATCAAGGCAAAATTCAAAATCATTTAATTGATTACTATTACAAATTAAAAAAGCCGCCTTTCAATAAGCATGACAAGGTAGCTTTAATAGCATGCGCCAATCATTTGAATCGCACTATTATAAATTTGGTCCACACACATCAACTTTATAATTATTCTAAGGCGATTAATTAATAGATGTTTAGCACACAATAAGTGAAAAAACTGCCAAAAGACTAGTCTTTTGGGGCTATGTTTAGTATACTCTTTTTTCTCTGTAGTAATGCTTGATATTCTATAAGAAATGGTGTTGATAGAAGTCAATTAAAAAATAAATAATAGAGAAAGGCATTAGGCTGTGAACTGAGACCTAAAAATTAGACAGTTTAAAATACAGGATTAATAGAGGCTTGATTCCGATATTCTTTCGGAGTTAAGCCTTTTAATCTGCTCTTTATCCTTTCTTCGTTATAGTATTCGATATATTCTTCGATTGCTTGAGCTAATTCTTGAAGACTATGGTACTTGTATTCTTGATCATAGAACATCTCTGTTTTGAGCAAGCCAAAGAAGTTTTCCATTAGCCCATCATCCATGGAATTACCTTTTCTAGACATGCTTTGAGTAATACCATGAAGCTTTAAAGCACGCTGATATCTTGGACTTTGGTATTGACAGCCCTGATCAGTATGAAAGATGCAATTATTAAGAGCCGTTTCCTTGGCAAAAGCCCTATCAAGCATTGTCATTACTAACTCCATGTCTGGATGTTTGGAAATAGTGTAAGAGACTATATCGCCTCCACAACCATCCAAAATAGGTGATAGATAAAGCTTTTCACCATTGAGGTGAAATTCAGTAATGTCAGTGTACCATTTCATGTTGGGCATTGGTGCAAAGAAATCACGACGAATTAAATTAGGGGCTATCTTGCCAATAGTTCCCTTGTAGCTTGAATACTTACGCTTGTTGCGTCTGATACCCTTAAGACCCAATTTATGCATCCAGTAACGGACTGTTTTCTCAGTAATATTCCAGCCTTCTTTTATTAACTGGAGTGCCACTCGACGATAGCCATAGCGTCCTTTGTGACGATTAAATATTTCCTTGATCCTTGCAATAAGTTTGGAACGCTTGGGCTTCTTAGGCTTTCGTTTAATTATTTTATAGTAAGAACTTCTGGCAATCGTAGGCAGCTCTGGATGCTCTGAAATTGCATCTAAGACATAGTTCAAGCTAACCTTAAATTCATGCCTTAGATCAGTAATTGCCTTAGCTATTTCTTTCGATCTTTGTCTTGATCCAAGGCCTTCAGTTTTTTTACGTATTCGTTCACAATACGCAATCGCAAGTTTTCTTCTTTCAGCTTTTGGATCTCTTTCTCCAATTCCTTGCGTGATTTTTGAGTCTCTTTGATCACGGGCAGGGCGTCCTTTCTGTTTGATAATGACATTATACCCGTTTTCCTTATATTCTCTAAGCCAAATACTAAGTGTGCCAATACTCTTAAGCCCCAGTTCTAGTGATACTTGTACATATGACTTGGTACTGAAAACAGCTTGCTCAATTGCTTGTTCTTTAAATTCCTTAGAATAAACCTGATAAGGCCTATCTAAAACATTGATTCCATACATATCAATTAATCTAAGCATGTAATCCAAATTAGCTACATTCGTTTTATATGTTTTAGACAACTGACTTATTGAAATCTTTTCATCTTTCCATTTACGATAAATTTCTATTTTCTGTTCTTTATTAAATTTAGACATAGTAAAGACCTAAAAGTGTCTCACTTTTAGGTCTCACTTCACTGCTAAATAGTAGTCTGATGCTTTTTCCTTAATAATGGCATCCTTTTCTTCTAGATCGATTCTGGTTACTAGATGATTGAAGTTAGCGTAACCGTAGGCAGTACGTTCAATCTGTTTAATCTTACGGTTGGTTCCTTCAAGGCAACCGTTTGATTCATCGAACTTAGCAGCGTTGAGAATATCATGTAGATTACGTTTGAAAGTATTTAAAGTGGTGTGCATCATATTGCCAACATGATCTTTGCTTTGAATTAGGCTTCGTAACTTCTTTGTATCTCTATCTTTTAAAGCTTTACTGATATCTTGCATAAGGTTATAAGTATTTTCAAGCTCATTGTTTAAAGAAAGCCCATCAGCCACGATTTGTTCTTGAGTTAGGGTATCTTTTAATCTGGATTGATAGCACGGCTTAACTTTTTCCAGGTCATCAAAAGGCTTAAGATAAAGCTTCCAGTAATATTTAAGCAGGTTGTATTCCCATGAACCTTTTTTGTGCTTCTTCATTTCTTGAATGCGACAGGAATTAAAGGAACGGTTAAGCATCTGAACGATATGGAAACGGTCGAGGATTACTTGAGCATTAGGAAAAAGCTCCTTAGCCATAATGTCATAATAGTAATTAAGATCCATAGTTACAGTCTTAACCTTGTTTCTTACGGTTATTGGGAAACGTTTAAAGTAATTGATAATATCTTTTTTTAATCTGGTAGGCAGTACCTTAACTATTTTGTGCGTGTGACCATCAATGGCAATAAAGTGCAGCTGCCTGCCAACGCCTCTGAATTCATCAAAAGCCAGGTATTCCGGCAGCCAGTCAGTATCTTCAAAGGAAGACGGACTATATTTCTCTAGTACGCGTTGCACGGTATTGGTTGAAGTTGAAGTTTGTCTGGCAATGCTCTTCATGGACCAGTCTTCGGTTAAAGAGCCAATAATTTTACGCTTGGTGGCATTAGAAATACAGCAGTATTTATCTACTAGTTCTGTTTGAGCCATCGAATTTGTCTGACAATCACGGCAGATAATTCTTTCTTTAGCTATTCTGATAAAGACGGGCAGACTAGCATCTAAAGCAGGATAACGCACATTAGAATACAAATGACCGTTATGTACGATGTTAGCGGAGCCACAGTTTAAGCAATGGTCTAAATGTACAATAGCGTGGTAGAACTTGGCTTTACGATTGCGGTATTTGCCAGTTGAGATATCAAAAAATTCTAACAAAGGGTCTTTAATATTCAGAGAAAATTTAATACAATCATTATAAGAGGACATAAGCAATTCACCTTAATTTCTAAAGAGTGGTATCAAAGGACATTATGCAGTGAGGCTTGTGCCTCTTTTTTAATGCAAAAAATCCTATTGATAGAATATCATAGAAATCTATCAACAGGATTTATCATAGAACCAAAGAAAATAGCTTCTGCCAGTGCAGAAGCTATTTTCTTGCGCCTTTAAATAACGGCTTACCATAGCAAAAATAGTAATCGATATAGAAATATAAACGCTTTTAATGACAAATAATAACGCTTTAGCACTTGTATTTTGACCAGGACCAAGTATAATAAGAGTTGGAAGTTATGATTGAACGGATTATAACTTCTGAATATTCAGTCTCTGCCTAATAATTCCTTATTACTTAATAAATACAAACTTTATAGCAGAAGATACATCTATATCTATATTACTTTCTAGAGAAGCAGTTATGAAAAATTTTCATAACTGCTTTTGTGTTAATTAGGATTAATTTCGAACTTTTGATTAATTGGTGGGAAGGTTGGAAGTTTAAGTGGCGTGACATGCCATTGAGTAAATAAAATAGAAGTTAAGAGGATAAAGGGAACATCCTCTGGCTTATTAATTTCGCACGTCAATACAACACCTTTATCACCCATCATGGTTTTAACATTGGCTACCTTTTTGATACCAGATCTAAAGGTATAAGTACCATGTTTGATACTACCAGTTACGACGTAGTTAAGCTGAGTGAGATAAAAAATATTAGTTCTAGGAGTGTTTAATTTTTTTACGCCAACAAGAGAGTGGTTTACCACATCAATGGTAAAAGAAGCTATCAGACCAGCACCGTCAGAAAAAAGACGGCCCACTTCCTTATTATTTATATCATTCAAATAAAGAGTATGATTGGGATTATCTAGGTTGCCTTGAATAAAGAATTTAACCTGACCATTAGAAGCAATGACAGGTATTTGGCCGTAATCCTTTTCTTGATTAAGCTCTAACCAAAACAACATATTTTTCACCTCTATTTTTGTTGATTATCTTTAATGAATTGATTAAGAATATAGGCTACTCCATCTTCATTATTATTCTTGGTGGTAACTTGAGCGATGTCTTTTATTAAAGGAATCGCATTGCCCATTGCTACGCCGACACCTGCTGCGCGAATCATGCTTTCATCATTTAGATTATCTCCAATAGCGGCGATTTCGTCTTTTTTAATATTTTTTAATTTGGCATAATCCAGCAATGCAAGCCCCTTTTGTGCCTCGTCCGCATTAATTTCAATATTTGAAGATGAGCTAGAGGTAATAACTAGGTCGCCTAATTCGGCGATTTCTTTTTTTACATCGGCAAAAGCTTCGTGTCCGCGTGAATCAAAAGCAATAAATTTCATCACTTCGATTTCGGGATCAGCCAGCAATTCCGTAAAACTAGGAACCTGCTTCATATTCATAATTGTTTTATTACCGGCAGAAATTGCGACAGCTTGACGGAAGTCGAGCAGAGGATTTAAATCAACCATCAAGTGCGCTACATTAGTAATTCGTTGCTCTAAGTTTTCACTATAAACTTGATTTTCGGTAACGACTTCAAAGTAAAATCCAGCCTTATAAAGGAGGTTAACAATTTGGATGGCCTTCTGAGTAGGGATACTGTGTTTGACCATTAATTGACCTGCTTCGTTAAATACTAGAGCACCATTTAGGTTGATAAAGCCAGTATGCAAATTTGCATCTCTTAAAATAGAACGTGATTCACGTGGGGCGCGACCCGTCGCAATCAGAAATTCAATTCCATTATTTTGTGCATTTTTCACAGCTTGAGTATTTG
Organism: Lactobacillus amylovorus DSM 20531; assembly: GCF_002706375.1. Classification (NCBI taxonomy): domain Bacteria; kingdom Bacillati; phylum Bacillota; class Bacilli; order Lactobacillales; family Lactobacillaceae; genus Lactobacillus; species Lactobacillus amylovorus. The sequence goes on from NZ_CP017706.1 coordinate 1,797,959, forward strand.
CTTCTGAAACGGTCATATTTGAATTAAAAAGAGTACCATCTAAATCGCAAGCAACTAATTTGATCATAAATTTCCTCCCAATTACTGTTAAATTAATGATACCATAAAGAGGATTAGAAAAGAGGGTGTAAGACTTGGCTAAAGAATTAATTGGCAATGATTGGGATCAAGTATTAGATCCAGTCTTTGCAAGTGAGAAATATCACGAACTTCATAACTTTCTAAGAGAAGAATACTCTACTAAGCAAATTTATCCTGACATGTATCATATATTCACAGCTTTCAAATTAACTCCCTTTGCTAAAACAAAGGTAGTCATTTTGGGACAAGATCCATACCATAATCCTGGACAGGCAAATGGGATGAGTTTTTCTGTCATGCCAGGTACACCACTTCCGCCATCACTTAAAAACATCTATAAAGAACTTTATGATGATGTTGGTGCACAGCCAGTTAACCATGGTTATTTGAAAAAATGGGCAGATCAAGGCGTATTGCTTTTGAATGCCGTTTTGACCGTACCATATGGACACGCAAATGGCCATCAAGGTAAAGGCTGGGAAGATGTCACAGATACGGCAATTAAGGCGTTAAGTGAACGTGGCAAGGTGGTTTTCATCTTATGGGGCAGATTTGCGCAAAACAAAATCCCATTAATTGATCAAAGTAAGAACTTTATTATAAAATCATCTCATCCAAGTCCATTTTCGGCTGATCGTGGATTCTTTGGCTCAAGACCATTTTCACGTTGTAATGCGGCATTAGTTAAATTTGGTGAGACACCGATTGATTGGCAATTGCCGAAAACTGTAAGTAAATCAGACATAGCATAAAAGAGGTATTAAAATGAGCGTATTTTCATTATTTAAAAAACAAGTTGAAGCAGCACCAGAAAAAAAGAGAATCGTTTTTCCAGAAAGTGACGATCTTAGAGTTTTAACTGCAGTATCAAATTTGAATAAAGATGGCATTATCGAACCAATTTTAATTGGTAAAAAAGAAGATGTTGAAAAGTTAGCTGCAGACAACAATTTAGATATTGAAGGCGTAAAGATTTATGATCAAAACAATTATGCTGATTTAGACGAAATGGCTGAAGCTTTTGTTAAGGCTAGAAGAAAGGATACCAGCATTGCTGAAGCTAAAGCCAAGTTGGCAAAAGGCAATTACTTTGGCACTATGCTGGTAAAAATGGGCCTAGCTGATGGGATGGTATCAGGTGCGGCTCATTCAACTGCCAACACTGTTTTACCTGCTTTACAACTTATTCACGCTGCTAAGTGGATGCACAGAGTATCAGGAGCCTTCGTTATGGAAAAAGGCGATGAAAGATATATCTTTGCCGACTGTGCAATTAATATCAATCCTGATGAAGAAACTTTAGCTGAAATTGGCTATCAATCAGCATTGACCGCTAAGATGGCAGATATTGATCCTAAGGTTGCCTTTTTAAGCTTTTCAACTAAAGGTTCTGCCGAAGGCCCAATGGTAGATAAGGTTCATGATGCAGCTGCCATGTTCCAAAAAGATCACCCAGAAATCCCTGGTGATGGTGAATTACAATTTGATGCCGCATTTGTTCCTGCTGTTGGTGAAAAGAAAGCTCCAGGTTCAAAGGTTGCTGGTCATGCAAATGTCTTTGTTTTCCCAGAACTTCAATCAGGTAACATTGCCTATAAGATGGTTCAACGTCTTGGTGGCTTTACTGCTGTTGGCCCAATTTTACAAGGACTTGCTGCTCCAGTAAATGACTTGTCTCGTGGCTGCAGTGAACAAGATATCTATGACTTGGCAATTGTTACCGCAGCTCAAGCTCTAGCAAAGGATGAAAATTAATGACAAAATTAGAGATTAATTCTGCTGAGGATATGCAAAAATTAGGTGCTTCTTTGGCAAAAACTGCTAAACCACATGATTTGTTATTGCTAAATGGTGATTTAGGAGCTGGTAAAACTACTATGACTCAAGGATTGGGACGTGAGCTTGGGATTCATCGCCCAGTAAAAAGCCCAACTTTTACCATTGTCCGTGAATACCGTGAAGCTAAGATGCCGCTTTTTCATATGGACTTTTACCGTTTGGAAAATGATGATTTATCTTCAATCGATTTGGAAGGTTACTTAGCAGAACCTGGCTTGGTAGTCATTGAATGGCCACAATTGGTAATGAATGATTTGCCAGATGAATATTTGCAATTGACGATTACCAGAGTTGATGATAGTTGGGACTCAACCAAGCGTGTGGTTGAATTCAATGCTCATGGTAAGCGTAACAAAGAATGGGTTAAAGACGCATTAGCAGAATATAATAGATAATAGGATTGCTAAAAAAGATCTTGAATAAGTATTAGTGTTACTTGTTCAAGATCTTTTTGTGTAATAAATTAGTTATTATTTATTTCGCTTGCGATTAATTGTAATAAATCCTCACTTTGATTACATGAACCTGAACGATCAAGAAAACTGTGGTCCATTCCTTTGTAGAAGACTTCTTCTACATTTTTACCGGCCTGACGTAATTTTGGGGCAAAGTATTTATTACTTTGTAAATAATAGTCAAATTCTGCTTCGTTAATAGTAATATCTGGAAATTTGCTAAAGTCATGCGAATAAACAGGACTGATTAAAGGATTTTCGACATTCTCAATGCCAGGATAAAGCAAACGAATGACATTATTAACATAAATAAATTTGTTTAGACGAGCGCGAATAAAAGGTTCATCGGTGGGATCCATGTCATAATCAGAATATTGCCAATGATAAATTGTCTTGCTAGTGTCAGTAATATCTATAGCTGCATACATTGGAAAAAGATGCCGAATTTGATGCTTGTTGTCTGTTAAACGGCAGGCAACGTAAAGCTCACCACCAGCACTATCGCCGGTCATATAAATTTGTGTATCATTAAAACCAATTTTATTTTGGTGAGTCATAATCCAATCAATCGAATTTTTAATATCAAGATAGGCACCTGAAAATGGAGTTTCTGGAGCTAACCGATATGCTCATGAAACAATGATAAAGTCACCTGCATCTGCTAAATATCTACATCGAGGATTGAAACTATCAAGTGTTCCAGCATAAAAGCCCCCGCCATGAACAAAAATTAGACATTCGCCATTAGTTCTTTCAGGTGTGTAAATTCGAGCAGGAATAGCATGATTATCTAATGGAATTAAAATATCATTTTCTGCAACTCTTAAAATATCGGTTTTAATTTCAGGATAGCCACCAAGCATAGACTTGAAGTCCAGGTTGTCTAACGTAACGGGATGTTCAATATTCTTTTCACTATAAAGATGATTAGGATCTAGCCTTGCTTTAACTTTAGGATCAAGTAATCCAGTTTTATCACCATAAATCGTATTTTTTATAATTATGAAATGCTTCTTTCTAAATTTGATAAATTAAATTCTTGATAGCTTCATCGCCGAATTGCTTTTCTTGATTAATCAAAATACCTGCACAGGCTTCGCTGTCACTTAGAGCGTTATGGTGATGCCATAATTCAACATCAAGTGCTTCAGATACCGTATCTAATTTATGGTTAGGTAATTCCGGTTCAAATTTTTTGCTAGTTGCCAAAGTATCGATTACTAAATAATGCGGCTCAGAAATATTATAGCGAGCTAAACTTTGGCGCATGACATTAGTATCAAATCTAGCATTGTGAGCTGCCACGAGCATGCCAGGTTGATATAGTCCTTTGATTTTAGGCCAAACTTCAGCCATAGTTGGGGCATTTTTAACATCCTCCGCTGTAATTTGGTGTACTTGAATGTTACGTGCATCAAACGGCATTTGTGGATTAATTACCGTGTAAAAATGGTCAACGATTTTAGTATTTCTAACCATAACTAAGGCGAGTGAGCAGGCACTTTCAGGATAATGGTTAGCTGTTTCGAAGTCCATTGCAATAAAGTTCATAAGATTCTCCTTTTGAAAAAGTATAACATTTTTAATGATGAAGCTAGGCCTTTTATGCGGTAAAATAAAACAAGAAACAAAACTAGGAGGCAAAATTGTGGAATTACTTGATTTAAAAGAGCAAGGAATTGATATTAAAGAGCAAATTCCATTAAGTAGATATACTTTTACCAAAACTGGTGGTGCGGCTGAATATTTAGCCTTTCCTAAAAGTACTGAAGAAGTGGAAAAATTAGTAAAAGTTACTCGTGAAAATAAAATTCCATTAACAATTATTGGTAATGCCTCGAATTTAATCATTCGCGATGGCGGAATTGATGGCTTAGTTATAATTTTAACTGACTTAAAAAAGATTGAAGTAAAAGGTAATAAGGTAACTGCTGATGCTGGTGCAAGAATTATCGATACAGCATTTACAGCAGCTCATCATGGTTTAAGTGGCATGGAATTTGCGGCAGGAATTCCTGGCAGCATTGGCGGCGGTGTGTTCATGAATGCTGGTGCCTATGGCGGTGAAATGCAAGAAGTTGTAGAGAGCGTTAAGGTTTTAACGCGCGATGACGAATTAAAAACATACTCTAATAAGGAAATGGAATTTTCATACCGTCATTCATTGGTGCAAGATAATGGCGATATCGTTTTAAGTGCAACCTTTAGTTTGAAGCCAGGCGACAAGCTCGAGATCTTGGACCACATGCATTATTTGAATGCCTTGCGTCAATATAAGCAGCCACTCGAATATCCTTCATGTGGTAGCGTATTTAAGCGTCCAACAGGACACTTCGTAGGTCCAATGATTATTAAAGCGGGACTGCAAGGTAAACAAATTGGTGGTGCGCAAGACTCAACTAAGCATGCCGGATTTATTGTCAATAAGGGTGGCGCCACTGCAACGGATTACCTTAATTTAATTCACCTTATTCAAAAGACAATTAAAGAAAAGTTCGATATAGATTTACATACCGAAGTTCGTATTATCGGTAAGGAAAAATAGAATAGATTACGAGACAAGCTACAGGCTGCAAAGCTTATAGCTATTTTTTATGGGGATGGAAATGGATATTATTAAGTTAAAGCATATTACCAAACAATATGACGATGGTTTTGTTGCACTTAAGGATATAAATTTAACAATTGAATCAGGTAAGTTTTATTCATTACTTGGTCCCAGCGGGTCAGGCAAATCCACTATCTTACGGATTATTGCTGGATTTACTCAACCGACTGACGGAAAAGTTTATTTTGATGGAAAAGACATTACTAATCTTGATGCGGCAAAACGGCACATCAACACTGTCTTTCAGAATTACGCGCTTTTTCCGCATTTAAATGTTTTTGAGAACGTTGCCTTTGGTTTAAAAATAAAAAAGAAGCCGATGAATGAAATTAAACCGGCTGTCAAAGATGCTCTGCATATGGTACGGCTGGACGGTTACGCAAACCGTGAAATTTCTGAACTTAGTGGTGGTCAGCAGCAGCGTGTAGCCATTGCACGGGCAATAGTAAATGAACCTAAGGTGCTTTTACTTGATGAATCATTATCTGCTTTAGATAAAAGATTGCGTAAGGATATGCAGTTTGAGTTAAGAGCAATTCAAAAGAAGCTGGGTATTACCTTCATTTTTGTTACGCACGATCAGGAAGAGGCTCTTTCGATGAGTGATGAGATTTTTGTCTTAAATGATGGCAAAATTCAGCAAAGTGGTAGTCCTGTAGCTATTTATGATGAACCGGTTAATGATTTTGTCGCTCGTTTTATTGGGGACTCAAATATTTTATCTGGTCGGATGATCAAAGACTATGAAGTAGAATTTGCCAATAATAAATTTAAATGTGCAGATGGTGGGATCAAGCCTAATGAAAAAGTGGAGGTCGTAATTCGACCAGAAGACTTAGATATCGTTGATCCTGAAAAGGGCAAGATTGTAGTTACTGCACAAACGCAATTGTTTTTAGGGGATCACTTCGAAATTAAGGCAATTGATGCTAATGAAAACGAATGGCTGATTCATTCAACTAATGGCGTAAAACTGGGACAAAGAATAGGCTTATTCTTTGATCCAGAAGATATCCATGTAATGCGTCTCAATGAAAGCCAAGCAGACTTTGATGCCAGAATTGAGAAATACGAGGGGGATGAAAATGAAGACTAGGAAAGCTCTATTCTTGATTCCTTATCTGATGTGGATCATCCTGTTTGTTTTTTTGCCAATTCTGTTGATCTTATGGTATTCATTCACGGATAGCAACAGAAGTTTTACCTTGAATAATTATGCCGCATTCTTTAGGAATGGTACCTTTTTGCGCATGATGCTTAATTCGTTCTGGTATGCGTTGTTGATAACTTTGATTACTTTACTAATATCTTATCCAGCGGCATATTTTTTAACCAAAATGAAAAATCAACAGTTATGGCTGCTGCTGATCATTTTGCCAACTTGGATTAATTTGCTTCTTAAGGCATATGCGTTTATTGGAATTTTAGGTAACAACGGCCTAGTTAATAAATTTCTACAGTTGTTTGGGATTGGACCGGTAAATATTCTCTTTACGGATTTTGCTTTTATTTTTGTAGCAACCTACATTGAAATTCCATTTATGATTTTGCCAATTTTTAATGCGATTAAAGAGATCAATCCGGCCGTTATTCAAGCCTCAGAAGATTTGGGTGCCAGTCGTTGGCAAACATTTAAATACGTATTGTGGCCACTATCTCGTCCAGGCGTAGAAAGCGGTGTTCAGGCGATTTTTATCCCATCGCTATCTTTGTTTATGCTCACCAGATTAATTGGTGGTAACCGTGTTATTACCTTAGGTACGGCAATTGAAGAGTATTTCATGACCACCATGAACTGGAATATGGGTGCGACGATTGGCGTAATTTTGATTGTATTGATGGTAATTGCCATGCTCATTACCAGTAGAAAAGCTAGAAGAAAGAAGGTTGACTTATGAGAAACAGACATTTAATTGCTAGAGTCTACCTATCTTTGACACTAGTTTTGCTCTATGTTCCTATCTTTTATTTGATCTACTTTTCTTTTTCTAGTGGAAAGAACATGAATAAATTTGAGCATTTTACTTTTGTTCATTATCAAACGCTTTTTCAAGATAATCGTTTGTTGGCTATCTTTTTGGAAACAATTTTGTTAGCACTTCTTTCTAGTTTAATTGCAACGATCATTGGTACTTTTGGTGCAATTGCGATTAATGGTATGAGAAAAGAAGCACACATAAAGACCACTTTAGCATTAAATAATGTGTTGATGGTATCGCCAGATGTAATTATTGGTGCCAGCTTTTTGATCTTCTTCACTGCACTGGGTATTGGCTTAAACTTTGGCTCAGTTTTGCTCAGTCACATTGCGTTTTCAATTCCAATTGTAGTGTTGATGGTTCTGCCGCGACTTAATGAAATGGATACCTCTTTAATTGATGCGGCACGAGATTTAGGTGCCAACTCCTGGCAGGTATTTAGCAACGTGCTCATTCCGGCAATTATGCCAGGAATTTTTTCAGGCATGTTCATGGCATTGACATATTCGCTAGACGACTTTGCGGTAACGTTCTTTGTTACTGGTAACGGCTTTTCAACTTTGTCTGTAGAAATTTATTCAAGAGCGCGCCAAGGGATCGATCTAGAAATCAATGCTTTAAGTACAGTGATGTTTTTATTCGTATTACTTTTGGTAGGAAGTTATTACTTTATCACCACTAAAAAGAGCAGACGCAAGAATCATAGAGTGATAGGAGGATTGGTCAAATGAAAAAGATTTTCATTGCAATCATTTCAATTCTCTTAGTTTGCTTAGGTCTTGCTGGTCTGGCTCATCACTTAGAAAAACCGGCTGCCGGAGGAAAAGGCCAAAGCTTAATCATTTATAATTGGGGTGATTATCTAGACCCTAAGCTGATCAAGAAATTTGAGAAGCAATCTGGTTATCATGTGGTTTATGAAACATTTGATTCTAACGAAGCGATGTACACTAAGATTAAACAAGGTGGTACCGCATACGATTTGACCATTCCATCTGAATATATGGTTACCAAGATGCGTAAAGCTCACTTGCTTGATCGATTAGATAAGCAAAAAATTCCTAATATGAAATATATTGGCAAAAACTTTTTGCATAAATCATTTGATGCAGAAAATGACTATTCAGTACCATATTTCTGGGGTACTTTAGGGATCGTCTACAATGATAAATTTGTCAAAAAAGGTGCAATTAAAACTTGGAATGATCTTTGGTCAAAGAAATATCGTCATCAGATCTTGCTAGTTGATTCAGCTAGGGATGCAATGGGTATGTCACTAGTATCATTAGGCTATTCAATGAATACGACTAGCAGCATGAAACTGAATTTAGCCCAAACTAAATTGGACGGATTAGGTCCTAATATTAAGGCGATTATTTCGGATGAAATGCGAATGTACATGATCCAAAATGAGGCTGCAATTGGTGTTACCTGGTCAGGGGAAGCGCACGAAATGATGGAAAGCAATCACCATTTGCATTATGTAGTGCCAAAAGAGGGATCAAATTTGTGGTTTGATAACTTCGTTGTTCCTAAAACGGCTAAAAATAAAAAGGCCGCTTATGAGTTTATTAACTTCATGCTAGAGCCAAAGAATGCAGCACAAAATGCCAAGTATGTTGGCTATGCCACTCCAAACGTAGCTGCTCAAAAATTGTTGCCTAAGTATATTAGAGAAGATCGTCAATTTTACCCTGATCAAACTACGTTGCGTCACTTGCAAGTCTTTAAAGATTTAGGTCCAAAAAAGATGCAAGAATATAATGATCTATTTTTAGAATTTAAAATGTATGCACGATAAAAGAGGTTAGTTATAATTAAAGAAGAAAGGAGTTCTCAATGCATTTTGATGTTTCTAATCTATTTACATGGAACAACCTGTCGATAGCGTTAGATGTATTAATCATTTGGTATTTGGTATACTGCTTGTTTATGATGATTCGCGGTACCAAGGCAGTGCAACTAGCTAAAGGTATTGTTTTCATTTTCATCGTTAGAATTGTAGCAGGATTACTCCAGCTGCATGCCGTAACCTATATCGTCGATCAGATTGTTTCGTGGGCGGTAATCGGAATTATTGTCATCTTCCAGCCTGAAATTCGTAGAGGGCTGGAGCGTTTAGGTCGAACTCCAATTTTTAATGGACGAGGCGAAAGTCCACATGATCAATCAGTAAGAATGGTCAAAGAATTGGATAAAGCCATTCACTATATGTCCAAAAGAAGAATTGGTGCTTTGATCACAATTCAACAGGACACGGGATTGGATGATTATATTGAAACCGGGATTAAGCTGGATGCAGATATTACGGGAGAATTACTAATCAATATTTTCATTCCAAATACTCCTCTGCATGATGGTGCGGTAATTATCAACAATAATCGCATCGCCGTAGCTGCTGCCTATTTGCCTTTGTCCGACAACAATATGATTCCTAAGCGATTGGGAACAAGACACAGGGCTGCCGTCGGGATTTCAGAAGTAACGGACGCTGTTACTATCGTTGTTTCTGAAGAAACTGGTGGCGTAACTATTACTAAGAATGGTCGTTTTCTTTTAGACCTTTCACGAGATGAATATTTGAAGTACCTCAATGCGCAATTGGTTCCTAAGGAAGAAAAGAAGATTCCTTGGTACAAGCGTGTAATTAACAAAGTTTGGAAATGGGGTGCAGACCGATGAAAGATTTTTGGAATAAACGTTGGTTTATTAAAGTGGTCTCACTACTATTGGCAATTTTATTGGTAATTTATATTGACTCAACGCAAACTGGTTTTGTAACGCAAGGCGAACCGAGAAAAACAAGGGAAACAGCCAATGAAACTCAAACAATCAGTGTACCTTTGCAAGTTTCAATTGATACAGACAAGTATTATGTTGTTGGCTATCCAGAAAAAGTGAAGATCACTTTGGAAGGATCTAATGCATTAGTTACTTCAACGGTTAACACGCAGAGTTTCAGAGCCTACATCGATTTGACTCATAGAAAAATAGGCAAGCAGATCGTTAAGGTGCAAGTTACTGGACTTAATAGTCAATTATCATATACGATTAATCCGGCAACGGTTAATGTGGATATTGAACGAAGAAAATCCCGTACCATGCCAGTTCAAATAGAGTATAATAAAAATGCTGTTGCAAATGGATATAATATTGGCAAGCCCACAGTTGATCCACAAAAAGTGGAGGTAACCGGTGCTAAGGGCGAAGTAAACCAAATTGATCAAATTGTTGCTAAGCTTCCGCTTCCTAATGGCATTAATCACACTTATGAAAGACAAGTGATTTTGGTTGCTGAAGATAGTAAGGGAAGACAATTAAATGCGGTCATTACTCCTTCGACTGCAACTGCCAAACTTCCTGTTTCACTATCTAAGAAAACTGTTAAATTGAATCTAAGACCTAAGAATGAAAAGAATAATAAGGTCTATTCCGTAACGGCTAAAAGAGATAAGGTAACTTTATATGGGCAAAAATCCGTTTTAGCGAAAATCAATCAGCTAAATGTGGACGTCGATTTAAAGGGTATTGATTCGCCAACTGTAAGAAATTATTCTTTGGTATTGCCTAAGGGAGTTGCAAGAGCTGATCCTGCGGAAGTACAAATATCCATTAAGGTTAAAAACTCAAGCAATTAATAAAATAGCAAGAAAGGTTGTTTATTAGATGTTAAAATATTTTGGAACTGATGGTGTTCGTGGCGTAGCAAATCAAGGCTTGACTCCAGAAATGGCCTTTAAATTAGGTCGTGACGGTGGTTACGTTTTAACCAAGAACAAAAAAGATGGTGAACAAGCTAAGGTATTAGTTTCTCGCGATACTCGTATTTCTGGTCAAATGCTTGAATACGCACTTATTTCAGGTCTTCTTTCAGTAGGTATTGAAGTTCTTGAAGTTGGCGTAATTACCACTCCAGGTCTTTCATACTTGGTTCGTGCACAAGGTGCAGATGCTGGTGTGCAAATTTCTGCTTCTCACAACCCAGTTGAAGATAACGGTATTAAGTTCTTTGGTAGCGATGGTTTGAAGCTTTCAGATGAAATGGAAGGCGAAATAGAAAAATTAATCGATGCTAAAGAAGACAAACTTCCTCGTCCATCTGCTGAAGGTTTAGGTACTGTTACTGACTTCCACGAAGGTAGTGCTAAGTACTTACAATTTATTGAAAACACTATTCCAGAAGACTTAGGCGGCATTAAGGTTGTTATTGATGGTGCCAACGGTGCTTCAAGTGCTCTTATTTCAAGATTGTTTGCTGACTGTGGCGTTGACTTTACTACTATTTACACTCATCCAAATGGCCTGAACATTAACGACCACTGTGGTGCTACTCACACCGAAAACTTGCAAAAAGAAGTTGTTAAGCAAGGTGCACAACTTGGTTTAGCCTTTGACGGTGATGCCGACCGTTGTATTGCTGTCGACGAAAATGGTAACGAAGTTGATGGTGACCACATTATGTACGTAATCGGTTCATACTTAGCTGAACACGGTCGTCTTAAGAAGGATACTATCGTTACTACTGTAATGAGTAATCTTGGATTTACTAAGGCTCTTGAAAAGGAAGGGCTTAAGAATGTTCGTACCCAAGTTGGTGACCGTTACGTTTCAGAAGAAATGCGTGCACATGGTTACAACCTTGGTGGTGAACAATCAGGTCACGTTATTATGAGCGACTACCACAACACCGGTGATGGTATGCTTACTGGTCTTCACTTGATGCTAGTAATGAAGAAGACTGGCAAGTCATTGAGCGAACTTTTGAAAGACTTCAAGGACTACCCACAATGCTTAGTAAACGTTCCGGTTGCTGACAAGAAGAATTGGAAGAAGCACCAACCAATCCTTGATGTAATTGCTGAAGTAGAAAAAGACATGGGCGGCAATGGTCGTGTACTTGTTCGTCCTTCAGGTACTCAAGCTCTTCTTAGAGTTATGGCAGAAGGCCCAACTCAAGAAGAAACCGATGAATACGTAAACCGTATCGTTAAGGTTGTTGAAAAAGAAATGGGTACTAAATAATTAAACAAAATACCTGTGAATAAAAAGTCGTGAGTTAGCTCACGGCTTTTTGTATAATTAAAGATGTGTGATTTTTAAAAGGTCGAGGGGGAATAAAAATGGCAATTAAAATAATCGCGGTTGATCTAGACGGAACTTTATTATCAAGTGGAAATCTTATTTTGCCTGAGACAGAAAGAGTTTTGCGAGTTGCCTCTGAAAATGGCATTAAAGTTGTCTTGGCCACTGGTAGACCTCTTTCAGGTACTTTGCCATTTACACAGCAATTAGGATTATCCGGTGATGATCAGTATGCCATCGTGTTTAACGGAGCAGTGGTTCAAAGTCTTTCCGGTCGTGTATTAATGAGTCAAGAACTTGACTATCAAGACTTTAATAATATGCTTCGTTTCCAACGTTTAAGTCATGTTGATGTACATTTTGAAACTACCAAGTATTTCTTAACCTGCGACCGTGATTTATCTGTCCAAATGCAAATCAATGCGGCTTTGACTAATAACGTACTTAAGGTTAGAGAGCGCAAAGAAATTCCACAAGATTTTACTTTCAATAAAGTGGGCTTCACTTCTGTTGAAGGTAGCGACCAAGTGGATAAATTATGGAACAGCTTGCCATCATGGGCATTTGATTCTTATGATATCGTACGTAGTTTTGATAGTATTATCGAATTAAATGCATTGGGTGCTTCCAAAGGTAATGCATTAATGGACCTAGCCTCACGTCTTAAAGTTAACCAAAAAGATGTCATGGTATTTGGCGATCAAGGCAACGATTTGTCGATGTTTGAAAATCCTAACTTCATGAAAATTGCGATGGGCAATGCAATTAGTGATATTAAAGAAAAAGCAGATTATGTGACTGATGATAACGATCATAATGGTATTGCTAAGGCGATTAAGAAGTTTGTATTGTAAACAGAAGCAGGTATAAAATGATTAAATTAATTGCGGTCGACATGGATGGCACTCTTTTACAATCAAATAATCAGATTGGCGAAGAGACCAAACAGGCCTTAAAAAAAGCGGATGAAGCTGGAATAAAGGTTGTACCTGCATCTGGTAGACCGCTGCCTGGAGTTATTCCTTACATGGGAGAACTAGCGATAAATGGCGATGACAACTATGCGGTACTCTATAATGGTGGCTTAGTTCAATCTATTTCTGGTAATGTCTTAATTAGTCATCAATTCGATTATGATGAGTTTAGAAAGTTTATTCAGCTGCAAAAGCAAAATCCAGGCGTGAACCTTCATTTTATGAAGGAACATGATTATTGGACGCTAGACAGACGATTATCTACTAAAATGGCTAAAATGTCTGCTGTCAGTGGAGCGCCTTTTGTGGTTAAGGATTTTGATGAAGTTCCAGCAGATTTTCAGTTTATTAAGGCTGAATATACTGGGCCAAAAAATAAATTAGATAGATTGGAACAGAATATTCCTGAGTGGCTAAGGAATTATAATGTTGCACGTAGTGATCCAATGATTTTAGAGATCAATAAGCGTGAAGCCTCAAAGGGTCGAGGCGTTCATCAATTAGCACAAAAATTGGGCATTAAAGATGATGAAGTCATGATTTTTGGTGACCAGGGCAATGATATGTCCATGTTTAAGAATCTTGATTTTAAGAAGGTTGCCATGGGCAACGCAATTGATGAAATTAAGGAAAAAGCGGATTTCGTTACCAAGAGTAATGATGAAGCTGGTATAGCCTATGCAATTGATAAATTTATTTTTTAAATGTTAGAAAAGAACATTAGATGAAGAATATGAAAAAGATTATTTTGCGTGTACTTATGGTAATCTGTACAGCAGTTTCCTTTTTCTTGCTGTTAACGAGCGTAATCAGTTTAAAAATTAATGATACGCAAGCGATGGGGAAAGCAATCATAAATCGAGTCGTAGCTGATTCAGATAATCCTAATTTAAAAGATGGGGTTAGGTTCTTAGAGGCGTCTGGATTAGAGCAAACGCTGTTAATGCAACTGCCTAAAAAATATCAGGTAGAAATGTCTTATGCAGACTTATATCGAGCATGCGAAAAATATAATGAACAAGGCAAACTGACGCCTAAAGATCTTAATTTATCTAGTAAAACCAAGCTGGAAGAAATAATTAATGAATATATGGTCAAGCAAATCAACCATAAATTAAAGGAAAAATCCGACGAAGTCTATCACGCAATTTCTATTTATGAGTATTCAATCTTCGTGGTTGCATTATTGTTCCTTTTGGCAGCGATTCTAATTGCTTTTGGTCGCGCATCGGCGTCGGTTCCACTCGCAATAGCATCAGTTGGTTCATTTATGGCCCTGTGGATTGCCGCAAATGATATTACAACTGTACTGCAGGCTAACGTATATAGCGGTCTTAGAGTAACCTTGTCTCAAGGCGTTTGGATTGGTTTGATAGTTGGTTTAGCAACTACCATATTATGGCCGATTCTTTTAAAAGTAACGAAAGAAGTGAAAGTTAAGAAATGAAAAAAATTCTCTTTGTTTGTCATGGCAATATCTGTCGTTCACCTATGGCAGAAGCAATTATGCAATATCTAATCAAGCAAAATGGGTTAGAAGATCAGTATGTTGCTGAATCAAAGGCGACGACACAAGATGCATTGGGTAGAGGAATTGATCCACGTGCTCAACGAGAACTTGAAAAGAATAGAATGCCTTATGACCGTGGCCATCGTGCCAGTCAAATGACAGCAAAAGATTACGATGAATATGAATATTTAATTTGTATGGATGAAGAAAACTTCGCTGATATGAATCGAATTACCGGTGGGGATGCGCAAAGAAAAGAGCATAAGCTATTGGAATTCGCTGGTTCATATGACGATGTTGATGATCCTTGGTACACCAATGATTTTGATACGGCATATCAAGAGATTTATAAAGGATGCGAAGGATTAATCAAAAAGCTAAAAGAGGATAAATAAAAGGATTGAACTGAGACCTAAAAATTAGACAGTTTAAAATACAGGATTAATAGAGGCTTGATTCCGATATTCTTTCGGAGTTAAGCCTTTTAATCTGCTCTTTATCCTTTCTTCGTTATAGTATTCGATATATTCTTCGATTGCTTGAGCTAATTCTTGAAGACTATGGTACTTGTATTCTTGATCATAGAACATCTCTGTTTTGAGCAAGCCAAAGAAGTTTTCCATTAGCCCATCATCCATGGAATTACCTTTTCTAGACATGCTTTGAGTAATACCATGAAGCTTTAAAGCACGCTGATATCTTGGACTTTGGTATTGACAGCCCTGATCAGTATGAAAGATGCAATTATTAAGAGCCGTTTCCTTGGCAAAAGCCCTATCAAGCATTGTCATTACTAACTCCATGTCTGGATGTTTGGAAATAGTG
This sequence comes from Lactobacillus amylovorus DSM 20531, assembly GCF_002706375.1. Lineage (NCBI taxonomy): Bacteria > Bacillati > Bacillota > Bacilli > Lactobacillales > Lactobacillaceae > Lactobacillus > Lactobacillus amylovorus. Next base: position 1,813,312 of record NZ_CP017706.1, read on the forward strand.
TAAGAGACTATATCGCCTCCACAACCATCCAAAATAGGTGATAGATAAAGCTTTTCACCATTGAGGTGAAATTCAGTAATGTCAGTGTACCATTTCATGTTGGGCATTGGTGCAAAGAAATCACGACGAATTAAATTAGGGGCTATCTTGCCAATAGTTCCCTTGTAGCTTGAATACTTACGCTTGTTGCGTCTGATACCCTTAAGACCCAATTTATGCATCCAGTAACGGACTGTTTTCTCAGTAATATTCCAGCCTTCTTTTATTAACTGGAGTGCCACTCGACGATAGCCATAGCGTCCTTTGTGACGATTAAATATTTCCTTGATCCTTGCAATAAGTTTGGAACGCTTGGGCTTCTTAGGCTTTCGTTTAATTATTTTATAGTAAGAACTTCTGGCAATCGTAGGCAGCTCTGGATGCTCTGAAATTGCATCTAAGACATAGTTCAAGCTAACCTTAAATTCATGCCTTAGATCAGTAATTGCCTTAGCTATTTCTTTCGATCTTTGTCTTGATCCAAGGCCTTCAGTTTTTTTACGTATTCGTTCACAATACGCAATCGCAAGTTTTCTTCTTTCAGCTTTTGGATCTCTTTCTCCAATTCCTTGCGTGATTTTTGAGTCTCTTTGATCACGGGCAGGGCGTCCTTTCTGTTTGATAATGACATTATACCCGTTTTCCTTATATTCTCTAAGCCAAATACTAAGTGTGCCAATACTCTTAAGCCCCAGTTCTAGTGATACTTGTACATATGACTTGGTACTGAAAACAGCTTGCTCAATTGCTTGTTCTTTAAATTCCTTAGAATAAACCTGATAAGGCCTATCTAAAACATTGATTCCATACATATCAATTAATCTAAGCATGTAATCCAAATTAGCTACATTCGTTTTATATGTTTTAGACAACTGACTTATTGAAATCTTTTCATCTTTCCATTTACGATAAATTTCTATTTTCTGTTCTTTATTAAATTTAGACATAGTAAAGACCTAAAAGTGTCTCACTTTTAGGTCTCACTTCAGATGAGCTTTGCTCATCCTTTTATTTTTTTGCGATCAAACGAACGACATTTTCGGTAGTACGTTCAACATTTTGCGGCCCATCTTTTAAAGCTTGATCAATATTTTCGGCCTTGGCCAAAATACCAAAGATAGCGGTGAATCCTTTGTCATAGAGATGATCAATTCCTTTACCAATATAACCGGCAAGTGAGATAACTGGGACGTCATATTTTTTAGCAATTTGAGCCACACCGTATGGTGTTTTACCGAATTGAGTTTGGAAATCAGTTCCGCCTTCACCTGTAAAAACATAGTCGGCTTCTTTTATTTTTTCAGCTAGGTGTACTTCATTGGCAACTAGCTTAACGCCAGGATAGATTTTGGCATGAGTAAAGGCCAACAGACCGGCACCTAAACCGCCAGCTGCACCGCTACCAGGAGTTTGTGCTATATTTTGACCAATAATTTTCGCGTAGTGACTTAAATTTTCATCCAACTCTTTAGCTGTTGCTTGGTCCGCACCTTTTTGGGGACCGAAGACATAAGAGGCACCATTCGTTCCTGTCAGAGGATTGGTTACATCGCTAGCGAGCAAAAACTTAGTCTTTTTGATTTTGGGGTTAATATCTATCGTGTCAATTCTGGTAATTTGTTTTAAATCGCCGCCACCTAATTTTTGAGTAATTTCGTGATCATTATGGTCAAAGAATTTAACACCAATTGCTTGGGCCATGCCACTACCGCCATCATTAGTACTACTGCCGCCAAGGCCAATGATGACTCGCGTAACATCGTGCTTTAAAGCAGCATTGATTAATTCACCGGTACCAAAAGTAGTAGTTTTTTTAATAGTTGCAGGAGTTCTCTTATCCTGTGGCACATAGGAAAGGCCACTGGCTTCTGCCATTTCAATGATTGCAGTCTTTTGATCACCCAAAATGCCATAATGAGCTGTTACTGGTGTACCTAATGGTTCGGTAACTTTAACCGCATATTTTTGACCGTTAGTGGCATCAATTAGAGAATCCATTGTGCCTTCACCGCCGTCAGCCATGGGAACCGAAATAATTTTTGCGTCTGGCAATACTTTTCTAATGCCATTTTCCATTGCCTGACAAACTTCTTTAGCTGTCATGCTTTCCTTGAATGAATCGGATGCTAGTACGAATTTCATTATTGTCCCTCACTTCTTTTTATTTAATTTTACGTCATTTTGCTTTTTTAACAAAATATTGTTGATACCGCTTACAAAATTGGCTATTATAATAACTGTAAGTGAGCGGATTACTGATTCGATCAGGTCTAAGCTACTACAGTAAGATAGTATACGTTTAGTGTATAATCTTATTTGTAGTAGCTTTTTTATAGCTCAGATGATTAAGGGTGATTTGTGATGAATTTTCTAAAAGCATTTAATAATAGTGCTGCTTTAGTAGAGGATGATGGCACAGAAAAGATAGTTCTAGGTAAAGGAATTGGTTTTGGTCTTAAAAAAGGCCAAGATGTTGATCAATCGAAAATTGAACGCTGTTTTGTGACAATTGAGCAGTCAGATGAAGTAGAACAAGTTAAGGAGTTTACAGCCCAAACAATTGATGTAACTAATCAAATTGTGAAGCTAGTTGAACCTCTTCTACAAACTAAATTTTCTGATTATCAATACTTAGCCTTAGCCGATCATATTGATTTTGCTGTAACCAGAATTAATGATCATATTGATATCGACCCAGCAAATAATGACTGGGAGGTTAAGAATTTGTTCCCCAAGGAATATGCAATTTCAAAAAAGTAATCGCGTTAATCAACAGAGAGCTCAACGTTAAATCGCCAAAAGTGAAACGACATTTATGACATATCACTTAGTTAACGCAGCCTCTGACGACGCGCAAGTCCAGGAAACAATGCGGATCACTAATTTGATCAGCGGCATTATTAGTATTATTCAGTTTCAATATAAACTTACTCTAGATACGAATTCTTTTAACTATAGCCGTTTTATCACACACTTACGGATACTATTAGTTAGGTTGCTTAGAAATCAACCGAATCCAAATCAAAAGCTAGATCCTTCATTATTATCGTTTATGAAGATCAAATATAATAAAGCCTACGATACGGCAGAACGAATTGCGACTTACTTACATTCGAAGATGGGCTGGACATTAGATTCAGACGATAAATTTTATTTGGTGTTGCACATCTTTAGAGTGACATCAAGACAAGAAAAATAATATCTATTAACTTAGGTATGTTACTAAGAGAATTAGGCATGAACCCAAGTTACTGAAAGACGTTGAACACTATTGGTGTTCTCTAGTTTTTAAGTAGCTTGGGTTTTTATTTTGAGGAGAAAGAGTCATGGCTAAGAACTATGATCAATTAGCTAAAACCATCATTAAAGATGTTGGTGGTAAAGATAATGTTAATAGCGTAGTGCACTGTGCTACACGTTTACGTTTTAAATTAAAAGATGAAAAAAAGGCTGACGATGATGTCTTAAAGAACACTGATGGTGTTGTAACAGTTGTTAAAGCTGGTGGTCAATATCAAGCGGTTATCGGAAATGAAGTTGCCGATGTTTATGATGTTGTATTAAAAGAAGGTGACTTTTCAGGTGGCGGTGAAATGCTGATGACTACGGCGAAGATGATAACTCTAGTTTTGTTGATAAAGCCGTTTCGTTAATTTCAGGAATCTTTACTGATATCCTAGCTCCACTTAGTGCCGGTGGTATTATCAAAGGTTTAGTCGTTTTAGCCGCGGCTATGGGCTGGCTTTCAACAAAGTCCGGCGCATATCAAATTTTGTACGCAATCGGTGATACATTAACTTACCCAACTATGGTGCAATTAGCCGCAAGTAAGACTGTTTTAGGATGGAACACCATTTGCTTCAAATATTGAACATTGGTCAAAGGAGTGGATTCCATCTGTTGTACAAATGTTCTTAGTACCTGTAGTTACTATGTTAAGTACCTTGCCAATTGCCTTTATTGTAATCGGTCCTGTAATGACCTGGGTTGGAGATGCGATTGGTGCTGTAATGTCAGGTATCTACCACTTTAGCCCAATTGTTGCTGGTTTATTTCTTGGTGGACTTTGGCAAGTATTGGTTATCTTCGGTGTTCACTGGGGTATCGTTGCCGTAACTACGGCTGATTTGGCTGCTCTTGGTTATGACCCAATTTTAGGGATGACCTGTATGGTCTGCTACGCACAAATTGGTGTTGTTTTAGCAATCATTAAACAAACCAAAGACAAGAAACTTAAGGAAAATGCTACTGGTACATTCTTCTCAGGCCTCTTTGGTGTAACTGAACCAGCTATTTACGGTATTACCTTACCAAGAAAACGCCCATTTGTTTTAAGTTGTATTGGTGGTACGGTTTCTGGTGCAATCATTGGTGCTTTCCACTCAGTTTTATATATTTTACTTTCAATGGGATTCTTCGCAATTCCCATTAACCCTAAGGGTGGTTCAATGACTCAAATTATCGGTGTAATTATTGCCGGTGTAGTTGCATTTATCATTGGTTTCACATTACAAATGATCTTTGGTAAGAAATCAGTTGACGCAGAATATGATAAAAAGCAAAGCAAAAAAGAAAAAGTAAATGAAACTTTAAAGGCAACTCCAGAAGTTGCTACCTTAACTTTAGTTAGTCCAGAAAATGGTAAAATTATGCCACTTTCAGAAGTTAAAGATGATGTATTTTCAAGTGGCGCAATGGGCAAAGGTGTTGCTATTGAACCAACTGATGGTGTACTTCATGCACCTGCAGACGGTAAGATTATTATGACCTTTGAAACTGGTCATGCAATCGGTATGAAGACTAAGACCGTGCAGAAATCCTAATGCATATTGGGATGGATACAGTTAACCTTCAAGGTAAAGGTTTTGATACTTTAGTTAAGAAAGATCAAGAAGTTAAAGACGGCGAACCATTAGTTAAGTTTGATATTGATTTGATTAAAAAAGCTGGCTATCCTGTAACAACTCCTATGGTAGTTACTAACTCAAAGGACTTTGACGATATTAAGCAAATTGCTCAAGGCGATGTAAAGGTTGGTCAAGTTATCCTTGAACTTAAAGCTCCTGAAGTAGCAAATGCAGCTGTCTCTGTAAATGGTCAAGTTCAATTGGATTAACAACTTTTTGCAAAAGTAATCGCTTTCAGATAAGATAAGTGTTGAGTAATAAATAGATAAAAAGATAGAAAAGAGTGTAAGTATGTCATTTCCGAAGAACTTTTTATGGGGCGGTGCAACTGCTGCTAACCAAATCGAAGGTGCCTACGATGAAGACGGTAAGGGCTTATCTGTAACAGACATTACGACTGCCGGTAGTTTAGATCATCCTAGAATGTTGACTTATAAGTTAAATGGTAAAATTGGCAAGACCCCAGGTCTTCCTGGTGCTGGTCTACCAGAAGGTGCTGTTGGTGCCATTGATCCTAACGAATATTACCCTAACCACGTAGCGATTGATTTTTACCACCACTACAAAGAAGACATTAAGATGTTCGCTGAAATGGGCTTTAAGACATTCCGTCTTTCAATTGCCTGGACAAGAATCTTTCCAAAGGGTGATGAAGAAAAGCCAAATCAAGCAGGGTTAGACTTTTACCGCCGCGTCTTTGAAGAATGCAAGAAATACGATATTGAACCTTTAGTTACTATTTCTCACTATGAAGATCCGCTTTATTTGAGTGAAAAGTATCATGACTGGCAAGATCGTAAGATGATCGACATGTATGTCAAGTACGCTAAGGTTTTGTTTAAAGAATACAAGGGCTTAGTCAAATACTGGCTAACATTCAATGAAATTAATACTGCAGTAATGATGCTAGACATGTTTGGCAACAAGAACGATTCTGATGAAGCCTACCAACATGGATATCAAAAATTGCACTACCAATTTGTTGCGAGTGCTCGTGCAGTTAAGGCAGCCCATGAAATCGATCAAAACTATGTAGTAGGTAATATGATTTGTGGTATCGTTGATTACCCATTGACTCCAGATCCTCAAGATGTCTTGAAGTGCCGTCATGATTGGGAAAAGAACATCTTCTACTGTGGTGATGTTCAATGTAAAGGTAAATATCCAACTTTTACTAAACGTCTTTGGGATGAACATAATGTTCACCTTGATATTACTGATCAAGACCGTAAGGACTTGGCGGAAGGTAAAGTTGATATGTACACTTTCTCTTACTACATGTCCAACGTTGTAACTACTCATGAAGTAAAGGACAAGGTAGGCGGCAACTTCGCAGCTGGCGCCAAGAACCCATACTTGAAATATTCAGAATGGGGATGGGCAACTGACCCAACTGGTTTACAATACTACCTTGAAGTTATTTACGATCGTTACGAAATTCCAGTAATGGTAGTTGAAAATGGTTTGGGTGCTGTTGATAAAGTGACTGCTGATGGCAAGATCCATGATGATTACCGGATTGATTACTTACGCCAACACATTGAAGCAATGCAAAAGGCCATTGATGATGGCGTTGATTTGATCGGCTACACCACTTGGGGCTGTATCGATTTGGTTTCTGCAGGTACTGGTCAAATGTCTAAGCGTTATGGCTTTATCTATGTAGACCGTGACGATAACGGAAATGGTTCACTTAAGAGAATTCCTAAGGATTCATTCTATTGGTACAAGAAGGTTATCGAATCTCACGGTGAAGATTTAGACTAATAGAAACTGTCAAATAGTTTGTGTAAATAGATCTTTCTCGTAAATTGATTTTTTAATTTTTTCTTAGTCAAAGTAGGATTCCAATGTATCCTGCACTTGGCCGAAGCCTTTATGGATTCGGTTGAAGTAGCGATCATTGTAGCTTATTGCCTGAATGCCAATGAAAGTATCAAGTGACTGCTCGCTTGGAAACTCTGCTTTGGGCTTTGCCTTGCGTTTAACGACATTGTTAAAGGATTCAATCATGTTGGTGGAATAGATTGAGGGTCTGATCTGTTTGGGATAGTTGTAAAAGACCAATAGATCAGGCTCAATGTCTTTTAGATTCCTAATGACATGATTGTATGCCTTGTTCCATTTGTCATAGAATGCATGAAGAGTTTGTACAGCGGCTGTCTTGTTAGGCTGCCTATGAATCTGCTTGAAATCGTTCATGATTGTCTCACGATCGTCAACACGCACTTTATTGCAAATATTGCGCATGACATGAACCAGGCAGCGCTGAAAATGTGCTTTGGGATAAGTCTTTGCCAGAGCTGTTTTCATGCCGACAACACCGTCAGACAAGAAAAGCTCGACTTGCTTCAAACCCCGCGATCTCATGTTTTGAAGCATTTCAGTCCAAACTTCGACGTTTTCGCTGGGTGCTATGCAGTAGTCGATTACTTCTTTATGGCCATTGGGCATGATGCCGATGGCAATATAGACGGCTTCACGCTCAAACGTTTCTCGGCACAGCGGAAGATACGTTGCGTCAAGATAAACGCAAAAGAACCTGTCGCTAAGCTTGCGTTTGTGATAGGCTTCAACCTTTGGAATCATTTGCTTGGAAATATTTGATACCTGAGCCGGACTGTAATGGCTGCCGTACATCTTTTCAATCAGATCGGCTATTTCTCTGGTAGTGACGCCTTTGGCATAAAGCTTGATAATCATGCTTTCCAGGACGTCCGAGTGCTGCTTGTAGTCAGGCAGAGTGTGCTGATGAAATTCGCCGTTTCTGTCTCTGGGAACCTGAATTTCGATCTGGCCAAACTGCGTATCAACCTTGCGATAATAGATGCCGTTTCTGGAATTGCCAGAGTTCCATCCGCTTTTTGCATAAGGATCATAGCCTAAAAAGGCAGTCAATTCAGCTTCAAGCAATTGATTAACTGCAGATTGAATTTCCTTGCGCAAAAAATCATTAACTTTGTCTTGATTATTGGAGTGCTTGAGCCATATTTTTGGTAAAATCATTCATGAAGGAGTTCTTCTTTCTGTATGTTGTTTTTTTGTTCAATCCAATCATACGAGAAAGGAACTCCTTTTTCTAATATTTTCAGAAATTAATTTAAGGAATCATTCATCCTTACACAAACTATTTTACAGTCCCGACTAATAAGATAACTAAAATAAAAAGAGATGACTTGATCATCTCTTTTTTGTATAGGCAATAATTGTGAAAGAATGTCAATATACCATATGAAATTCAAAAGTGTATAATTAATTCTATATTATTTTATATAGGAGTTGACATTTTGAATAGAAAACACAAAAAAGTTTGGTGGATAGTAGGGATAGTTGTTGCAGTCCTGGTCGTCTTAATTGGAGTAGGAGAAGCATACTTTTTCAATGTTGCTTTTGTACCAGGTGAAAAAAGCGTGTTGAATAAATATTCCAGCAAGCAAAAGAAGGATCCGTTAGCACAAAATAAGAAATGGTATGCTAAAGCTAAAAAAGAACACTGGTATATGAAATCCGCTTCTTCAAATTATCGTCTTGATGCCAATTATATTCCAGAAAAGAATTCAAATAAGACTGCAGTCTTGTTGCATGGATTTGGCAACAATAAAGACACAATGGCACCATATGCAGCAATGTTTCATCAACTAGGCTACAATGTTTTAATTCCAGATGCTCGTGCTCATGGTCAAAGTCAGGGTAAATATATTGGTTATGGTTGGCCTGAAAAGTACGACGTTCGAAAATGGGTTAAAAAGGACTTAGCTAAAAAGGGTAAAAAACAGAAAATCGTGATCTTCGGTGTAAGTATGGGTGGCGCGACTGCTATGATGACAAGTGGTATCAAGATGCCTAAACAAGTTAAAGCTTATGTTGAAGACTGTGGTTATTCGAGTGTTAAATCTGAATTCTTGTATGAAGCAAAAGATTTATACAATATGCCTAGCGCAGTTGCTAGTGGTGCGGTTGATCTCTTAAGCGGGATAAGTAAAGCTAACCTTGGCTTTTATTTAGGGGATGCATCTGCAGTCAACCAACTCAAGAAGAATAAACAACCAATGCTGTTTATTCATGGCGGTAAGGATAACTTTGTACCAACTAAGATGGTCTATCAAAACTATCAGGCAAAAAATGGTCCTAAGGAATTATGGATTGCTAAAAAAGCAGCACATGCGCGTTCATTTGAAACTTATCCGCAAGAATTTAAAGCTCATGTAGCTAAGTTTTTGAATAAATATATTTAGAAAATAAAAAATCATTAGATCAAGATGATCTAATGATTTTTTATCTATTCTATTTATTATTTAGTAGCGTTTTGTGGTTTTCTGCGACCAACGAGCCAAGTAGCAATCAGGGCAAGAATAGCTTCAACAATAATCATCGTAATTCTCATAGGAATCTTTGTACTGCCAAGCCATACATCAAGAATGATAGAACCGATAATTAAAATTCCCATCCAAATCCATTGTGATTTGTCAAAGGCAATACCGTATTCTTCTTCACGACGTCTAATACCTGGCAAAATTGCACCCAAACCGATCAGTACGATTACGGCTACAATGTTGATGATCAATTCGTACCACCAAAGGCCACTGCCTTGCTTAACATCTTGTGGTGCAAAACCAAGGATGGTTGCTACGGCAGTAACAACTAACAAGGCAAGACCAACAAGCCAAGCAAGTTTATCGTTTTTAATGTAGACATATTTTGATGGGTACTTCTTTGAGTTCTTTCTCACTCTCATGAATGAGTAAAAGATCCAGCAGGTAACACCTGGTGAAACGATTGAGTTCAAGTTAAGCAACCAGTTGAAGATATCGTTCATGTCAGGTAAGAAGATACCTAAGATCATGATGAATGATGAAAGGGCAACAGTTAAGATGTAACCGTTAATTGGTAAGCCGTTTTTGTCCTTCTTACGTAAGAACTTAGGCATGTACTTATCACCAGTGTCGGAGATAAGCATTCTAGTCATGGCATCAAGCAATACGGCAACCAAGGCACAGTTGAACAATAATGATGTCCAAGCCCAGAGGTAAAGCAAGAATTTACCCATACCAAATTGTTTACCAACCATGTCGAATACGTAGTAAGCACCGTTCATCTTCAAGTCGTTTGGAATGTGGTATGCGTCAAAGTAGATACCAAGTGCAAATGAACCAAGGATAGTTAAGAAAGCAGTCATGATAGCTAAAGTAATCATTGCCTTAGGGAAGTCTGATTTAGGTTTCTTCATCTTAGTTACATATGGTGCAACCAGTTCACACCCGTTCATGGCATAGATTAACATTCCGACGGTTGACCAGTAGTGCAAGTCGAATTTAGGAATGATTGTGTGCCAAGTAAATGGTTGGGTAGCCATGTGACCGCCTGATTTTGCCAAACCAACAAAGGCAAGGAAAACAAACAAGACAGTCATAATAACCATCAACCCACCACCAATACTGGAAAGGAATTCCATTGAGTTGGCAAAGTGGTGTTCAACGATAATGAAAACAATGAACACAACGAAAGTCAAAGCAGCAAACATGGTAGTAGGAATTTTATCTTGGAATCCCTTTGAACCGGTTAATGCCCAACCTAGATCGACAATGATTTCGTTAGCGGAGTCTACAGCATAAGGAATTGAGGCTGCCCAGTATGTCCAAGCAGTGAAGTAACCTAAAAATTCTCCGTCAGTACCGCGGACCCATGATGAAAGTCCACCACCTTCTTCACTAAACGTAGAACCTAATTGTCCTACCATTAATGAGTAAGGTGTTACATAAAGCAAACACATGATAATCCAAGAGGTGATAACTGGCATCCCTTGGTTTTGGAAGTTGTACATGATATCGTCCAAGCCGATAACAGTACAAAGTGCCATCAAGGTCAAAACAGGCCAAGTGATGGCTTTCATTTTATTTGTTGATGTTAAATCGTCCAAGTAATTTTCATCCTTCTCTATATCTAAATCTAAAAATTATTTACTCCCACTAGATAGACGAAAATACCGGCGATTTATTTTTAAATTTTTCGCGCATTCGGTCTCCTCTCTTGTTACAACTATAAATTTTACCTACAAATCACTATTAGGACCAGTGTAAAACGCTTTCCATTTTTTATTTAGAACGTTACTTATTTAATGTAAGTAAGTATAATAAAACTAACAAAAAGTAAGAAAAATAAAAATGAAAATGAAAGGGGAGGATGCTAATGAACGCTCAATTTATTGCAATCGGTATTATTTTTGTAGGCTTGTATTTCTTAACTAAGGAGAAGAAGCTTGCTGTAGAAAGAGTTAGAAAGCATAGATAGAGTTTTTTATGGCAAAAACATCACAAATTATTCGTAATAAAAAAGTAGCAAAATTTTCAACTAGAGAATACACTCGCTGTGAGCGCTGCGGTCGACCACATTCTGTTTACCGTAAATTTGGTCTTTGCAGAGAATTGGCTCACAAGGGTCAACTTCCTGGTGTTAAGAAAGCTAGTTGGTAAAATTTACAGCAGGTTTGAATAATGATTCAGGTCTTTTTTGTTAAGATTTATTTTTTCTTATTAAATTAACAGCATTATTTTTGGTAAAGTAAAAACAAAACTGAATGAGATTGGATAGGGAAAGATTTTAATGAATAAATTTAACTTTACTAAATGGGAAAAAATATTCTTAGTGTTGGCTTTCTTAGTTATCTTGATGCTGTTTGTTTCAAGTTCAATGACGTATCAGCAACAAGAGCTTCATGAAGGAGTCATGAATAAGCGATTTGGCTGGTTAGAAAATATTGTTGCCGGTTGGAATTTTACTTATGGCGGACGCGTGCATAATGTTCAAGTAGACGGCAGAGCTGGGCTTGCTCAATTCGTTTTACGGAAGATGGCACACTTTGGTTCTTATTTCTTGCTAGGTGGTTTCGGCTATTTAGGGATGCGTCGCATTTTTAAGATTAAATGGGTTGCCCCGATTTTAACTTGGTTTATCACGATTGCATTAGCTGCATTTGATGAATATCACCAATTTTTAACAGGTGATCGTACTCCTAGTGTGCACGACGTAATGCTTGATGGAGCAGGAGCTCTGTGTGCGATTCTTTTAGTAATGCTAATCCTCTTTATTAGGAATAAACATCTTGCCAAGAAAAAATCAGTTTAAATATTTGACACCATTGAATTTCTTAGTACTGTGAGTTAAGATAATAACGTTAATTAATATTAGAAAAAAGAAAGAAGGATCCTTATGTCAGGACATTCAAAATGGCACAATATTCAAGGCCGCAAGAATGCGCAAGACGCAAAGAGAGGTAAAATTTTCCAAAAGTTATCTCGTGAAATTTACATGGCTGCAAAGAGTGGTGGTCCTGATCCTGATGGGAATCCTACATTACGTATGGTAATTGATAAGGCACGTTCAAACAACATGCCTAAGGATAACATCAAGCGTGCGATCAAGAAGGCCGAAGGTGGATCAGAAGAACATTACGACGAAATCACTTACGAAGGCTACGCTCCAGGTGGTGTTGCTGTCTTTGTAGAAGCATTGACTGACAACAAGAACCGTACTGCTTCAGATGTTCGTGTTGCATTCACTCGTAATGGTGGATCACTTGGTGCTACTGGTTCAGTTGCATACATGTTTGACCGTAAAGGCTACATCGTAATTGACCGTTCAACTACTGATGCTGATGAAGATCAAATGTTGCTTGATGTTATGAATGCTGGTGGTGACGACTTACAAACCAGTGATGATGCATACGAAATCTACACTGATCCTAAGGAATTCGCAGCAGTTCGTGACGCTCTTATCAAGGACGGCTACAAGCTTGCTGATGCTGAGTTAACTATGATTCCACAAAACACCACTCCTGTTCCAGCAGATAAGAAGGAACAATTTGAACACTTAGTTGATGCTTTGGAAGACAACGACGACGTTCAAAATGTTTACACTGCTGCAGCTGATGAAGACTAATTAAAATAAAAGATAGCTTAGTCCTAGTGACCAATGTCATTAAGTTAAGACATTGACTAATCTGATGACACTTTTTGAGACATTTATCGAATTATTTTATTTGATAAATGTCTTTTTTTGATAGCACAAATAAGCCATCTTAAGATAGCCGTTTAAATTAGTTCAAGCTGCTAGACGATAAGGAAAGCCAACTACTAATTTAACTTTTAGATTTCGTTTATCTTTTCTTCCTGGTCGAATGGGCGTTAAATAAAATGCCACATCTAGCAGTAATTGTGTGAAGTTTTTATCTGAATTATCACTTATACTAAAATATCGTCGCCAGATACAACAGGCCATTTTAAAATCTATTTGATATTGATATTTTCCCTGAGTATACGGTTTTGAGCTCGCAATTATTGATAAACTCACGGCATTATACATTGCAAAATGGGCGTATATTTCCATATAAACAAATTGATCTTTTTTAGAATGAAACTGTATGCCGCTTAAGTCATATTTAAGCTCCCTAAAAGAAGTTTCTATTCCCCAGCGAAGATGATAGATCTCTTTCATTCTAGCTAAAGGATATTCATTTCGATCTAAATTGGTGATGAGGACTTCCCACTCATCGTCTGAACCTGGTGGATTGATTCTAAACTTACAAACTCTAAATCTAACATCACACATATCCTCAAAATCCCAGCGTTGATCTCTGGTATTTTTAGAACGAACAGCTTTATAGTGATGCTTTTTGTGAAGAATCAGGTGAAGAAACTTTTCTGTATCTTTATGGGTGACATAATAATAATGTGACGAAGTTACTCTGCATGATAAGTCAATATCGTATTCATGATTCGACATAGCTACAATTTCTTTAAAAGCACCATCTCCGGATTTTGATCGCATAACATAGTGGCAATGTTTTAATCGATTGCAATTTTCAATTAAATTAAAGCTAATGTAGCCACGATCCATCAGGACTAGAAAATCTTTTTCTTGCTGGGCTAATTTCTTTATCATGGTTAAAGCTGCCTCACGTTCATCCATTTTTTGTCTAGGTTGGATAACCATGTCTAAATATAATTTATTCAAAACATCATAAAAAGCGTTTACATGTATCTGGCAATATTTTCTACCATCTTTGCCTTGAAAAATATTCTTTGATTTTGGATTAAAAGGCTGATCAAAATCGGAACCATCAATCGCTACAACTAAGTATTTGTCATCTAGTAATTGCGGTGCATTGTTTGCCTGACTAAGCTCAGCCATAATTTCTTTAAAGCATTCAGGCTTTAATTTAGCCTTTTGTTGTTCAAAAGCCGAAGCAGTCATTCTAGAATTTATGTCAGGAAAAGCATGAAAAATTTCCGAATTCAGGCTGCCAGCTCCCATGTTAAGAATTAACTTAATCAAATCAGTGGAATTGAGCTTACGACAGCGAATAAAAGCTTGATCAGATACAGAGAAATCGTGAATGTTGTCAGCGATTTTATTGATAATACTATCCATCAGCTTTAAAATATTTGAGTGAAGGGATTTCATAAGAGGCACAGCTTTCTATGAAAGACCAGATAATATGACGAAAGTGAGCAGAAGGGCAAATAAACTCTGCTTACTTTTTATTTTAAAAAGAAAAAAGACCGAATCAAAATGATTCGATCTTTAAAAGCTGTCGATATAATGTCAATGTCTTAACTTAATGACATTGGTCCTAGTGACTGAGCTATTTTTTTGTGCTCAAATTTAATAATTGCTTAATTTACAAACGGCTTTAAATTAACATTTTTAGCTGTTTGTAAATTTTTTTATTTTTCTCAGAAAAAAATCGCCTTTTTTTGCGTAATAAATAGTGTGGGGTGAAAAAGGAGGTTTTTATGAAGACTAAAGAGATTATCAATGAATTGCTCGTTTCTGCTGTTGCAGATAAAGTCAGTGATATTTTCTTTTTTCCGAAAAGAGAAGAAACTGTGGTGGAATTTAGAACTATTAAAGGCGTTGAAAGACAAAAATCTTTTCCGCTAAATGAGGGACAAGAGATCATCAATTTCTTTAAATATAGTGCTCAAATGGATATTGCAGAACACCGTCGTCCGCAAGTTGGGGCGATGATATTTAATGCAGATGAGCAAGAATACTACTTAAGGTTGTCTAGCTTGGGTGATTTTTCCGATCAAGAATCGTTGGTGGTCAGAATCATTTATGGCATTGACCACAGTCAGTATTTTATGGACAAACAATTGGAAAATATAAAGAGTTTAGCTTCGCGCAGAGGTTTGATCATTACAAGCGGTCCTACTGGTTCTGGAAAGACTACTACGATGTACGAAGTTGCTAAAGAAATAGGCAAGAATAAAGTCGTGATGACAATTGAGGATCCAGTTGAAGTTCATGAAGCCACTTTTTTGCAATCACAAGTCAATAATGAAGCCGGGATTGACTATCAAAGCCTGCTTAAGGCAGCGTTGCGGCACCGTCCGGATATCTTGATTATTGGTGAAATCCGGGATGCTGGGACGGCGCGTCTAGCAGTGGATGCGGCCTTAAGTGGACACTTAGTGTTTGCAACTGTTCACGCTAAAAGTACGCTGCAAACGGTATCCAGATTAGAAGGACTAGGCATTAGAAAAGATGAACTGGCAAACTGTTTAACCGCAGTTTCATATCAACGTTTAATGCCTAGCCATGAGCAGACGAAATGTTTGATGGATATTGCAAGTGGTGAGGTTTTGAAAGAAGCAATGGAGCAGGAAATCCGCGGAGAATTCATTGATTGGCAAAAGAATATGCACCTATTGCAGAAGGGAGGAGAAATTAGTGATGAGGTATATTGGCAATTCCAACAAGGATAAGCTGAATGGCGAGGAACAGTTGGCTTTTTTAGATTATTTAAAGCACAGTTTGGATAATGGTTTTTCACTGATTAACTCAATTGAATTAATGCCGGCTCTGTGGCCTAAGAGAAAAGAACTAATGGGAAAATTAGCAATGCGGATGAAAGAGGGGGCTAATTTTAGTAGCGAATTAGTGAAACTGGGCTTTTCTAAGACAACGGTGACCCAGGTTAATTTGGCCTTGCAGCAGGGAAATCTAACGGAATGCCTGAACCAGCTGGCAACTTTAAATCGCTTAAAACAAGAACAAGTTAAGAAATTGCGATCGGAACTGTCATATCCGTTTGTTTTAGCAATTATGATGGTGGTTTTGCTGGTGTTCATGCAATCGTTTATTTCTACGCAGTTTAGCGATACTAGTGAACATTCTGGGGATCTAGTAATGCTGGTATTGATAGGTCTAGTTTTAGTAGGAATTTATTTTTTAGTCAAGATCGTAACTTTGCTGAATAAGCAGGATTATGACTCGATGAAGAAGCTGGTGAAGTATCCGATTATTGGACCAGTTATTAAGCTATATGTGAATTATTTGTTGGTCTATGATATCGGGATGCTTTTGGCTAGTGGATTTTCATTGCAGCGAATGTGTGAATATGCTTCAGAACAAGAAGAGGGATCATTGCAGCAGGCTTTGGGTCAGAAGATTGGCAGTCAACTAGCTGAAGGGAAGAACTTGGAAGAGATCATTAAGCAGGAAGAATTCTTGCCTAATAGTTTGTTGATCATGTTGCAGACGGGATCGGAAAGAAAGAGCTTGAGTCAGAGATGCTTGGTTTTGGGACGCAGTCTGTTTATTGATTTAACAGGAAAAATAGAGAAGCTGGTCGTGAATGTACAACCAATTTGTTTTATTTTGATTGGCGTCTGCATTATTGGGATGTATTTGAAATTGTTGTTACCGATGTATTCGATGATGCAGGGGATTTAGGAGTATAGAAATGAAGAAAAGATTTAAACAATATTTGTTGAATATTTTAGCAAAGAGCCGCCGACAAGAAGGCTTTACTTTGATTGAAATGGTTGTGGTGATTGCCATTATCGTAATTTTGATTTTGCTCATTGTGCCAAATTTGATTGGACAAAAGCAGAAGGCGGAAGACAAGTCTATGGATGCGTTTAGAAATACGATTTTGACGCAAGTAGAGTTGTATAAGGATGATCATCCAGAAAAGACAAATATAAGTTTAGAAGACTTAGAAGGTGATCACTATTTAACTTCAGATCAGGTAAAAAAAGCAAAGAAAAATAATATAACCGTAGAAAATGTTAATAAACCGCAATAATTTACCCGCTTTTTCCTTAATCGAAACAATAATCACCTTAGGTATCTGCTGTGGCATATTACTAATCGGAACTTTGCAACTGAAAAAGTACCAAGAACGTCTGATTTTCGATAATACCGTTAAAGAAGTGACTACTGCAATCGATCAAGCTTCAAGAGTTAGCACAATCACGGGAGAGGGCGTAGTAATTATTTTTTCACAAAGTGAACATTACTTGAGGCTCAGTGGGAGAACAAGTAACAAAAAAATTGATATCGATGAAAACATGGAAATATCAGGACTTAGAAATTTTCATTTTGATAAACACGGCTATTCATCACCTGGTACTGTGACCTTCACGGGGTATGGGATGGAAAAGAAAATAAAGTACCAAATGCTATGGGGACGGGTGCCAAAATGAGGAAAGTAAAAGGATTCTTAATGGCGGAAAGTATTGTTGCACTGATTATTGCTACTGTTGCCGTAAGCTGTATGTATTTGACGGTTGCCGAAAGCCAAGAGAACGGAAGAGAGATTGAGCTAAAAACAGATCGCGCTTATGCCTACCATGTTTTACAAGAAAGCAATCTAAATCAAGTTACGGTTCACGATCGAATTTATGAAAAGGCAGGGCATAACTATGTTTATGATCGGGATGCAAAACAAGAATTCGCAGTTGAAGACTAAAGGCTTTGTGCTTGCTGAAGCAATCTTTTCCTTATTTGTGACCATGCTAGTCTTATTTATTTTGCAGAATTTATTATTAAGCGTTAAAAAGGCTAACCTGAGTGAAAATCAACATATGAATGAAGTTGCTTATGCGTATGTGCAATTAGATCGCTACATGCACGATGAAGATACTAAGATGGTTTATCCGTTAGTAAATGAAGGAAAAGCTAAAAGTGCAACATTCGTCAAAGTAAATAAAGATAAAAGTGAAGTAGAATACAAGATTGAATATTATTTGTCAAAACGCGTTTTAAAAGTTTCCAAATCTAACGGTGGTGGTTACATGCCGTTAATTTTTAATGTCCAGAGTGCAAAATTTATTATTAGAAAAGATAAGATTATCATTCGCATTAATGAGTACAAGAAGGGAGAATCTGATTTAGTCTTTCAACTTGATGAAGAACCAGATGAGGATAGGAATGTTAGAAAGAATAAAAAAGAAGACCAAGGTAAAAGGAAGCGCACTATTTAGCAGCATCTTAGTATTAATCACGACATTATTGTTTATTAAAATGTATCAGGATATCTATCAAACCAGCATGGAAAACAATATCTTACTTATTAAATATCTATCTAATTAAATGACTTTTCTTGCACCTCAACTTGCCTTTCTTTAAAATATTAAAGGTAATGGAGGGCTACTAGATGGAAAATTTTGAAAAACTTTTTAATCAATTTTTAGATTGCGTACAAACTTTGCAAAATGCATTGAATGTTTCATTTACAGAAGCATTGGTTGAAACATTTGACAACTTAGAACAAGGTAAGATAAAAGTTGAAAACGGTGCACCCGATGAAAAGACCATCGAAGAATTAAGCAAGAAGTATCAAGCAATTGATTATGATCACATCAGTCAAAAAGATAAGGCACAAGTATTTACTTTTTTGACCTTAAAGGCAGTTAATGACGATGGCTTAGATGCTAACCAAATGCCAACACCACCAGCTATTTCTACTGTTGTAGCAATGCTGATGCATAAGTTGCTTAAAGATGAAAAGATGGAAATCATAGATCCAGCAGTTGGTACAGGGAACTTGCTCTTCTCAATAATTTCTCAATTGAAGGCTTTAAATCACTCCAAAGACAACTATCAATTAGTTGGAATTGATAACGACGAAGAAATGTTGAACTTAACGGACGTTGCTGCTCACTTAAATGACATTGATATTGAGCTATACTGTCAAGATGCTTTAATGCCTTGGATGTGTCCTAATGCTGATGCGATTGTCAGCGATTTGCCAATTGGTTATTACCCAATTGATGAGAACGCTAAGAACTTTGAAAATCATGCTAAAAAGGGTCACTCATTTGCTCATTTATTATTGATTGAACAAATTATCAAGAATCTTAAGTCAGATGGTTATGCTTTCTTAGTTGTTCCTAAGTCAATTTTGTCCGGTAAGATTGGTGCGGACTTTATGCCATGGCTCACCAAAAAGGTATATTTGAAGGCGATCGTAGAATTGCCTGATGATATGTTCAGAAATAAATTTAATCAAAAGTCTATTCTTGTCTTCCAAAATCATGGTTCAGAAGCTAAATCTAGTGAAGTTTTGTTGACCAAGTTGGATTCATTGAAGAAAGAACAATCTTTGATTCAATTTAATGTGAAATTGAACGAGTGGTATACTAAAATCAATCATTAATTCGTAAAGCACGTAACTTTATTGAAAGTAGAGGAATTTATTTTTATGGAAAAAGTTTTGGCAATCAACTCTGGTAGTTCATCTTTCAAGTACAAGCTATTTTCTTTGCCAGATGAAAAAGTAATTGCAAAAGGAATGGCCGATCGTGTAGGCCTTGATGATGCTTCATTTGAAATTAAATTGGCTGATGGAACAAAGCATGTTGAAAAAACAGAAATTCCAGATCAAGAAGCTGCAGTTAGTTTATTGCTTAAATTCTTGAAGCAATTTAATGTTGTTGAAGATTTAAATGAAATTGTTGGTGTTGGTCACCGTGTAGTTAATGGTGGTGAATTCTTTAAAGATTCAACTATCATTACTAAGGAAAACCTTCACGAAATTTATGAATTGGAAGATTATGCTCCACTTCATAACCCAGCAGAAGGTCGCGGCATTGAAGCATTTATGAACGTATTGCCAAACGTTCCTCAAGTTGCTGTCTTTGATACAACTTATCACCGTGCTCTTGATCCAGTACATTACTTATATTCTCTTCCATACGAATATTATGAAAAATACGGCGTACGTAAGTATGGTGCACATGGTACTTCAGTTCGCTATGTTGCCCCACGTGCCGCAGATATGATGGGCAAAGATCTTAAAGATTTAAAATTGATTGTATGTCACTTGGGTTCAGGTGCTTCAATCACTGCTGTTAAGGATGCAAAATCATATGATACTTCAATGGGCTTTAGTCCACTTGCTGGTATTACTATGGCTACGCGTTCAGGTGATATTGATCCATCTCTTATTCAACACTTAATGCATGTTGAACATAAATCAATGGATGAAATGATCTATATGTTGAACCATAAATCTGGTTTGTTAGGTCTTTCTGGTATTTCACCAGACATGCGTGACGTTAGAGAAAGCGATAGCGACCGTGCAAAGTTAGCTAGAAACATCTTTATTAACCGTATTGTTCGCTATGTTGGTTCATACATTGCTGAGATGGGTGGTGTAGATGGAATTATCTTTACCGCCGGTATTGGTGAACACGACATGGGCGTACGCGAGGCTGTAATGGATGCATTTAAGTACATGGGTGTAGATCCAGATTACGAAGCTAACAATAAAATCAGTGAAGGCTTTATTACTAAGCCCGATTCTAAGGTTAAAGTAATGGTTATTCCAACCAATGAAGAATTAATGATTGAACGTGACGTTGTTCGTTTAACTCACATTAATTAAGCCTTTTTGTTCGCACATTGTGTAGGTCTATGCTACAATATTAGAGTCTCAAGGGGATGTTTTGGGAATCGACAGGCGTAGACTCGCATTGACTGCGGTTCGTAGGTTACGTCTACGTAAAAACGTTACAGTTAAATATAACTGCAAATAACAAAAATTCTTACGCATTAGCTGCTTAATTTAGCGCATGCGTTGCTCTTTGTCGGTTTACTCGTGGCTGACACTGAGTATCAACTTAGCGAGTTACGTTTAACTACCTCACCTGAATAGTTGAAAAGAGTCTTAGCAGGTTAGCTAGTCCATACTAGCCCTGTTATATGGCGTTTTGGACTAGTAAAGTTCAAGTAATATAACTATGATCGTAGAGGTCAGTGACGAGCTGCGTTTGGACAGGGGTTCAATTCCCCTCATCTCCATAGATAAGAAAATGCTTTAATGTCAACATGCTAGAAACATTGATATTAAAGCATTTTTGTTTTGTTGAATTAGTTGAAATCAAATATGAAGCCTAAAAAAGACTTCATATTAAGCTTCATATTTTCGTGAAGTCTACAGAATTATTTTTGTTGTGTAGGTAGGCTAATCTTAGATATTTAGCTGTAATAGATTTATATCATTGTTTATGTTAACCAACATTGTAGGGCGTTGGTTTTATTTTTAGGTTATACATACTTATAAATTATTAGTAAAAGGGACGCATAAATAAAATGAATACCAAACATCTCCATAGATAAGAAGAAAGCTTTGTTAGGAAAGTATGAAGTGAGACCTAAAAGTGAGACACTTTTAGGTCTTTACTATGTCTAAATTTAATAAAGAACAGAAAATAGAAATTTATCGTAAATGGAAAGATGAAAAGATTTCAATAAGTCAGTTGTCTAAAACATATAAAACGAATGTAGCTAATTTGGATTACATGCTTAGATTAATTGATATGTATGGAATCAATGTTTTAGATAGGCCTTATCAGGTTTATTCTAAGGAATTTAAAGAACAAGCAATTGAGCAAGCTGTTTTCAGTACCAAGTCATATGTACAAGTATCACTAGAACTGGGGCTTAAGAGTATTGGCACACTTAGTATTTGGCTTAGAGAATATAAGGAAAACGGGTATAATGTCATTATCAAACAGAAAGGACGCCCTGCCCGTGATCAAAGAGACTCAAAAATCACGCAAGGAATTGGAGAAAGAGATCCAAAAGCTGAAAGAAGAAAACTTGCGATTGCGTATTGTGAACGAATACGTAAAAAAACTGAAGGCCTTGGATCAAGACAAAGATCGAAAGAAATAGCTAAGGCAATTACTGATCTAAGGCATGAATTTAAGGTTAGCTTGAACTATGTCTTAGATGCAATTTCAGAGCATCCAGAGCTGCCTACGATTGCCAGAAGTTCTTACTATAAAATAATTAAACGAAAGCCTAAGAAGCCCAAGCGTTCCAAACTTATTGCAAGGATCAAGGAAATATTTAATCGTCACAAAGGACGCTATGGCTATCGTCGAGTGGCACTCCAGTTAATAAAAGAAGGCTGGAATATTACTGAGAAAACAGTCCGTTACTGGATGCATAAATTGGGTCTTAAGGGTATCAGACGCAACAAGCGTAAGTATTCAAGCTACAAGGGAACTATTGGCAAGATAGCCCCTAATTTAATTCGTCGTGATTTCTTTGCACCAATGCCCAACATGAAATGGTACACTGACATTACTGAATTTCACCTCAATGGTGAAAAGCTTTATCTATCACCTATTTTGGATGGTTGTGGAGGCGATATAGTCTCTTACACTATTTCCAAACATCCAGACATGGAGTTAGTAATGACAATGCTTGATAGGGCTTTTGCCAAGGAAACGGCTCTTAATAATTGCATCTTTCATACTGATCAGGGCTGTCAATACCAAAGTCCAAGATATCAGCGTGCTTTAAAGCTTCATGGTATTACTCAAAGCATGTCTAGAAAAGGTAATTCCATGGATGATGGGCTAATGGAAAACTTCTTTGGCTTGCTCAAAACAGAGATGTTCTATGATCAAGAATACAAGTACCATAGTCTTCAAGAATTAGCTCAAGCAATCGAAGAATATATCGAATACTATAACGAAGAAAGGATAAAGAGCAGATTAAAAGGCTTAACTCCGAAAGAATATCGGAATCAAGCCTCTATTAATCCTGTATTTTAAACTGTCTAATTTTTAGGTCTCAGTTCAGTATCCTAGCAAAGCTTTTTTATTATTTTTTACTATAACTTTTAGTTATTTACTAATGCTAAAAATAAGTATTAAACATTATTGGCAAGGGCTTGTACAATTATCATAGTTAAAAATGAAATTAAGCATATTAAATACACGGAGAAAAATAATGAGAGGAATTAAGAATAGATATTTTGAAGGGGAAAGAATCCTTTACGGCTTAAATGACGCCAACTTAGAAGGTATAACTTTTGGTGAAGGTGAATCACCATTAAAAGAAGCAACAAATATTACTTTAAAAAATTCAATTTTTAAGTGGAAATATCCTCTTTGGTACGATGAAAATGTCAATGTAGAAAATACAACTTTCGAAACAATGTCTAGAAGTGGTATTTGGTACACTAAAAATATTTCAATTAAAAACAGTGCGTTGCAAGCACCAAAGTTGTTCAGAAGAGCTAGTCATATCACTTTAGATAATGTTCATTTTGCTGATGCTGAAGAAACAATGTGGACTTGTGACGATATTAGAATTACTAATTCTCAAATCAACGGTGATTATTTTGGTAAAGATAGTAAAAATATTTACCTTGATAATGTAAGTGTAATTGGCAACTACGTCTTTGACGGTGCCGAAAATATTGAAGTTCATAATTCAACTTTTGTATCTAAAGATGCGTTTTGGAACTGTAAGAACGTTACAATTTATGATTCAATTATTGATGGTGAATATTTAGCTTGGAATACTAACAATATTAAGTTCATTAATTGTAAAATTGAAAGTGATCAAGGATTAAATTATATTGATCAACTTGAAATCAAAAATAGTTCACTCATCCATACAGATTTGGCTTTCGAAAAAGTTTCTAACATGGATATGGAACTGGATGCCAAAATCGATAGTGTAAAGAATCCAATTTCAGGTAAGCTTGTCGCTCCTGAAATCGGTACTTTAATCATGGATCCTAACAAGATTGATCCTGCAAAGACGATTATTGATTGTCCCAAAATTGGTAAAAAGGTTAATCAATCAGATATGAATCAAGAACCAAAGGACTAGTGATAATATGCAATATGATTTTGTAAATGCTCCAGACAGAACGCATACTGATTCTGTAAAGTGGGATGTTAAGCCAGGCGAATTGCCAATGTGGATCGCAGACATGGACTTTAAGACTGCACCGGAAATAACTGCTGCGATGAAAGAAAAAATTGCTTTGGGTGCATTTGGCTATGAATTTCCTAAAGATGATTACTTTAATGAAGTAGCTGATTGGTATGAAACTGAACACAACCATCGTCCAAAAAATGAATGGATGATTTTTACTACAGGTGTTGTACCAGCAATTTCTTCAATTGTTCGTCGTATTTCACACATCGGTGACAATGTCTTAGTACAAGAACCTGTTTACAATATTTTTTATAATTCCATTTTGAATAATGGACGTCACGTTTTATCAAGTGATTTGCAATTCGACGGTGAAAAATATGCAGTCGATTGGCAAGACTTAGAACAAAAGTTAGCCGAGCCTTTGACTACCTTAATGATTTTCTGCAATCCTCATAATCCAGTAGGCAAGGTTTGGACGGCAGAAGAAGTACAAAGAATCGCAGATTTGTGTCACAAGCATCACGTAACTTTGCTCTCAGATGAAATTCACGGCGATTTAGTTAGAAAGGGCCCTGATTATACACCAGCATTTTCAGTTGAGGGGCCAGCTAAGCAGAGCGTGATCTCACTTGTTTCACCAAGTAAGACCTTTAATGTGGCTGCTCTTCATGCCGCTACTGCAATTGTTCCAGACGAAAATTTGCGTGAAATGGTGAGCCGCGGCTTAAATAGCGATGAAGTAGCTGAACCTAATCTGTTAGCTATTCCCGCAACCATTGCTGCTTATGAACAAGGCCATGACTGGCTGAAGGGATTGAAAGCACAATTAAATGATAATTTTGATTATGCAGCTGAATTTATTCAGGCTAAAATCCCAACTGCAAAGGTGATTTCAGGTACCGCTACTTACTTAATGTGGATTGATGTACATGAAATAACTGATAACTCAAAAAAACTAGTTAACTTTATTAGAGAAGAAACTGGTTTGATTGTTTCTGCCGGTAGTATTTATCGCGGTGATGGTCATGACTTTATCCGAATTAATTTGGCTTGTCCACTAGAAATGGTTAAAGATGGGATGGACCGTTTAGCCACAGGAATTAGTAAGTATAGCAAATAGCTTTACATGTAAAGAAAAAAGTATATATAATTGAGAAAAGGGTTTCATTTCTTTTACCTTAAAGTATATACTTTATATGAGGTGATTTAAATGGAACCATTATTTTTAACCCCGTACTTTAGACCTAAGATTTGGGGCGGTCGTAAATTAAAGGATATTTTTAACTATGATATTCCGGATGGAAAAGTTGGCGAAGCCTGGATTATTTCCGGCTATAAGGATGATGCTTCAACTGTAACTGAAGGCCCACTTAAGGGCATGTCACTTAGAGATGTTTACTTAAAGCACCCAGAACTTTTTGGCAATCCTAAAGCTAAAGAATTCCCACTTTTGGTAAAATTCTTGGACGCTAACGATAACTTATCAGTTCAAGTGCACCCTGACGATGACTATGCTCGCAAGGTGGAAAATGACTCAGGTAAAACTGAAAGTTGGTACGTCATGCAAGCCGATCCAGGTGCCTACATTATTTATGGTCACCATGCTAAGACTCGCGAAGAATTAGCAGACATGATTCACAAGGGTGAATGGGACAAGCTTCTTAGAAAAGTTCCAGTAAAAGCTGGCGACTTCTTCTATGTTCCTGCAGGTACAATTCACGCTTTGACTAAGGGATGCTTGGTAATTGAAACTCAACAATCAAGTGACGTTACTTACCGTTTGTACGACTACGATCGTGTAGACAAGAAGACTGGCAAGAAGCGTGAACTTCACACCCAAAAGTCAATTGATGTCACGACTGTACCACATGTTGATCCAAAGCTTGATGTTAAAACCAGCAAGGATCAAGATGCAGAAATTAAGACTTGCGTAAAACCACCAGTTTCACCACACTTTTACTTATGGCAAATCGATCTTGACGGTACTTGGAAGACCGGTTTGAACAACCATCCATATCTTTTGGTATCAGTAATCAAGGGCGAAGGTAAACTTGAAGCTGATGGCAAATCATACGATTTAAAGATGGGAACTAATTTAATTATTCCAAATGAGATGAAGAAATTCACATTCACTGGTAAAATGAGAATAGTTATGTCTGCACCTGGTGAGGGATAACCGTTTTAATTTATCAGAATTAGGAGTGAGAATTTGTGATCTATGTCGCTTGTGGCTTAATTATGATGGTGATTGGGATACTTTGGCTGATTTCGCCAGCTAAAAGACCTAATCGAATTTATGGTTATTTATCTTATCTGGCGCAAGTCAATAAAGAGAGCTTTAAATTTGCCCAAAGAAGGGCGAGTTTATATTGTATTCTCTTTGGCTTGATTCAAGTTGTGATTGGTTTAATTATTCACTTTTTGAATTGGGATCGCTATTTTCTCATTTGGCTATTAACTTTTTATTTGTTTATCTTGTTGCCAATTGTTTATACAGAAAAAAGCTTGAAAAAGTTTCTGCTTAAACGACACGAATTGCCACCTGACTATGTCGATCCCGATAAAGTGAAACGTCAAAGAACAAAGGGATTTAGGGATCGATAATGAGTTTGAAAATATTAATGGTTGAAGATGACAATTCCGTCGCTGAAATGATGGGAATGTTTTTCAAAAAGGAAGGCTGGGAACAAGATATTGCTGTCGACGGTGTCGAAGCCGTCGATATGTTTAAAGAAAATGCGGATAAGTATGATTTGATTACGCTAGACTTGAATTTGCCTAAAAAAGACGGAATTCAAGTGGCCAAGGAAGTAAGAGCAATTTCTCCTACTGTTCCAATTATCATGCTTACTGCAAGAGGCAGTGAATCAGATCAAGTACTCGGTTTAGGTATCGGAGCCGACGAGTATGTCACTAAGCCTTTTAGTCCAATTGCCTTAATTGCTAGAATTAAGGCTCTTCATCGTCGAGTAATGATGGAGGAAAAGCCTGCACTTCCGCAAGAAAAGAAGCAAGACTATGATATTGAAACTGAGCACTTAAAGATTTCAAAGAGTAGACGTGAAGTCTTATTCGACGCTCAGCCTGTGACCGATTTAACACCTAAAGAATTTGACTTGCTTTATACGATGGCACAAAAGCCTAAGCAAGTCTTTTCGCGTGATCAGCTTTTGGAATTGGTGTGGGGCTATGAATATTACGGTGAGGAAAGAACCGTAGATGCCCACATTAAGAAGTTGCGTCAAAAGCTCGAAAAGGTTGGAGCTAAAGTGATCCAAACTGTTTGGGGCGTCGGTTATAAATTTGATGATTCACAGGCAAAATAATGAAATTAATTTATCAAAACATGCTAGGTTTCTTACTGATAATCGTAACGACTATTTCGATTATTGGTTATTCCGAAATTGGTTATGCGCGTAATCAAGCGTATATGCAAAATTATCAGCGAATGGAAGGCTATGCAGAATCGCTGGGTGATTTGGCTGAAGCTGATGGAAAAAATGGCACGGCACTGCTTAATAATAATTTCTTAAATCAATTAGAGTTTGTGTTGCGTGGTGAAGATGTTCATTTGCGTATTTTTAATGATAAAAACGAGCAAATCTATCCTAAGGTTAATGCCAAAGTTCAACTGTCCAAGAACGTTTTTGCTACGTTAAAGACTGGCCAAGAAATTCGTATTCAAAATAATCATAATGAACAATCACCTATTAGGTCCACTAAGGATGCATATACTGGTGTGCTTGTTCCTTGGATGAATGGTAAAAACTTAGTAGGTGTAGCTTGGATTAGTTCACGAGTTACTCATGTTGAACGACCAATTTACATGGCTAAACGTAATTTGTTGAGAGCATTATTAATGACCGTGGCAGTTGGTTTGATCTTAAGTTTTATTATTTCATATTATTCAACCAAACGAATCAAGCGGCTCTCTCGGGCAACACAAAAGGTTGCTTCTGGTAACTTTAATGTGCAGATTCAACATAAAGATAGCGATGAAATTGACCAGTTGGCAGAGAACTTCAATAAGATGGTTCAAGCTTTAAAACAGTCCAATGAGGAAGTTAAGGCGCAAGAAAAACGGCGAGATCAATTTATGGCAGATGCGGCTCATGAAATGAGAACGCCGCTAACTACGATTAACGGCATTTTAGAAGGCTTGCAATATGATGCGATTCCAGAAGAGTCTAAACCAAAATCGATTGCTTTGATGCAGAGAGAAACTAAGCGTTTAATTCGTCTGGTTAATGAAAATCTGGATTACGAAAAGATTCGCAATAATCAAATCAATTTGATTAAGACTAACTTCAATGCTACACCAATTTTGCAAGATCTGAAATCTCAGCTTAGTCAAAATGCTGAAAAGGCCAATGATGAGCTGGAAGTAATAGCTCCTGATGATTTGCCAATCTATGCTGATCGTGATCGTTTCACTCAAGTAATGGTCAACTTGGTTCAAAATGCCATTCAGTTTACCCATGATGGCAAGATCGAAATTAAAGGAGAACGCATGGTACATGCGACTGTGCTGTCAGTTAAAGATAATGGTATTGGAATGAGCAAAGATCAAATTAAGTATATCTTTGAACGTTTCTTCAAGGCTGATCCGTCTAGAGCACGAATGGGCACGGGAGAATCCGGTCTAGGTTTAGCGATAGTATCATCTTTAATTAAGCAACATGGTGGTAAAGTAACTGTTGAATCAGAGCCTGGCAAAGGTTCGACATTTACCGTAGTTTTTTATGATAAAGGCTTTGAACAATTTGTTGAAAAATAAAAAAATAGTCTGGAAATATTTTTCCAGGCTATTTTTATTGGTCATCTTCACTGCTACTGCTTGTAGCGGAATTTTTACTGCTGTTGTTTTTTATCACTTCAGAGACTTGATCAATTTCCTCTTGGCGACCTTTTAGTTCTGGTGCATCAGTTTTATAGAGGCTAGTAGTTGAACCGTGGTGTCTGCTATAGAGGGAAGTAGAATGGCCTGCAAGTTGCTGTCTAATATTGATCATTCTTCGATAGTTCTCAGAATAATTAAATTGATCTGGATCTACTGGGATAAAGCCCTTAGGCGTGTAGAAGCGCAACAGGTTGTGATTGTTTAATAGATCTGAGTAGCGCAAGGAGTTTTTACCCTTTTTGGCTAGTTCCGCAATTTCTTTCTTTTCTTGAGGGGTAAAGTTGATAATCTGTTTACCATTTTTACGGTCATAGACAGTACCCTTGATTCCTTTGGCACCAACAATGACGTACTTGGAACTAACGATTGTGCCGTTTCTAAAGACTACCCAATTTTGTCTGTGAGGTGAAAGCAAGTCATTTCCGAATTGAATGTAGTCTTTTGTATTAACGCCAAGCAAATGAAGTAGAGTAGGTAAAACGTCAATTTCACCACCGACTTCATGATTGATTTGTCCCTTAAGATTATTAGCATGAATCATGAATGGCACACGTTGCATTTGGACGTTGTTGTAAGTATTCCAAGTATCAGAACTTTCGCCGATAATTGGAGCTAAAGTTTCATTTTCTGAATTGCTTAAACCATAGTGGTCACCATAAATTACTACCATGGTATTCTTGTATAAACCAGAAGATTTAAGGTAATTGAAGAATTCACGAATTGCTTCATCAAGGTAGTGAGCCGTTACAAAATAATTATTGATGGTTTGATCCGTAGTATTTGTAGTCTTAAAGTTAGGATCTTGATCTTCTTTATCCAAATTGAACGGAATGTGGTTAGTAACCGTAATAAATTTAGTGTAGAACGGTTGCTGCATCTGTTCTAGGTATTTAATACTTTCGGCAAAGAACAGTTTATCTTTTAAACCATAGCCACTAGCATCTTTAGGCTGTGTAGAGTAATAGTTTTTGTCGAAGAAATAATTGTAGCCCATGTTTTTATAGACATCATTTCTGTTCCAAAAAGTACCTACGTTGCCATGGAAGACGGCTGAAGTGTAACCATCCTGGCGCAAAATTTGAGGTGCGGCCTGGAATGTATTTTCTGAACCCAATGAAGTAAAAAGCGAACCGTCTGAAATACCATATGTGCCAGTTTCAAGCATGTTTTCTGCATCACTGGTACGGCCTAGACCTACTTGATGGTAAAAGTTACAGAAGCTAATGGTATGTTTATTCTTGTATAACGAGTTTAAAAATGGGGTTACTTCTTTACCGTTAACCTTAAGATTGATCAAAAACTGTTGGAAACTTTCAAGGTGAATCACGATTACATTGCGATTTTTCTCAATGCCAAAATATGAAGAAGAAGGAGCGGCATAATTTTGCTTGGTGAAATTCAGAATATTGTTTAAATCTGAAGCGTTAGCATTTCTGGTTACCTGACCATTTTGAGCACTTTTAATTCCGTCATAAGCGGTAAAAGTATCGACACCTAAATATTTAACTACGTAGGAACGATCAAAAGTATTACGCAAAAGTCGAGGACGAGACGTTTCGGCTAAGAAGATGTTTATGGTGGTCAGAAGTGCACCAATGGAGGTAATAGCCAAAGACATTGATAAACCGTATGACTTTTGATCAATTTTAATTTTATGAATGATCAAAAGGGTAATGATGATGACTAGATCTATCCAAATAATGATATCGCTGGGATGAAGCAGGGCAACGGTACTTTTACCTAATCCCTGTGATACTTTGCCAGCATTGGTCATTGTTTTGATGGTTAGGAAATCCGTGAATTGCCGGTAGTAAATGATGTTGGCAAATAATAATGCAGTATTGGCAAAATCCATCACCAGCATTGCAATGTATGACACGATTGGTCTTGGAAAATAAAAACCGATACTGATAAGGATGATTGCTGTTCCGATAGGACTGAGCCACATGATAATGTGCTGATAAGGATCAGTTAGTCCTAAATTAAAGTCGAAATAAGCAGCAAAAATGTATTTTACCCAAAAGCAGAAAACTAGCAGTGCTAAAAAGCCAGGTCTAGTTTGGATAAAAGCGATGATTTTCTTTTTCTTCATATAATTAACTCCTTAACAAACATTAATTTTAAAGGTTAAGCTGGGTTAAAACAACGTTTTGCTAATAGTTATCTCTTTTTTAATAATTTAGTTATTAAAAAGTGGGTATAATTTTATAGGAATAACTTGGAAAGAGGCAGAGCATGCTATTTTTTGGCCCAATATATAATTTTCTAGCAAAACAATATGCGACCAGTATCAATCATTTCGCTTTAGTTAAGTTGACTTTAATGGCATTAGATAAAACAGTTTTTTATTTTTTGATTTTTGCTGTTTTACGCTTAATCTGGCTTCTTTTTATTCGCAGAAGACGTTCACTTAAATCAGAAGCTAGTGTTTGGATATTTGCATTTTATATGATTCTGGTTTTGATGTTAACGACTTTCCGAGATACGTATTTCCCTTGGCAGCTCGTTTTTAATTTCAACAGGCCACTTAGCGATGTTAATTTAGTCTTTATGAAAGAAACCTGGAAATTAGTGTATGCTCCTAGCAGGCTGGACTTCTTTTATAATTCATTCGGCAATATTCTTTGCTTTGTACCATTTGGTATCCTGTTTCCAATTGTATTTTCCAAGAAGCAGTCGTTTGTTAAGACTGTGTTAATAGGGATGCTCTTTTCAATTAATATTGAAACTTTGCAGTTTTTATTGGAAACCGGCGTAAGCGATATTGATGATGTCTTCTTTAATACCTGCGGTGCCGTTTTAGGCTATTTAATTTATCGTTTGTTTCGAAAAAAATGAATGCGCTTGTACTTTGAGACTGGTATTCATTAAATAAGATTGTTAAAATAGGGTTGTAAACATTTTTTATAGTTAGGAAGCAGATTTATGAGTTTAATTAAATTTGATAGTAGTAAATTAACTCCATTTGTTCACGAAAATGAATTAAGTGAAATGCAAGCAATGGTAAACGCTGCTAACACTGAACTCCGTGAAGGTACTGGTGCTGGTAACGATTTCCGTGGTTGGCTTAATTTGCCAGTAGATTACGACAAGGATGAATTCGCTCGTATCAAGAAGGCTGCCAAGAAGATTCAAAACGATTCAGATGTTTTAATTTGTATCGGTATTGGTGGTTCATACCTTGGTGCACAAGCTGCAATTGAATTCTTGAACAGCAACTTCTACGGCAAGGTTGACAGTGATATGCCAACTGTTGTCTTCTGTGGTAACTCACTTTCAGGTTCATACCTTTACGACTTAATCGAATGGTTAGGCGACAAGGACTTCAGCATTAACGTAATTTCTAAGTCAGGTACTACTACTGAACCATCAGTAGCATTCAGAATCTTCAAAGACAAGTTAATCAAGAAGTACGGTAAAGAAGAAGCTGCCAAGAGAATTTACGCAACTACTGACCGTCAAAAGGGTGCTTTGAAGACTGAAGCTGACGCAGAAGGTTACGAAGAATTCGTAGTTCCAGATGACGTTGGTGGTCGTTACAGTGTTCTTTCAGCTGTTGGTTTACTTCCAATCGCTGCTTCAGGTGCTGACATTGACGAATTAATGAAAGGTGCTGCAGACGCTCGTGCTGACTACACTGACACTGATTTGTCAAAGAACTCACCATACCAATACGCAGCACTTCGTAACATCCTTTACCGTAAGGGTTACACTACTGAAATTGTTGAAAACTATGAACCAAGCCTTAGAATGTTTGGTGAATGGTGCAAGCAATTAATGGGTGAATCAGAAGGTAAGGACCAAAAGGGGATTTACCCATCAAGTGCTAACTTCACTACTGACCTTCACTCACTTGGCCAATACATCCAAGAAGGTTTACGTAACTTGTTCGAAACTGTTATCCGTGTTGAAAACCCACGCCACGACGTTAAGATCCCAGGCGATGAAAAGAACCTTGACCAACTTAACTTCTTGGAAGGCAAGAGCTTGAACTACGTAAACGACCGTGCTTACGAAGGTGTTGTTTTGGCTCACACTGACGGTGGTGTTCCAGTTATGACTGTTAACATTCCAGACCAATCAGCACATACTTTAGGTTACATGATTTACTTCTTCGAATTAGCTATTGCTATTTCAGGTTATTTGAACGGTATCAACCCATTCAACCAACCAGGTGTTGAAGCTTACAAGCGTAACATGTTTGGTCTTCTTAACAAGCCAGGTTACGAAAACTTACACGACGATTTAGCTAAGCGTCTTTAATAATTAGCTTTACTCAGCATATTTGATAGTATGCGTTTTAATATAATTGGTTTTACCAATTAAAGAAAGAGTAGAAACCCGATTAGTTTCTACTCTTTTTGTTTGATTATTTATGAAGGAAGAGATTATGAAAAAGAGCACAAAAAATATTTTGGCTGTTTTATCCGCGGCTTTTATGTCTTTTGTAGGAATTTTGACGGAAACAAGTTTAAACGTTACATTTCCGACCATGATGAAAGAATTCAAAGTGTCGCTTGATACTATTCAGTGGACGACAACGGGCTATTTATTGATGATCGCCATTATTATGATTTGTTCATCCTATTTAAATGACCGTTTTACTGCTAGACAGTTATTTATCATTGCCTGTGTTGGCTTTATGGTAGGTAGCGTTATTAGTGCGATTGCACCTAACTTTCCAATTTTGCTTTTGGGCAGACTGATTTCCGCATTAGGTGCTGGCTTAAGTACGCCACTAATGTTCAACTTGGTAACGGAGATTATGCCACGATCTAAGTGGGGCGTTTATATGGGAATCGCTGGTTTAGTTGTCGCAATGGCACCAACCTTAGGGCCTGCCTTTGGTGGTATTACTACCTTCTATCTAAACTGGCGTTGGATCTTTGTTTTCGTTACTATTTTTGCTCTGATTGCATTTGTTGCTGGAACACCAGTAATAGGGAAATATCATGATCAAGTTAAGAGTAGTTTTGATTATCTCTCATTTATTACATTAGCTGCAGCATTCATCACCTTAACATTGGGCGTTAACCAAATTAGCTATGGCATGGCTAATCCACTATTATGGATTTTGTTAGTAGTTACCGCCTTATTAGTATGGGCTTTTGTAAAATTATCACAAAAATCATCCAAAAAATTATTGGATTTAGCAGTATTTAAACAAAAAGCCTTTGTTTTTGGGGCACTAGCATACTTTCTTTTGCAATTTAACAATATTGGTATCAGTTTCGTTTTGCCTAACTATATCCAAATTGTAGGTAAACAAAGTTCACTGGTTGGTGGCTTGGTATTACTTCCAGGAAGTATTATTGCTGGTTTACTTAACCCATATTTTGGTAGCTTATATGATAAACGTGGTGCTAAATTACCATTGTATCTAGGTGGCTTTTTTATGGCTCTTAGTTGTTTATTATTTGCTATTTTTGGTTTGAACCTAAGTGCAATGATGATCATAATTTTCTATGGCATTATGATGATGGGTAACAGAATGTCTTTCAGTAATACTATGGCGGAAGCTTTAAAGGTAGAAACAGGTAAGTTGCGTGCTGACGCCACCGCTGTTTGTCAAACTAGTCAACAGCTTGCCGGTTCAGTTGGTACGACCATCCTTGCTTCAATTATGTCAGTTTGGCAAAAACAAGGTCATGGTTCTTATATAATGGCTACAGCTCAAGGTAGTCAAGCAGCCTTTTGCTTTACTTTGCTGATGAGTTTGATCATTATGTTTAGTTATTGGAAAATGTTTAGAGCAGAAAAAGCTAAATAAATTAGGCTAGATAAAGAAAATAAGTTATAATAATAGGCGGATGATGAAATTTAGTGAGAGATAAAAAGACGGCTGACACACAGTCGTCTTTTTTCTATGCTTTGGAATTTTCTGCGAGGAAACTACGGATAATTTTTTCGCGCATGGCCAGGAAGATAGTGTTGTGACCAGTGGGATGCACGCGGTTAGTTAGCAAAATCAAACCTGTTTGTTTTAGTCGATCGAGAATGATCAAAGTACCGGTAAAACCAGTATGTAAAATGATGGGGGAATTTTGTTTAGGATCAAAGCGTAGGTCCCAGCCCCATGAACGTGGCTTAACACCTCTAGGTGTTTTGTCATCGAATAATTGGCTGACAGTATCTTGGCTAAAAGGAAGAACATCTCGCTTAAGACCTAAGTATCCTTGACTAAAGGTGATTAGATCACGCATGTTGGAGAAAAGTCCAGCGGAGCCGCAATCACTGCCTAGTTGCCTTGCTTTGGGATCATGAGGGATGCCTTGCAACACCGTACCATCAACAATGGCAGTAGGTACGCAATCTTCTTTTTTTGGAGAAAAAGTCGTGTTAACAAGTGGCATTTGATCTAATACCTCTTGAGTAGC